>NZ_WNKZ01000040.1 GCF_009720835.1 Pseudoduganella buxea
GGCGCCGATCGCCAGCGACCGCACGTCCGCCAGCGGCTGGCTCGATGCGCGCAGGTCGGCGCCGTCGGCCAGCACGGCCACGGCCGCATCCGGGGCCGCCGACAGCCACAGCGCGCCATCCTTCCTGGCCAGTTGCGCCGTGCCGGCCGCGACGTCTTCCAGGCCGAGCCGGTTCCCGCAGTGCAGGTTGCCGCCGAACGTCAGGCCCCGTGCGAGCGTCAACGCCCCGGGTACGGCCCGGTTCCACGCCGCCGCGATGCGGGCCGTAAGCGCCGCGCCGGGGCAGGGCGGCTGGGCCACGCCATCGCGGCGCAGGGTGGCGCCGTCGTAGTCCCAGCGGCGCGCGCCGTGGAGAAAAGCGATGCCCTGGCCGTGCGCCTCCGATAGACGCAACACGACGGCGCCGACCTGGAACGAACGCAGGCCGTGCGCCGCCACGCTGCCCATGCGGTTCTCGCCCGTGGCGCGGCCCAGCACGGGCGGACGCACCCCATCCGGCATCGCCACGTACCACGTGCCCGCGCCATCGCGCCGCACGGTGACGTGGTCCGCCTGCGCCTGCACGGCCGCCAGCTCGCGCCGGCCCAGCGGCTGCGACTGCCCGGGTGCGAGCGTAATGGCGATGGCGGCGGGCTGCCACGCCGCCGGTGCGCGCAGCAGGGCAAGCAACTGCAACGCGAACAAGGCAGATAAGGCAAAGCGCAACAGCGACAATGTCGGCGTGCCGTTCATGCGCAGGCCTCGACGAGTGCGGGTCGCACCGCGTGCAGCGGGGCGCAGCCGGCGCCGGCGCGCACGGCCTGCAGCATCCGGCTGATTTGCACGGCATCGCGGGGGCGTTGGGCGGGATCGGCGGCGAGCAGCGCACGCAGCAGGGCCAGGGCGGGATCGCGGGCGGCGCGGGGCAGCAGCGCGGCGAAGCGCGCTTCCTCGTCGGGCGCCAGGGGCGGCGGCAGGCTGCCGCCGTGGGCGTCGAGCAGATGGCGGCCACAGTCGGCGGGGTGGGCGCGGTAGGCCTGGGCGCAGGCGGCATTCCAGCGCAGTGGCGTGCCACCCGTGACGAGGTAGTGGAACAGGACGCCCAGCGCGAAGTAGTCGGTCTGGCGGCCCGTCGCGTAGCCGCCGCCCGGGGCCGGCACGAACTGCTCCGGCGCCTGCCAGTTGGCCGTGCCCGCGTAGCTGTGCGCTGCGGCGTCGGCCAGGGGCCGGTTGGTGCCGAAGTCGGCCAGCTTGACGCCGCCGTCGCGGGTGACGAGGATATTGGCCGGCTTCAGGTCGAGGTAGCGCCAGCCGTGGCCGTGCACCTTGGCCAGGGCCTGGTTCAGCTGGCCGAGCCAGTCCAGTACCTGTGCCAGGCCGGGGCTGGCGCCGGCGGCACGCCGGTGCGCCAGGTGCCGCGCCAGGTCCGACTGCAGCAGTTCCAGCGCCAGCACGGGCAGGCCGTCGCACCAGCCGCTGTCGAGCAGCCGGACGATATGCCGGCCGTCCCACGGCGCCAGCGTCTGCAGGAAAGCGATCTCGGTGGCGGCGCTGGCGATCCACCGCTCGCGCTGGCCCGGCTGGGCACGCGCCATCTGCTCCCGGTTCACCAGCTTGAGCGCGACGTCGCCCTGTGCCCCAGGCCCCATGGCGCGCCACAGCACGCCGTACACGGAGGCGCCGATCTGTTCAGCGAGGCGGTAGTGGCCCTTTTCCAGGGCAATGACGGTATCGCGGGCGGGCATGGCTTCTCCATTGTTCATGCGCCGCTAGCGGGGGGAGGGGCAAAAGAAGGGGACAGACATGAAAAAAGCCCGGCGGTGCCGGGCTTCGTTGATACGGATCAGTGACCGTGGTGGCCGTGGCCGTGACCACGTCCGTGCCCGCGTCCATGACCGCGGCCATGGTGGCGCGGTTCGTAGTAACGCGATTCGTAGTAACGCTCGCGGTACACGCGGCGCGGCTCGACGTAATGCACGCGCGGCGCGCGTTCGTAATAGACCGGCGCCGGTTCGTAGTAGACCCGTTGCGGCTGGGCGTAGACGCGGCTGCGCTCGCGGTGACGGTCCGAGCTGATTGCGTTGCCGATGGCGGCACCAGCCAGGCCACCGACGATGGCGCCGCCCGTGCCGGCATTGTGGCTGCCGATGGCCGCGCCCAGCACGGCGCCGGCGGCGGTATTGAATTCACGGTCGCCGGCGGCCAGCGCGGCGGAAGAGGTGGTGAGGGCGGCGGCACCCAGCAGCAGCACGCTCAGGAATTTTTTGATCGTCATGGTGTTTCCCCTCATTATTATGTACTGGCCTGTCGGCAGATGAGGTGACTATAACGAAGCACGTCAAGCGTGCACATCGCTAATACACATTCTTACAATCGCGCCAAGCCCTGTAACAAGCTCGGGCCAGGCATCATGGCCCGGCGGCCGCCAGCTGCTCCCATTCCGGCCGCAGCAGGCTCATGATCTGCACATCCGCGTAGCGGCCGTTGATGAAGAAGGCCTCGCGCAACCTGCCGTCGACGCGAAAGCCGCATTTCTGCGCCACCCGCACGGACGCGATATTGGCCGGCGCGGCCAGCACTTCCAGCCGGTGCCACGTATGCACGCGAAACAGGTAGCTGCACAGCAGCCGCAGCGCCTCCGTCGTGTAGCCCTGGCCGTCCAGCTCGCGGTCGAACAGGCGGTAGCCGATTTCCCGGCTGGTCGGCGTGCGTGTCTTGAAGTGGGTGATGACGCCGACGATGTGGTGCTGCCGGTCCTCGACGACGAACAGTTCGCTGTCTTCGGTGACGAAGCCCGTCTGCACGAATTCCTTGCGCATCGCCTCGGGCGACTTGAACTGCAGTGAAAAATGCTCGCCCCGCGACGGCAGGTCGTTGACCAGCGCGATGAACGTATTGAGGTCGGTATTGAGCAGGTGCCGCACCGTGCAGAGTTGGCCTTTGAGCATGAGCGAAGTCTAAGCCATCGGCAGGCGCCAGGCAACCGCTGCCCGTGCCAGGCGCTGGCCCGGGACCGTCCTGCACAAGCTTGTCAAATGGGTTATCGTTATGGGTTCCGGCGCCACCGCGCGCCCCTCACCAGGACCCAACGCATGAACCTCCGCCAGCCCGTACTGACCGCCATTGCCGCCAGCCTGTTCGCCATCGCCGCCGTCCCCGTCCATGCCGCTTCACCCAACGACAGCGCCACCCTGGCGCAGATCCGCGATACGGCGATGGCGAGCGACTGGGCCTACGGCCGCCTGGAGGACATGACGGACCTGATCGGACCGCGCCTGTCCGGTTCGGCCGGCGCCGCAGCAGCCGTCGAGCAGGTGGCCGACACGATGCGCAAGCTGGGCGCGAAGGTGACCTTGCAGCCGGTCAAGGTGCCGCACTGGGTGCGGGGCGAGGAAAAGGCGCGGCTGGTCGATTACGCGGGACGCCCGAACGGCGTGACGCAGAACGTCGTGCTGACAGCACTGGGCGGCTCCGGCGCGACCCCGGCCGGCGGCCTGACGGCCGAAGTCATCGTCGTGCATGATTTCGACGAACTGAAGGCCCGCGGCGCGCAGGTGAAGGACAAGATCGTGCTGATCGACGTGCCGTTCGACCAGGGCATGGCCGACCGCGGCCTGGCCGGCAATGCCTATGGCCGCGGTTCCGCGGCGCGCACGCGTGGCCCGGCACTGGCGGCCGACCTGGGCGCCGCCGCGGCGCTGGTGCGCTCCGTCGGCGGCGCGGACTTCCGCCTGACCCACACGGGCATGACGCGGCTGGAAGAGGGCAAGCGCATCCCGGCCGCCGCCGTGACGGCCGAGGATGCGATGCTGATCAAGCGCCTGTCCCGGCGCGGCCCAGTCAGGATGCACCTGACCCTGACGCCGCAGAACCTGCCCGACGCCGACAGCTTCAACGTCATTGCCGACCTGCCGGGCACGGACAAGGCCGACGAAGTGGTGATCGTTTCCGGCCACCTCGATTCGTGGGACCTGGCCACGGGCGCGCATGACGACGCCACCGGCGTGACGGCCTCGATGGGCGTCATCGAAACGCTGAAGAAGCTGAACCTGAAGCCGCGCCGCACCATCCGTGTGGTGGCCTGGATGGCCGAGGAAAACGGCGGCAGCGGAGGGCGCGCCTACCACCAGGCCCACAAGGCGGCGCTGGACAAGCAGTTCGCCGCCATCGAAAGCGACGGCGGCGTTGCCGGCCGCACCTTCGGTGTCGTGGCCGGCGTACGTCCCCAGTACGAGAAACTGTTCGCGCCGCTGCAGGCCAGCCTCGTCAAGATCGGCGCCGGCGCGCTGACCCGCCGCGACGTACTGGGCGAGGGCGACCTGCATTATATGGAGTCCGATGGCGTGCCCAGCTTCGCGCCCCATGTCGACACGAGCAGCTACTTCAATTACCACCACACGCCGGCCGACACCTTCGACAAGGTCAAGCCGGAAGACCTGAAGCGCCACGTGGCCGTGATGACCACCCTGACGTGGTTCCTGGCCAATATGGACGAGCCGATCGGCCGCGCGCCGGAGCAGTTCCGCTGATGAACGCCCCCATGCCATGGTAAGATGGCGGCCATGAAAGCGCTGCTTCGGACCTTCCTCATCTGGCTGCTGCTGGCCGGCGTGCCCCTGCAAGGGTTCGCCGCCAGCACGATGCTGCTGTGCGCACCGCCGGCAGCCCCGATGGCGGCCGTGCCGGCAGCGGCCATGGAAGAACATCACGACCATGCCGCCATGGTGGCGGCGCAGCAGCATGCCAGCCATGGCGAGAACGACAGTCCCGGCCACCATGGCCAGGACGCCAAGTGTGCCGGGGCTGCGTTCTGCTGCACCGGCGCGCCGTTGGCCACGAGGATGCCGACCGCGCCGGCCCTGCCGGACGCAGGCGGCGCCCCCATTCCCTTCGAGACGACGGCGCCCGCTGCCGTCGACCTGGCCGGCATCGAGCGCCCGCCGAAACGCCTGCACGCCTGATCCCCGACGGTCCGGTCCCTGAGGGGCCGGTGTCGCCCGCGCACCGCGCGGGCCGTTCAAGCACGAGGTTTTCCAATGAATCGATTCACCATCACGCTGGCCGCCTGGCTGGCGATGTGCGCATCCGCGCATGCAGCATCGCCCCAGGACGCCGCCAATCCGGCCGCCCCGGTACCGGCGACGACCTATCAATCCCCGCTGGCGGCGTTCCGCTCCATTAAGCCCGACAGCACCACGCCTGCCGCCAACTGGCGCGCCGCCAACGCGGCCGTGGCCGGCCCGTCCGGGCATGCGATGCACATGCACCACGACGCGGCCAAGCCCGCACCGGCCCAGGATCCGCACGCCGGTCACCATATGCCGGCACCGGCGCCCAAGGATGCCGGCGGCAAGGCACGGGATGCCCACAATCCCCACAAGGGGCACGAGGGCCACCATGAATAAGCCCGGAACCAAGCCAAGGCTCCTCGCCGTTGCGGCGCTGGCGATAAGCCTCTCGGGCTGCGCCACCTTCTCGCCGGACGGCGGCATCCAGGCCGTCAACGACCTGGCGCAGGCGAAGGCGGGTGCACCCGTAAAACTGCTGCGCAGCGATGCCGACCGCCGCGCGCTGGACGAGCTGCTGGCCGCGCGCATGACGCAGCCGCTGACGGCCGACGACGCCGTACAGATCGCGCTGCTGAACAACCGGGGCCTGCAGGCGAGCTACTGGGAGCTGGGCATCGCCGAAGCGGACCTGGTGCAGGCCGGTCGGCTCAGCAACCCCGCGTTTGGCTACCAGCACAAGACGGGCGGCGGCACGACGTCGATCGAGCGCAGCCTGACCTTCAACCTCGTCAGCCTGATCACGGCGCCGCTGGCCACGCGCATCGAAGGGCGCCAGCTGGAGGCCACGCGGCTGCAGGTGGCGAACGAGGCGGTGACGGTGGCATCGAATACGCGCCGCGCCTGGGTCGAGGCGGTCGCCGCCACGCAGTCGCTGGCGTATGCACGCCAGGTTGCCGCGGCGGCCGATGCCAGTGCCGACCTGGGCCAGCGCATGCGCCGCGCCGGCAACTGGAGCGCCTTCGACCAGGCCCGCGAGCAGGCCTTCTATGCCGAGGCGATGGCCGACGTGGTGCGCGCCACGTCGGCCGCCACCGCCGCGCGCGAAGCGTTGACGCGGCTGATGGGACTGTGGGGCGGGCAGGCGGCATACCGGCTGCCGGAGCGCCTGCCGGATCTGCCTGCCGCGCCGCGCGAGATGACGGATGTCGAGCAGGTCGCCGTGCGCGAGCGGCTCGACATCCGCGCCGCCACCCTGGCTTCGCAGCACACGGCGGCATCGCTGGGCCTGAGCCGCGCCACCCGTTTCATCAACGTGCTGGAGCTGGGCGGCGTGCACGAACGGGAGGGCGCCGAGCGCCAGCGCGGCTACGAGATCACCCTGGAAATTCCCCTGTTCGACTGGGGCGGCGCCCGCACGGTACGGGCCGAGGCGGTGTACATGCAGGCCGTCAACCGGCTGGCGCAGACGGCGGCCGATGCCCGCAGCGAGGCACGCGAAAGCTACCAGGCCTACCGCGCCGGCTACGACCTGGCGCGCCACTACCGGGACGTCGTCATCCCCGTGAGGAAGCAGCTGTCGGACGAGACGCTGCTGCGCTATAACGGCATGCTGGTCAGCGTGTTCGAGCTGCTGGCCGATGCGCGCGAACAGCGCAGCGCCGTCATTGCCTATATCGACGCGCAAAAGGCGTTCTGGCTGGCCGAGGCCGGCCTGGAAGCGGCGCTGGGCGGCCGCCTGCCCGCCACGACGACGCAAGACCACTCGCATCACCGAGCACACGGAGTAACCCAATGAACAATCGCAGATCGTTTTTGCAGGGCGCCGCGCTGGTCGGCGCCGGCTTGGTCAGCAAGGCGGGCGCCGCCTCGCTGCCGGAAGCACCCGTGCAGGGCACGGCCACCACCGCCGCCCCCTTGTTGCCACCGAACGGACGGCCCTACAATCCCGTCGTCACCTTGAACGGCTGGAGCCTGCCGTGGCGCATGAAGGACGGCGTCAAGGAATTCCACCTGGTGGCCGAACCCGTCGTGCGCGAGCTGGCGCCGGGCATGCACGCCAACCTGTGGGGCTACAACGGCCAGAGCCCGGGCCCCACCATCGAAGTGGTGGAGGGCGACAGGGTACGCATTTTCGTCACCAACAAGCTGCCCGAGCACACCAGCATCCACTGGCATGGCCAGATCCTGCCGAACGGGATGGACGGCATTTCCGGCGTCACGCAGCCTGCCATCCAGCCGGGCAAGACCTTCGTCTACGAATTCGTGGCGAAGCACGCCGGCACCTTCATGTATCACCCGCATGCGGACGAGATGACGCAGATGGCCATGGGCATGATGGGCTTCTGGGTGACGCATCCGAAGGACCCGCGCCAGCATGCCGTGGACCGCGACTTCGTGTTCCTGCTGGGCGCCTACGACATCGAGCCGGGCAGCTATACGCCGAAGGTCAACACGATGCTGGACTTTAACCTGTGGACCTTCAACAGCCGCGTCTTCCCCGGCATCGATCCGATGGTGGTGCGCCAGGGCGAGCGGGTCCGCATCCGGGCCGGCAACCTGACGATGACGAACCACCCCATCCACGTGCATGGCCACACCTTCGAAGTGACGGGAACCGACGGCGGCTGGGTCAGGCCGGGTGCCCGCTGGCCGGAAGTGACGACCGATATCGCCGTCGGCCAGATGCGCGCCATCGAGTTCGTCGCCGACAATCCCGGCGACTGGGCCTTCCATTGCCACAAGTCGCACCACACGATGAACGCCATGGGCCACGACGTGCCGACCCTGATCGGCGTCGACCACCGCGGCGTGGCCGAGAAGATCAACGCCCTCGTGCCGGGCTATATGGTGATGGGCGAGAAGGGCGGTTCGATGGGCGGCATGCAGATGGCGCTGCCGGAAAACACGCTGCCGATGATGACGGGGAAGGGCCAGTTCGGCGACATCGAGATGGGCGGCATGTTCACGATGCTGAAGGTGCGTCCCGACGTACGCCGCGGCGACTACCGCGACCCCGGTCATTACCGCCATCCGAAAGGCACGGTGGCCTACGAATGGAAGGGCGAGCTGCCGCCCGCGCCGACGGCGCCGGATGCACCGACGGTGCCGGCCGCGGAAGCGATGAAGGTGCGGCGCGGGGGCGGGCACGAGCATCACTGACCTTGCCTGGAAAATGGGGACAGACCCCATTTTCTGAGCAACTAGTTGTCGCCAGGGCAGGGTTGCCAGAGGGCCATGTTATAGTCGCGCTCGATGACTTCCCTGCCCGAACCTCCCGCTTCGCTGTCGCGCATGCTGCCCTACCTGGCGAAATGGAGCGTCTTGTCCGCGCTGGTCGCCGTGCTGGCCGGCAGCGCTTCCGCACTGTTCCTGTTCGCTCTCGATACCGCCACTGCCTGGCGCATCGCGTATCCCGCCATCGTCTGGGGCCTGCCGCTGGCCGGCTTTGCCGTCGGCTGGGTCTACTGGCGCTTCGGCCGGGCGGTGGAGGCGGGGAACAACCTGCTGATCGACGAAATCCACGACCCGACCAATGTCGTGCCGCTGCGCATGGCGCCCCTGGTGCTGGCCGGTACCGTCCTTTCGCACCTGTTCGGCGCCTCGGTGGGGCGCGAGGGCACGGCCGTGCAGATGGGCGGCACCCTGGCGGACCAGCTGTCACGGTTGCCGCGCCTGGGTCCGGGCGACCGTCGTCTGCTCTTGATGGCCGGCATCAGCGCGGGATTCGCTTCCGTCTTCGGCACGCCGCTGGCGGGGGCCGTGTTCGGGCTGGAGGTGCTCGTGATCGGGCGCCTGCGCCATGATGCCATTTTTCCCTGCATCGCCTCGGCCATCCTGGCCGACCAGGTGGGACTGGCCTGGGGCGTTCACCACACGTACTATGCCATTGGCACCGTCCCCGCCATCACCGCATGGAGCATCGGCGCCATCGTCGTCGCCGGCATCGCCTTCGGCCTGGCGGGAAGGGCGTTCGCGGGCGCCACCCACGGCCTGTCAGGCGTGATGAAGAGGTGGTTGCCGTACGCGCCGCTGCGCCCCGCGCTGGGCGGCCTCGTCGTCGCCTGCGCCGTGTGGGCGATCGGGACGCAGCGCTATGTGGGGCTGGGCATTCCCGTCATCGTCGAGGCCTTCGCGCAGCCGCTGCCGCCATGGGACTGGCTGGGCAAGTTCGTCTTCACCGTCGCTTCCCTGGGCAGCGGTTTCAAGGGCGGGGAAGTAACGCCCCTGTTCTATATCGGTGCCACCCTGGGCAACGCGCTGGCGCCACTGCTGCACCTGCCGTTCGCCATGCTGGCCGGCGTCGGCTTTGTTGCCGTGTTTGCCGGCGCCGCCAACACGCCCCTGGCATCGACCGTGATGGCGCTGGAGCTGTTCGGCCCCGCCGTGGGCCCGTACGCGGCGCTGGCTTGCGCCGTTGCCTATCTGGTCTCCGGTCACCGCGGCATCTATCGCGCCCAGCGCGGCGACGGTCACAAGACGACCGCTTGATGGCAGGAGACAACCCTGCGCTCAGTAGTTGAGCATTGTGAAATCCCTTTGCTCAATTGTTGCGCAACATTGCTTTAATTGAATGTTTTCGTCTCGGAAGTTGTATGATGTCAGTTGACCTGCGGCGCCCTTGCCGCAGGAAATTTCAACTGGGAGACGAATCTTGACATCAAAACATCTCATGCCAGCCTTTGCGGCGACGCTGCTGTTTGCGGCCGGCGCGGTACAGGCGGCCGACTGGCCATCCGGCTATTCCAAGTGCGCGGACCAGGGCGGCACCTGCAAGGTGGGCTCCAGCTCGCGCGCCGTTTCCTTCGGCAGCAAGGACAAGTTCGTCGTGAAGACCCTGTCCAACAACGTGCCGTGCACGGTGGCCACCTTCGGCTCGGACCCGAATCCGGGCGTTGCCAAGAAGTGCGCCGTCGGCCCGGTGGGCGGAACGACGCCGGCCCCGACCCCCACCCCCACCCCGACTCCCACCCCGACCCCGACGCCAGGGGCCGGTACCGATGCCAGCACGGAAGCAGCGCCGGTCAGCGGTTGGGCCGGACGCAATGGCGGCACGACGGGCGGTGCCGCGGCGCCGGCGACGGCCGTGTACAAGGTCAGTTCCGCCTACCAGTTGCTGGCGGCGCTGAAGGCACAGGGCAATAATCCGAAGATCATCAAGCTGACCGGCACCATCGACATGGCGGCGTCCGACAACGGCGGCCCGTTCACGAGCACCAGCGACCAGGCCCAGCGCAGTCAGATCAAGGTGGGCAGCAACAGCACCCTGATCGGCACGGGCAGCGACGCGCGTCTGGTGAACGCCACCATTTCCATCAGCGGCGTGCAGAACGTCATCGTGCGCAACCTCGCCATCGTCAATCCTTGCGACGTCAATCCCGTGTGGGACCCGAACGATGGCAGCAGCGGCAACTGGAACTCCGAGTTCGACGCCGTGGTGATCAGCAATTCGAAGAATGTATGGATCGACCACAACGTGTTCACGGACGCACCCAGGACGGACAACACCCTGCCCGTCAGTAACGGCAAGATCAAGCAGTGCCACGACGGCGCGCTGGACGTCAAGAACGGGTCGGACTACGTGACGGTGTCGAACAACCGCTTCGAACTGCACACGAAGAACAACCTGATCGGCTCGTCCGACAGCACCACCAGCGACAACGGCCACCTGACCGTCACGTTCAACAACAACCACTTCCTGCACGTGTCCGAGCGGGCGCCGCGCGTGCGTTTCGGCATGGTCCACCTGTACAACAACTACTTCGAGGGCAGCCGCTCGCACGCCGTGTATCCGCACCATTACAGCATCGGCGTGGGCTACCTGGCGAAAATCATCTCGCAGAACAATGCCTTCGATATCGCCGGCGCTTCCGGCTGCGCCAATATCCTGACGAACCCGGGTTCGTCGAGCAAGACGGGCGCCATCACGGATACGGGCTCGCTGCTGAACGGTGCGGCGCTGAACGTGGCCAGCAAGTGCAGCTTCAGCGCCTCCGTCGGCTGGACCGTGCCGTACAGCGTGCCACTGCTGTCCACCTCGGCCGTGAAGCAGTCCGTGCTGACCAACGCGGGCACGGGCAAGCTGACGGTGCGGTAAACGTCGATCGCGATTCGGTGTCAAACACCTGGTTCAGACACCGAATTCTGACGAGGCCTCAATACCGGTCGTTCCCATGCGGCCGGACATCCCATCGGCTCCGCCGGCTCCGAAACGTTGCTCGAAAACCGTCAGAGATCGGTTTCGAGCAAGTATCGACAGACACCGCAGGCCCTGCCGGCAGTGCACTACCGCCGCACCGCACGAATGTTGCGATAACGCTACATTTTACTGGTGAAATTTACCCCGTTTTACGCGTCAAACCGGTTCCAGCGCGCTAGCGCCGGCCGAAGAAAAAAAGTCATTGCCTATGTAAATGAGAATCAGTATCATTCGCGTTTCTGGGAAGTGCGAATTTTATAACAATAGGCAAATCATAATGTCCATCACAAGAAAGCTGTTAGCAATCAGTATCGCCGCCATCGGTCAGCACGCTTTTGCTGCCGATGCACCTGAAGCACCCGCTGGGGCAGCGGTTTCCGAGCAGTCCGTCGTGGTGGTCACGGCCTCGCTGCGCAATCACACGGCCGCGTCGGCGCCGGCCTTCACCACCATCGTCACCGAGGAAGACATCAACAAGTCGCCCGTCAACAGCCTGCCGGACCTGCTGCGCGATACGGTCGGCGTCAACAACATGACGGACAGCACGGGCCGCGACGAGATCCAGATCCGTGGCCTGGGCGGCAAGTACACCTTGATGCTGGTGAACGGCAAGCGGGTGTCGTCCGGCGGCGCCCTGTGGCGCGGCGGCGACTTCGATTTCAGCTCGATCCCGCTGTCCTCGATCAAGCGCGTGGAGATCGTGCGCGGCCCGATGGCGGCGCTGTACGGGTCGGACGCCATCGGCGGCGTCGTCAACATCATCACGAAGGCGCCCACGCGCGAGTGGAAGGGCAGCATCGGCGGCGAATACCGTGTCGTGCAGCCGGGCGAGGAGGGCGACCAGTACCGCGTCAGCGCCGCCGTTTCCGGTGCGCTCAACGACACCTTCGGCCTGTCGCTGGCCGGCGAATTCTACGACCGCGACGCCTGGTATGCCACGTCGAAATCGGACGACACGCGCCCGGCGCGCCTTGAGGAAAAACGCGCCGCCAACCTGAACGGCACCTTGACGGTGAAGCTGGCGGAAAACCAGTCGCTCGACATCGACGCCAGCTACAACCGCGACAAGCGCCCGCGCGCGCTGTTCTACTACGACTACAACGCGGCCTGGGACTGGACCACGCGCGACTACCGTGAACAGGAAATCGAACGGGGCACCTTCGGCGTGACGCACAAGGCCGACTGGGGCTGGGGTAACACGACGGCCTTCATCACGAAGGAACACGCCCGCATCGACGACTTCAACAGCCGCTACAACACGCCGCAGGAGCGCGTGCTCCACGAGGACAATACCTACGCCAAGGCCTATGCCAACTTCAACTGGGGCATCAACGCCGTCACGGCCGGTATCGACCTGCGCCGCCAGGTCATCAAGGACGGCGTGACCTACCTGGAAACGGGCCGCATCAGCACCGACAGCAAGGCCTTCTTCGTCGAGGACGAACTGGCGCTGGCGCCGAACCTCCACCTGACCCTCGCCGGCCGCTTCGACGACAGCAACCGCTTCGGCAATCACTTCTCGCCGAAGAGCTACCTGGTATGGCAGGGCGCGGGCGGCCTGACCGTCAAGGGCGGCATCAGCAAGGCCTTCAAGGCGCCGGAAGCCTACCAGCTGAGCCCCGAATACCGCACCGTCAGCTGCGGCGGCAAGTGCTACCTGTCCGGCAACGCCAACCTGCAGCCCGAGACCAGCACCAACTACGAAGCAGGCTTCGAGATCCACCGCTCCGGCTGGGACTTTACCGCCGTCGTCTTCAAGAACGATGTCGAGGACATGATCGTCGCCACCTACGACGCCGCCGGCCCGTCGCGCGCATGGACCAACGTGGCCAAGGCCAAGACCCGCGGCGTCGAGCTGCAGGGTGAAGTGGTGCTGTCGCCGGCCTTCACCGTCAGCGGCAACTACACCCACCTGAAGGCCGACTATATCGACGAGACGGGCACCGAGGCAAGGCTGGAAAACCGCCCGGAGAACATGGGCATGGTGGCCCTGAACTGGAAGATGACGGACCGGCTGCGCTCGTCGCTGTCGGCCCACTACACGGGCAAGCAGTTCTACCTGACGCAGGACCTGCCGGGCTACACCCGTGTCGACCTGTCGCTGTCGGCCAAGGTGAACAGGAACCTGACGGTGCGTACCGGCGTGAAGAACCTGACGGACGTCGACCTGGAGAAGAAGAACAAGGCCTTCGACTTCTTCGAGCTGGGTCGCAACTACTACGTCAGCGCCACCTACGATTTCTGACCTCCCCGGGGCGCCGCCCCAACGTAGCCAGCATGATGCCAGCCAACGTGAACGTCTCCCATAGTTTGCGAGGTAACGATGGCATCATCCCTTTTCCTGTCGCCGCACAAGAGCGTGCGCGCCGACGGCATCTTTGAACGAATCGGCACGCCCGCCCTGGGCGGCCACCTGCAGCGCGCGCTGGCCCAGGCCTTCGAGCGCGCGCGTGCGGCCGGCATCGCCGACCCCATCGCGATCGGCGCGATCCCCTTCGATATCGCCCAGCCATCCGAACTGGTGGTGCCGCTGGCCAGCGACATCTTCGAGCGCGCTGCGCACACCCGTCCGGGCCCCGGCACGATGCCGCCCATCCTGTCTTCAACCAGCATCCCCGGCGAGGACCGTTTCAAGCAGGGCGTGCGCCAGGCCATCGCGAACTTCGGCCTGAGCGACATCCGCAAGGCCGTGCTGTCGCGCGTGCTGGAAGTGGAACTGGCCGGCGACGCCGATGCCGGCGAGCTGTTCGCCAGCCTGGCGGCCCAGAACCCCACCGGTTACCAGTTCCGCGTATCGCTGGCCGATGGCGCCGAGCTGGTGGGCGTCAGCCCCGAGCTGTTGCTGCGCAAGGAAGGCGGGCGCATCGTGTCGAACCCGCTGGCCGGTTCCGCGCGGCGCCAGCCCGATGGCGACAGCGACGCGGCCGCCGGCGGCGCGCTGCTGCAGTCGGCCAAGGACCTGCGCGAACACCGCTTCGTCACGGACGAAATCCGCCGCCTTCTGGCGCCCCTGTGCACGGAGCTGGACGTCCCGGAGCAGCCGTCGCTGCTGTCGACCAACGCCATGTGGCACCTGTCGACGCGCATCGAGGGCACCCTGCGCGACCCCAGCCTGACGGCGCTCGACCTGGCGTGCCACCTGCATCCGACGCCCGCCGTCTGCGGCTACCCGACGCGCCAGGCACGCAAGCTGATCGACCTGGTCGAGCCCTTCGAGCGGGGCCTGTTTGCCGGCATCGTCGGCTGGTGCGACGCCCATGGCAACGGCGAATGGGCCGTGACGATCCGGTGCGGCAGGGTGCAGGGTAATACCATCCGCCTGTTCGCCGGGGCCGGCATCGTCGCCGATTCCTGCCCGGATGCCGAGTGGGCCGAAACGCAAGGCAAGCTGGGAACCATGCTGCGCGCATTGGGCGCGCGGGCTCCGGCCACCGGCGAGCCCCGTCCGCAAGGCACGACGGCGGAGGCGGCATGAGCGGCATCGACTTCACCCGCTGGCCGGAAGACGCCGCGCGGCGCTACCGCGAGGCCGGCTGCTGGCTCGGCCTGCCGATGACCGATATCCTGGCGCGCCAGTGCCGCGACAATGGGGACGGCATCGCCATCGCCTGCGGCGAACGGCAGGTGACGTACCGCGAGCTTGATGCGCGGTCGACCCGGCTGGCCCACGCGCTGGCACTGCGCGGCCTGGCGCGGGGCGATACGGCCCTGGTGCAGCTGCCCAACGTGGCCGAGTTCCATATCGTCTTCTTCGCGCTGCTTAAAATCGGCGTCGCCCCCGTCAATGCGCTGTTCAGCCACCAGCGCCTGGAACTGACGGCCTATGCCCGCCAGTTGCAGCCCAGGCTCGTGATCGGCGCCGGTGTCCATCCGCTGTTCGCCGACGGCGCCTTTGCCGCCACCCTGCATGCGGAAGTTCCGGGCCTGGCACACGTACTGGTGCTGGGCGCCCCCGCCGGCGCCACGGAACTGGCCGACCTGCTGATGGAGGAGGGCGGGACGGCTGTCCTGGCGCCGTCGCCCGCGAGCGAGGTGGCGTTCTTCCAGCTCTCCGGCGGCAGCACCGGCACGCCCAAGCTGATTCCCCGCACCCACGACGACTATTACTACAGCGTGCGCCGCAGCGCCGAGATCTGCCGGCTCGATACGACGACGCGGTTCCTGTGCGCGCTGCCGGCCGGGCATAACTTCCTGCTCAGCTCTCCCGGCGCACTGGGCGTGTTCCACGCGGGTGGCACGGTCGTGCTGGCGCCGTCGCCGGAACCGCTGGGCTGCTTCGCACTGATCGAACGCCATGGCGTGACGATGGCGGCCCTGGTGCCGTCGGCAGTGGCGCTGTGGCTGCAGGCCGCGCCGGGCCGGCGCGCGCAACTGGCCTCGGTGCGCCTGCTGCAGGTGGGCGGCGCCAGCTTCGCCGAGGCGCTGGCGCGCCGCGTGCCCGAGGAACTGGGCTGCGCGTTGCAGCAGGTGTTCGGCATGGCCGAAGGCCTCGTCAACTACACCCGCCTGGACGACCCGGAAGACAAGGTATATACGACCCAGGGCCGGCCGATGAGCCCATTCGACGAAGTGCGCGTCGTCGACCTGGACGGCCAGGACGTGCCGGACGGCGCGGAAGGGCTGCTGCTGACGCGCGGCCCCTACACTTTCCGCGGCTACTACCGCGCGCCCGAGCATAACGCCCAGGTGTTCGACACGGAAGGCTACTACGCCACGGGCGACCTGGTGCGCCGCGGCGTCGACGGCTACCTGACCGTGGTGGGCCGGGTCAAGGACCAGATCAACCGGGGTGGCGAGAAGATCGCCGCCGAGGAAGTGGAGAACCTGCTGCTGCGCCATCCCCGCGTGCTGCAGGCCGCGCTGGTGTCGGTGCCGCACCCGCTGCTGGGCGAGATGAGCTGCGCCTGCATCGTGGCCCGCCCGGGTGGCGGCACCGCAGCCGACGTTACAGATGCCCTGCGCCCGCCGCTGCTGCGCAAGTACCTGCGCGAGCAGGGCGTGGCCGAATTCAAGCTGCCGGACCGCTTCCGCATGCTCGACACCTTGCCGCTGACGGCCGTCGGCAAGACCGACAAGGTGGCCCTGCGCGCCGTCGTCGCCGGCCTTGAAACGAACCAGGCCGCGGCCTGACCCTATTCCAGAAAAGAGAACACCATGGCCATTCCCTCGATTTCCTCCTACCCTCTGCCGGCGCCCGCCGCGCTGCCCGCCAACCGCGTGCAATGGCACGTGGACGCCAAACGCGCCGTGCTGCTGGTGCACGACATGCAGGACTACTTCCTGCGTTTCTACGGCGCCGACAGCGAACTGCTGACGACCCTCATTGCCAATATCGGCCGGCTGCGCGCCTGGGCCGATGCGGCCGGCGTGCCCGTCGTCTACACGGCGCAGCCCGTCGAACAGAGCATCGCCGAGCGGGCGCTGCTCAACGATATGTGGGGCCCGGGCCTGACCACCGCCGATCCGGCCCTGCAGCAGGTCACGGCCGCCCTGGCTCCCGCGCCAGGCGACACGGTGCTGGTGAAGTGGCGCTACAGCGCCTTCCAGCGCTCCAACCTGCAGGAGCTGATGCGCGAATGGGGCCGCGACCAGCTCCTGATCACGGGTGTCTATGCCCATATCGGCTGCATGACGACGGCGCTGGACGCCTTCATGCGCGATATCCAGGCCTTCATGGTGGCCGACGCCGTGGCCGATTTCTCCGAGCGCGAACACCGCATGGCGCTGGACTACGTGACGGGCCGCTGTGGCGCCGTCGTCGCCACCGGCACCGTGCTGGCCCGGCACGCCGCGCCGACCATCGAGTGGTTGCGCGAGCGCGTGGCGCCGGCCCTGGACGACACCGGTTTCGGTCCGGACGAGAACCTGATGGACTATGGGCTCGATTCGCTGGAGGTGATGAACCTGGTGGCGGAGCTGGACAAGCGCGGCATCAAGGTGTCGTTCGAGGAGCTGGCCGGCACGCCGACCCTGAACGCGTGGTGGGCGCTGGTCGAGCGCAAGCAGGCTGCCTGAGGACCGCGCCATGATGCTCGCAGACCAGAAGAACCTGGGCACGGCGCAAAGTGCGCGGCCGCTGGCGCCGCCGACGCTGCAGTTCGAGGGCCGGCAGGTATGGGTGACGGGCGCCGCGCGCGGCATCGGCTACCAGATCGCCATGGCGTTTCGCCAGCTGGGCGCACGCGTGACGGGCATCGACCGCGCCTTCGACGACGAGGAAACCCACCCGGATGGTCCGGGCGGCAAGCGCTACCCGTTTCGCACCGTGCGCCTGGACATCACGGACAAGCCGGGCATCGGGAAAGCATGCAGGCAGCTGCTGGCCGAGACGCCCCGTATCGACGTGCTGGTCAACGCGGCGGGCGTGCTGCGCCTGGGGACCCTGGACTCGACCACGGTCGAGGACTGGCAGGCCAGCTTCGACATCAATGTCAGCGCCGTGTTCTACCTGCTGCGCGAGCTGATGCCGCAGTTCCGCGCCCAGCGGGGCGGCGCCATCGTCAACGTGGCGTCGAACGCGGCGCGGGTGCCGCGCCTGAACATGCTGGCCTACTGCGCGTCGAAGTCGGCGCTGGTGGGCATGAGCCACTGCGCGGCGCTGGAACTGGCCCAGTACGGCGTGCGCTGCAACGTGGTGTCGCCCGGTTCCACGGATACGCCGATGCTGCGCGCCATGCTGCCCGACGAGCAGGGCATGCGGCGCACCATCGAGGGCCTGCCGGAGCAGTTCAAGGTCGGCATCCCCCTGCGCAAGATCGCCACCGCGCGCGAGATCGCCAACACCGTGCTGTTCCTGGCCTCCGACCTGGCCAGCCATATCACGATGCAGGAACTGGTCGTCGATGGCGGCGCGACCCTCGCTGCTTAGTCCTTCACCCCCCCTTACTATCAATAGAAACGAGATGTCTATGCTGGGAAAATCGATGTGCCTGCCCGTGGCGGCCTTGGCTACCATGGCCGCAGCCCTGGCCGGCTGTGGCGAACCGCCCGCCGCGCCCGGGCCGAAGGCCGCCGCCGCCACCGTCGCGGTGCTGACGGTGAAGGCCCAGCCGGTGCCGCTGCGCGCCGAACTGCCGGGACGCGTGACGGCGCTGCGTGTCTCCGAGGTGCGGCCCCAGGTGGGCGGCATGATCGTGCGGCGCCACTTCGAGGAAGGCACGGACGTCGCGGCCGGCGCACTGCTGTATGAAATCGGCAGCGACAGCCATGCGGCCCGCCACGAACAGGCCGAGGCCGAACTGGCCATCGAGCAGGCCGCCCTCGTCAACCTGCGCATCATCGCCGAGCGTTACCGGCGCCTGATCGACAGCAAGACTGTCACCCAGCAGGACCATGACCTGGCGCAGGCCAATTACGAGCAGGGCCTGGCCCGGGTCAAGGCGCGCCAGGCGGCGCTGAGGACGGCGCAGATCGACCTGCAGCGCACCCGCATCCGCGCGCCGATTGCCGGGCGCATCGGCCGCTCGGCCGTCACGGAAGGGGCGCTGGTGGCCAGCGAGCAGGCCGAGCCCCTGGCGCGCATCCAGCAGGTCGACCCGATCCTCGTCGATATCGTCCAGTCCAGCCAGCAGCTGACGCAGCTCAAGCGCCGCCTGGGCAGCGGTGCCCTGCAGCCGGGCCAGGCCAGGGTGACCTTGCTGCTGGAAGACGGCCAGCCCTACCGCCATGCGGGCACCCTGAAATTTACCGAGATGAACGTGGACGGCGACACCGGTTCCGTGACCCTGCGTGCCAGCTTCCCCAACCCGGACCGCCTCCTGGTGCCGGGCATGTACGTGCGGGCCAAGTTGGAGCAGGGCGTCCAGCCCGACGCCGTGCTGCTGCCGCGCCAGGCCGTGCGCCACAACGAACGCAACGAAGCGACGGCCTGGGTGGTCGACGGCGCCGGCAAGGTCGAGCAGCGCGCGCTGGACCTGATCGCCGACGCGGGCGACCAGGGCGGCCAATGGTCCGTGCGCGCCGGATTGCGGACGGGCGAGCGTGTCATTGTCGAAGGGGCTGCCAAGGTGGCGCCGGGCGCCACGGTCAAGGTGGTCGAGTGGCGCGAGCGCACGGCCGCCGTGCCGGTGCCGCCTGCGCCGGTCAGTGCCGCCACCATGCCGCCAAGCGAGGGCTGACATGCTGTCGCGCTTCTTTATCGAACGGCCCGTGCTGGCCTGGGTGCTGGCGGTGGTGCTGATGCTGGCCGGCGGCGTGGCCTTGTGGCGCATGCCCGTGGCGCAGTACCCGGACATCGCGCCGCCCGTCGTGCGCGTGGCCGCCATGTATCCCGGCGCGTCGGCCACCGTGGTGGAAAACGCCGTCACGCAGGTGCTGGAACAGGAACTGAAAGGCGTCGAAGGGCTGCTGTACTTCGATTCGGCCAGCAATTCCTCCGGAGAGGCGGAACTGATGCTGACCTTCCAGCAGGGCCTGGACCCCGTGCTGGCCCAGCTGCAGGTGCAGAACAAGGTCAACCAGGTGGCCTACCGGCTGCCCAGCGCCGTGCAGCAGAACGGCCTGTCCGTCAGCGCGCTGCAGAACAGCTTCCTGATGGTGGCCGTCTTCGCCGACCGCAGCGGCCGGCACAGCGACGCCGACCTGGCCGACTGGATGAGCGGCCAGGTGGTGGACGCCATCGGCCGCGTGCCCGGCGTGGGCCAGGTGCGCAACTTCGGCGCGCCCTATGCGATGCGGGTGTGGCTCGATCCGCACAAGCTGCACAGCTACGCGCTGATGCCGGGCGACGTCATCGACGCCATCGAGGCACAGAACACGGAGGTGCCCGTGGGCGAACTGGGCGCGCGCCCGTCCGACACGGGGCAGGGCCTGAACGTGACCGTCACGGCGCTGTCGCGCCTGCGCACGCCCCAGCAATTCCGCTCGCTCGTCGTCAAGACTGGGGGCGACGGCGCCGTCGTGCGCCTGGGCGACGTGGCCCGCGTGGAGATCGGCAGCGAAAGCTACGGCAGCACGTCGCGCCTGAACGGCATGCCCGCTTCCGGCTTTGCCGTCATGCTCGCTCCCGGCGCGAACGCCCTGAGCACGGCCGCCGCCGTACGCGCACGCATCGCCGCCTTGACCTTCCCGCACGGGGTGGAAGTGACCTATCCGGAGGACGCCACCCGCTTCGTCAAGCGCTCCATCGCCAAGGTGGCCATCACCCTGGCCGAAGCGGTCGTGCTGGTGGGTGCCGTCATGTTCCTGTTCCTGGGCGGCTGGCGCGCCACGCTGGTGCCCCTGGTGACGGTGCCGGTGGTCCTCCTGGGCACCTGCGCCATGCTGGCAGCCTGCGGCTACTCCGTCAACACGCTGACCCTGTTCGGCATGGTGCTGGCCATCGGCCTGCTGGTGGACGACTCCATCGTCGTGGTCGAGAACGTCGAGCGCATCATGCGCGAGGAAGGCCTGAGCGCGCGCGCCGCCACCTTGATGTCGATGCAGGGCATCAGCGGCGCGCTGGCCGGCATCGCGCTGGTGCTGGGCGCCGTGTTCGTGCCGATGGCCTTCTTCCCCGGTTCGGTGGGCGTGATCTACCGCCAGTTCGCCATCACCCTGGTCACGGCGATGGCGCTGTCCGTCGTCGTCGCCGTCGTGTTGACGCCCGTGCTGTGCGCCGGCCTGCTGCGCCCGCACGCGGGCAAGCAGGGCAACAAGGGCCTGGCGCGCAAGCTGGACCTGCTGCAGCAGCGTGTGCAGCTGCGCTATGACGGCGTGCTGGCGCGCCTGCTGGGCCGGCCCCTGCGCTGGATGCTGGTGTACGGCGCCATGCTGGCCGTGGCGGCTTTTGCCTACCTGCGCCTGCCGACGGCCTTCCTGCCCGAGGACGACCAGGGCACGGTGATGGTGCGCTTCGCGCTGCCGCCCGGCGCACCATACGAGCGCACGGCGGCGCTGGCAGCGCAGGTGGAACGGCATTTCCTGGAAAACGAGAAGGGCACGGTCGACGCCATCTACACCATCGCCGGTTTCGGCAACAACGGCGGCGGCCAGAATGCCGGCATGGCCTTTGTGTCGCTGAAGGAGTGGGAAGCGCGGGGCGCGGGCGACAACACGGCGCAGGCAATCGCCGCGCGTGCCACCCGGGCCCTGGCCGGCCTGCGCGACGGGCGCGTGTTCGCCATGGTGCCGCCGCCCATCGATGGGCTGGGCCAGGCCGGCGGCCTGGAATTCTGGCTTCAGGATGCCGCCGGCAACGGCGCCGCGGCGCTGGCCGCGTCGGCGGCAGCCCTGTCCGAAGGCGCGGGCGAGCTGCCCGGGATGCTGTACGTGGATGCCGACGGCGGCAGCGAGGTGCCGCAGCTGCGCATCGAGATCGACCAGGTGCGGGCCCGCACCCTGGGCCTGGCGCTGGCCGACGTCAATGCCACCCTCGGCGCGGCCTGGGGGGGCGTGTATGTGAACGACTTCATCGACCGGGGTCGCATCCGCCGCGTGATGGTGCAGGCCGACGCGCAGTACCGGGCCGCGCCGGAAGACCTGCAGCACTGGTTCGTGCGCGGCACCAGCGGGGCGATGACGCCGATGACGGCGTTCGCCGCCACGCGGTGGGATTCCGGCGCCGGCCAGCTGCGCCGCTTCAACGGCATGCCGGCCGTGCAGATGTCCGCCGCCGCGGCGCCGGGTGCCAGCTCCGGCCCGCTGATGGAAGGCGTCGAGCGCCTGGCCGCCGCCCAGGCGGGCACGCAGCTGGCGTGGAGCGGCCTGTCCTACCAGGACCGTCTGTCGGCCGGGCAGGCGCCCCTGCTGTACTGCGCCTCCATCCTGTTCGTGTTCCTGTGCCTGGCGGGCCTGTACGGCAGCTGGTCGATCCCATTCTCGGTACTGCTGGCCATTCCGCTGGGCGTGCTGGGCGCCGTCGCCGGTGCCTGGCTGGGCGGCATGCAGCGCGATATCTTCTTCCAGGTGGGCGTGCTGACGACCGTGGGCCTGTCGGCCAAGAACGCCATCCTGATCGTCGAGTTCGCCGAAGGGGCACGCCGCGCCGGCAGCACCGCGCTGCAGGCCGTGGCCATGGCGGCGGCCCAGCGCCTGCGTCCCATCGTCATGACGTCGCTCGCGTTCGGTGCCGGCATCGTGCCGCTGCTGATGGCCACGGGCCCCGGCGCGGCCGCGCAGCGCGCCATCGGTGCCAGCGTGCTGGGTGGCGTCTTGTCGGCCACCTTGCTGGGCGTGTTCCTGATTCCCTTGTGCTACCTGCTGGTGGCACGGCTGGCGCCCCGCGTCGCCGTGCCCCCCGTCTCTTCCACCGTTCCTGCCTTCCATTGATATGAGCTTCCTGTTCCTGATCCTGGGCACGGCCGCCTGCGCCGTGCTGTACCTGAGCCACCGCCACCAGCGCTGGCTGCGCCAGCCGCTGCCGGCTGCTTCCCGCGCCGCCGGCGTGCTGCTGCTGGCCGGTGCGCTCGCCGCTGCGTTGGCCGCATGGACGCCGCTGACGGCCGTCTTCGCCTGGCTGGTGCTGGCGATGCTGGCCTGGTCGCTGCTGCCGTTCGTGCCGCTGCTGCTGCCGGAGGACCGCGATGGGCGCTGACGTGAAACGAGCGCCGATCCGCCCGGACTGGTGGCGCAAGACCTTCGCCGGCGCCGTGCTGGGGGCCACCCTGGCATTCGCACTGGCCGGCCTGTTCGCGTGGGTGGGCCCGGGCGGTATCGCCGCGCCGGAGAAGTCCCAGTTCGTCATGTGGTCGATCGCGCCCGTGTGGATGACGGTATTCGGCTTCGTCTGGCTGTTCCGCACCGGTACCCACGCGCTGCTGTGGCTGGGCGGCGCCAACCTGCTGGCCTGGGGCCTGCTTCTTTACGTACGAGGCTGACATGAAAATCCGTAGCGATATCATGCGCGTCTACCAGGCCGTCCACACGTGGGGCGGCATCTGTGCCGGCATGCTGCTGTTCATCGGCTTCTTCGGTGGTGCGCTGACGATGTTCAAGGCGCCGCTGGAGCGCTGGGTCAGCGCCCCCCTGCTGCCCGTGCAGCAGCTGGCGCCGGCCCAGGTCGACAAGGTGGTGGCCGGCGTGCTGGCGGCCTACCCGGCGGCGCGCGAGGAATTCACCCTGCACGTGGCGCGCCAGGAGCACACGCCGGCGCCCGTCAGCTGGCAGGCCGGCGAGAGCGGCCATGAGCTGGACTTCGGCCTGGTGCGCTGGCAGGCCACCCTGGGCGCGGACGGCGAACTGGCCGTGAGCCAGGAGCAGCCTTCGCTGCTGGCCGAGCTGATCGACATGCTGCACCGCACCGGCGGCATTCCCGGCACCCTTGGCGAGGAATACCTGGGCATCTACGTGATGGGCGTGGCCGGCGTGCTGTACTTCCTGGCCCTCGTCTCGGGCGTGATCCTGCTGCTGCCAACCCTGGTGAAGGACTTCTTCGCCCTGCGCCCGGGGAAGAACCGCAAGCGCTTCTGGCTCGATGCCCACAATATCCTCGGCATCGCCAGCCTGCCGTTCCACATCGTCATCAGCCTGACCGTCATCGTCTTCGCCTTCCACGACCAGTTCTACGACAGCCTGCGCGCCGTCGTCTACCGTGACCAGCCGATGTTCACGCCGCCGCCGATCCACGGCGCGCTGGGCGACGCGAGCAAGCTGCTGCCCGCCAGCCAGCTGGTAGAGCGCGTGCAGCGGCAAGCCCCTGGCTTCGAAGTGACCGAGCTGCTGTACATGGGCGTCGACTCGCCGCGCCCCATCGTGCGCGCGGCCGTGGCCAGCCCGCGCCACGTGGTGCAGGGCGCGGAGACGGGCTTCGTCATCCTGCAGCCCTACACGGGCGACATCCTCAGCACCAGCATGCTGCCAGGCCAGGGCAGTACCTACAGCACCCTGGTGGCGCCGTTCTTCGCGCTGCATTTCGGCAGCTACGGCGGCAATACCGTGCGCTGGCTGTACTTCGTGTTCGGCCTGGCCGGCGCGGCCCTCTTCTATACGGGGAACCTGCTGTGGGTCGAGAAGCGCCGCAAGAATCAGCTGAAGCAGCAGCCGCTGCCCGCGCAGCCGCGCAAGACGGTGCTGATCGGTGCGGCCACGGTGGGCGTGTGCCTGGGCAGCGTCGCCGGCGTGGGCGCCACCTTGGTCGCGGCCAAGTGGCTGCACGCGTTCGGCGCGCATGCCAACGATGCCTACCTGACGGTTTACTACACCGTGTTCCTGGCCTGCGTAGCCTGGGCCTTCCTGCGCGGCGCGGCCCGTGCCGGTGCCGAGCTGCTGCGTGCCTGCGCGCTGGCGGCGCTGGCCATTCCCGTCACCAGCGCCATCGGCGCGGCGGTGCCGGCACTGGGCATGTGGGCCCATGCCAGCCCGGCTACCCTGGGTGTGGACGCCACGGCCCTCACCATGGCCGGGCTGTTCTGGTGGAGCGCCGGGCGCGCTGCGCGCCGCGCTGCTCATGGCCCGGCCGACAGCGTCTGGTCCCATCAACCGGCCCAGGAAATGCTGGCCGAACCGGCAAGGAAGGTCGGCACATGATGGACCTGCTGGACCGGCCCGACGTGGGCAGCGCCGCGTGGTGGGATGCCGTACGGGCCGCCGGCACGCCGCTGCGCCGGCCGAGTACCGGCGGCGGCGTCGACCTGGCCTTCCTGTGGCGCGGCAGCGACTGCGCGGCCGTCTACCTCGACGTCTATTCGCATACGCCGCACCCTGTGACGGGACCGACCGGCCTGCAACGCGTCGCCGGTACCGACGCGTGGGTGTGGCGCACCACTTTGCCGGCCGACTGGCGCGGCAGCTACTTCCTGCTGCCGGCCATGCCAGGGCAGGAGGCGCCGGCAACCGGCGGACGTCAGGCCATTCGGGCCTGGTGGATCGACCTGATGGGACGTCAGGCCAGTGCCGACCCGTTCAATCACCAGCCGGCCCATGGCACGGGTTGGGGCGTGCCGCTGTCGCCGCTCTTGCTGCCGCAGGCGCCGGTGCATCCGGCCTGGCGCGCCGGCGCGGCCGATGGCGACGTGGGAGTCCACTCCTGGGACAGCCCGCGCCTCGGCGTGACACGCGATGTGTGGCTCTGCGCCACCGGCACGGGCGAGAACCTGCCGCTGGTCGTGCTGCTGGACGGGCAGTACTGGGCGCGGCACATGCCCGTGTTCGGGCCGCTCCAGCACATGACGGCGCAAGGGACCTTGCCGCCGGCCGTGTATGTGCTGATCGACGCCGTCAGCCCCGAGCGGCGCGGCCAGGAGATGCCGTGCAATGAAGACTTCTGGCTGGCCGTGCAGGAAGAGCTGCTGCCGGCGGTGGCGGCGCGCCATCCCGTTACGCCCGACCCGGCCCGACGCATCGTTGCCGGCCAGAGCTACGGCGGCCTGGCGGCGCTTTACGGGGCGCTGCGCTGGCCGCAATGCTTCGGCTGCGTGTTGAGCCAGTCCGGCTCGTTCTGGTGGCCGGACCCCGCCCGCACCGAAGGCGACGGCTGGCTGGCCGAACAGGTCAAGGCCGGCCTGGGGCAGGGCGCGCGCCTGACGGCGCTGCTGGAAGTGGGTTGCCACGAACATGACATGACGGGCGTGAACGGGGCGATGGCCGCCGCGCTGGCCGGTGCCGGCCACACCGTGCACTACACGCAGTTCCGCGGCGGCCATGACTGGATCTGCTGGCGCGACGGGCTGCTGGACGGCCTCGCGCTGCTGTTGAAACCATAAGAACACTCAAGAATAGGGAAGCGATGATGAAGGACTACGTGAATCCGTTTGACGACGAGCAGTACCAGTTCACCGTGCTGGCCAACGCAAAGGGGCAGTACAGCCTGTGGCCGGACTTTGCCGAGGCGCCGCCGGGGTGGGAGAGCCGCTTCGGCCCCGCCCCGCGCGCCGAATGCGTCGACTATATCGAGCGCCACTGGCACGCCATCAACCCCTTCGCCCGCGCGGCCTGAGGCCTTCGATGAACGATATTCGTATTATCGACAAGCTGCCGCTGAACGGCACCCAGCTGGGTATCTGGCTGGCCGACCAGGTCGCGGACGAGGCAAGCAGCAACGGCTACGTCATTTCGCATTGCGTGCACGTACGCGGGCCGCTGGATGCGGCACTGCTGGGCCGTGCGATCCGCATCGGCCTGGCCGGTGCGGATACCGTGATGGCGCGCTACCGCACCGGCGAGGAGGGCCCCGTGCAGGACGTCAGCCACGTGCTGACCCAGGAAGACGTGCCAGCGCCGGAGCTGCACGACTGGCGCGACGATTCCGACGGCATGGCCCGCGCTCAGGCCGCGATGCGCAGCGATACGGATGCCGTGCTGCGGGCGGATGGCGCCGGCCTGCTGTACCGCCACGCGCTGTACCATGTACGCGATGGCGAAGGTGAGCTGTGGCTGTGGTACCAGCGCTACCACCACATCATGCTGGACGGCTTCAGCTTCGTCGCGCTGACCCGCCATATCGCCGCCGTCTATTCGGCCCTGGCGCGGGGAGTCGAACCGCCAGCGGCACCGTTCACCGGTGTCGCCACCGCGGTGGCCGAGTACGAGGCCTACCAGGCGTCGGCCCGCCGCGAGGAGGATGCCGCGTTCTGGCGCGACTATGCTGAAAGCCTGCCGGCCGCCACCACCCTGTCGCTGCATGCAACGGGTGGCAAGGCCGGCGTCGTGACCCACGCGCTGGCGTTGGCACCGGCATTGGCGCGCCGCCTCGATGCCCTGAGCCGCGAACCTGAGGCGGCGGCGCAACGCCTTGCCGTGGCGGACCTGCTGCATGGCGCGCTGGCCGCCTATCTGGCGCGCATGACGGGGCAGGGCGGCCAGAGCATCGGCGTGCCGTTCATGCGCCGCATGGGCACGGCCGCGGTGCAGACCCTGGCCCCGCTGGTCAACGTGCTGCCCGTGGCCGTGGACGTGGCGCCGGAGGCGAACTGGTTCGACGTGGCCGCGCGCTTCCGCCAGGCCTTGAAGGCGGTGCGTCCGCACCAGCGCTACGAGGCCGAGCAGATCGGGCGCGATGCCGGCATCGTCGGCACGGGCCGCAAGCTGTACGGCGCCCTGATCAACTTCAAGATGTTCGACTACCGCCTCGACCTGGCCGGCACGCCCGGCATCACCCACCATCTGGCGACGGGCCCGGTGGATGACCTGGAATTCGGCGTGCAGGTGGACGCCCATGCCATCTCCCTGGAGCTGCGCGCCGAGGGCGCCCGCTATACGAAGGCAGAACTGGCGGCCCATGCGTCCCGCATCGAACAACTGCTGCAAGCCTGGGCGGCCCAACCGGACATGCCGAACGGGCGCGTGCCGCTGCTGCCCGCGCCGGAACTGGCAGCGCTGGCGGCGTGGTCGCGCGGCGCCGCCGTGACGGCCGAGCCAGGCCTGCGCACGATCGCCGATCTGCTGGCGCGCCAGGCGCTGGACCGGCCGGCTTCGACGGCACTGGTCTGCGGCGACGTGCGCCTGTCGTTCGGCGAACTGGCGGGCCGGGTAGCGCAACTGGCACGCCTGCTGCGCTCCCACGGCGCCGGCCGGGGCCGCGTGGTGGCGGTGGCCTTGCCCCGCTCCGGCGACTCGGTGGTGGCGCTGCTGGCCGTGCTGGCCTCGGGCAGCACCTTCCTGCCGCTGGACCTGGATTATCCGCCCGAGCGCATCGCCATGATGTGCGAGGACACCGTACCGGTGCTGGCCGTGTGCAGCGAAAGCGCCGACGTGCCGCTGCCGGACGGCCTGCCGTGCCTGCGCATCGACGCGCCCGGGGTGCGCCGCGAGCTGGCCGGCCTGCCGGCAGGTCCACTGGCGGCCCACGAGCAGGATGCGCTGACGGCCGACGATATCGCCTACGTCATCTTCACGTCCGGCAGCACGGGTCGGCCGAAGGGCGTCATGAACACGCACGGCGCGCTGCTGAACCTGATCGCCTCGCACCGTCCGACGATCTACGAGCCGGCCCGCGCCGCCGTCGCGGCCAGGTTCCCGGAGCGGGCATTGCGCGCGGCGCATACGCACTCGTTCTCCTTCGATTCCTCGTGGCTGCAGTTGTTCTGGCTCCTGCTGGGCGAGGAGCTGCACGTGGTCGACGAAGAGCTGCGCCGCGATGCGTGGGCGCTGGCCCGATACGTCGATACTGCCCGCATCGACGCGATGGACCTGCCGCCCTCCTTCCTGGCGCAATTGCTGAACAATGGCCTGATGGGCGAGGGCAGCCACCATCCGACCCTGATCCTGATCGGCGGCGAAGCCGCGCCGGCCGCGTTGTGGCGCCAGTTGCGCGGCTGCCCGGGCCTGCAGGCGCATAACCTGTACGGGCCGACGGAATACACGGTCGATACCCTGCGCGCACCGCTGGCCGGGAGCGAACGGCCCGTGGTCGGCCGCCCCATCGCCAATACCCGCGTGTACGTGCTGGACGCGCGCCTGCAGCCGGTGCCGCCTGGCGCGCTGGGCGAGCTGTACGTGTCCGGCGCCGGCCTGGCGCTGGGCTACCTGGCGCGGGGCGACCTGAGCGCGGCCCGCTTTGTCGCCAATCCCTTCGACGGCGATGGCACGCGCATGTACCGCACGGGCGACCTGGTGCGCTGGAACCTGGAAGGCGAGCTCGAATTCACCGGCCGCTGCGACGACCAGGTCAAGGTGCGGGGCTACCGGGTCGAACTGGGCGAGGTGGAGAACGCGCTGTCGCTGCTGCCCGGCGTGGAAAGCGTCATCGTGCTGGCGCAGCCCGTCAACGGCAGCCACCGGCTGGTGGGCTACTGCGCCGTGCCGGGCTGCCCGGAAGACCAGGCCGCCCACCGTGGCCGCGAGCTGCTGGCCGCGCTGGCCCTGGCCCTGCCGGACTATATGGTGCCGGCGCGCCTGATCGTGCTGCAGGCCTTCCCCCGCAATGTCAGCGGCAAGATCGACCGCAAGGCCTTGCCCGCGCCGGAGTCGGTGGCCGACCTGCCGGCCGGCGAGTCGGCCGTGGAAGGCAGCGACGAGGCACTCGTGTGCGCGCTGATGGCGCAGGTATTGAAACTGCCCCGCATCGGCATGGACGACGACTTCTTCGCGCTGGGCGGCGACAGCATCTCGGCCATCATGCTGTGCGGGGCCTTGCGCCAGGCGGGTCGGCAGTTGCGCCCGTCGGCCGTGTTCAGCTTGCGCAATGCCCGGCGCATCGCGCCAGGCTTGACCTCATTGGAAGCCGACACCGGCGCCGGATGGCAGCTCTCCGCCGCCGACCATGCCTTACTGACGGCGCGCCACGGCCCATTCGCCGCCGCCGCGCCCGTGCTGCCGCTGCAGCAGGGTATGCTTTACCACGCCCGCGTCGGCGGCGCCGATGCGCAAAGCTACAGCGCCTTCACGCGCCTGCGCTTCGACGGCGCACTCGATGCGGCAAGGTTGCGCCGCGCGCTGGCTTCCCTGCTGGCGCGCTACCCGCAACTGGGCGGGCTGTTCGACACGGATACCGTCGACCAGCCAGTACTCCTGCTGCCCGAACCCGGCGCTGTGACGTGGGCCTGGCGCGAGGACGACCTGTCGCCCCTTGGCGGCGCGGCGCGCGATGAACGCATCGCCGCCATCGAGGCCGACTTGCTGGCCCGTTCCTGCCAGCTCGACCGCTTCGGCGGCATGCTGGCGGCGGGGCTGATGCGCGTGAGCGCGCGCGAACACGTGCTGCTGCTGGCGGTTCACCACCTCGTCATCGACGGCTGGTCGACGCCGCTGCTGCTGCGCGACCTGCTGGCGGCGTACCGGCTCGACTCGGCCTTGTCGCCGCTGGCGGTGCAGTACCCGGCCGTGGTGGCGGCCCTCGCCGCCCGCCAGCACGGCGCTGCAGCCACCCATTGGCGCGAAGCGCTGGATGGCGTGCAGCCCACCGTGCTGTTCGGCGAACCGACCCGCACCGTCACCGAGGCAACCCTGGCGCTGACCGCAGATGAAAGCACACGGCTGACCCAACGCCTGCGCACGACGGGCGTCACGCTCAATGTACTGATGCAGGCCGTGTGGGCCATGGTATTGGGTGCCCAGGCCGGCCGCGACGACGTCGTGTTCGGGACGCCGGTGGCGGGCCGCAGCGCGCCCGTCGACGGCATCGGCGAGCAGGTAGGCCTGTTCCTGAACACCATCCCCGTGCGCATCCGGCTCGACGGCCACGCGCCGCTGTGGACCCAGCTGCCGGGCCTGCAGCAGCACCACGCGCGCCTGCAGGAACACGACGGCATCGGCCTGGCCGAAATCCAGCGCATCGCCGGCGGCGCCACCTTGTTCGACACCCTGCTGGTGGTGGAAAACTACCCGGACCACAGCTACCTGGGCCAGGAACTGGCCGGCATCGATGGCCAGCCGCTGCGGGCCGGCGACGTCCACAACCGGGGCTACAGCCACTATCCGCTGGCGCTGCTGGTACTGCCCGGCGAGGAGATCACGCTGCTGGTGGAGAACCGGGGGGCGCTGGCCGAGCCAGCGGTGCTGGCACAGCGCGTCATGCAACTGCTGCGCACGGCGCTGGAACAGCCGGACCTGCCGCTGCGCCGCTACCGGCTCGTGACGCCCGCCGAGACGGCACTGATCGACGCCGTCAACGCCACGGCGCAGCCGCTGCCTGCCGCGACCTTGCGCAGCGCGTTGGCGGCGCAGGCGGAACGCACGCCGCGCGCGCCGGCCCTGTGCGACGCGGATCACCAGCTCGACTATGCGGCGCTACGCCAGCAGGTCAGGGCGCTGGCGGCGCGGCTGGCTGAAGGCGGCGTGGGGCCGGGCGACATCGTCGCGGTGGCCTTGCCCCGTTCCGTGCGCCTGTCCATCGCGCTGCTGGCCGTCATCGAGGCGGGCGCCGCCTACCTGCCGCTGGAACTGGCCTATCCGGACGAGCGGCTGGCCTATATGGTCGGCGACGCCGCGCCGCGCCTCTTGATCGGGCAGCATGCCGACAGCGTGCGCCTGGCCGCCATCGCCGGGGCGACGCCGATGCTGCGCTTCGATGCACTGGCGCCGCCGGGCACCGATGTGCCGGAACTGGAACCGGCCTTGAGCCCGGATCACCCGGCCTACATCATCTACACCTCGGGCACCACCGGCCGGCCGAAGGGGGCGCTGGTGTCGCACCGCGCCATCGTCAACCGCATCGCGTGGATGCAGCACCAGTACAGCCTGGGCGCGCGCGACGTCGTGCTGCAGAAGACGCCGTGCGGCTTCGACGTGTCCGTATGGGAGTTCTTCTGGCCCCTGATGACGGGCGCCAGCCTGGCCATGGCCGCGCCGGACGCGCACAAGGACCCGGCGCAGTTGCTGCGGGCGGTGGAAGGCTACGGCGCCACGTGCATGCACTTCGTGCCGTCGATGCTGGCCACCTTCAGCGCCCACCTGGCGTCGCTGGACGAACGCCGGGCTGCTTCGCTGCGGCTGGTGTTCTGCAGCGGCGAGGCCCTGACGCGCGCGCAGGCGGCGGAGTTCGCGCGCCTGAACCGGGCCCAGTTGCACAACCTGTACGGTCCCACCGAGGCGGCCGTGGACGTGACGCACATGCCGGCCGCCGGCCCGTTCGTGGGTGCGGGCAGCGGCGTGCCGATCGGCCGCCCCGTGTGGAACACGCAGTTGCGCGTGCTGGACCGCTGGCTGCGGCCCGTGCCGCCGGGCGCCATCGGTGAGCTGTACCTGTGCGGCGTGCAGCTGGCCTTCGGCTACCTGGGCAAGCCGGGCCTGACGGCGGGCCGCTTCGTGGCCGACCCGTTCACGGCCGGCCAGCGCATGTACCGCACCGGCGACGTGGTGCGCTGGCTGGAGGACGGCAATGTCGAGTACCTGGGCCGGGCCGACGACCAGGTCAAGATCCGCGGCCAGCGCATCGAGCTGGGCGAGATCGAAAGCGTGCTGGCGGCCCAGCCGGAAGTGGCGCAGGCGGCAGTGCATGCGGTGGCGCTGGGTGGCGATGGCGGCGGCGTCGACAACCGGCAACTGGTGGCCTATCTGGTCGCCGTTGCCGGCGGCGCGGTCGACGAGGCGTCCCTCCGGGACCGGCTGGCAGTACGCCTGCCGGCCCATATGGTGCCGGTGGCCTTCGTCGTGCTGGACAGCCTGCCCCTGAGCGCGAACGGCAAGCTCGATCGCAAGGCGCTGCCGTTGCCGGCCCGGGCCGAAGGCGAACGACGGCTGCCGGCGCGGGGCCTTGAAAGCCGGCTGGCCGGCGTGTTCGCTGCCGTGCTGGGCGTGCCGCAAGTGTTCGCCGACGACGATTTCTTCGCCATCGGCGGCCATTCGCTGCTGGCGATGCGCCTGGCCAGCGAAATCCGCAAGACGCTGGAGCGGCCCGTGTCCGTCGGCCAGATCATGACGGCACCCACCGTGGCGCGGCTGGCCGCGCGGCTGAACGAAGACGGCATGCGCAACGATTTCGGCAACGACGGCTTCGCTCCCGTGATCCACCTGCGCGGTGGCGCCGGCACGCCGCTGTTCTGCTTCTACCCGGGCTCCGGCTTCGCGTGGCAGTACAGCGTGCTGGCGCGCTACCTGGAGGACGGCATGCCCATCATCGGCCTGCAGTCGCCCCGGCCGGACGGGCTGATTGCCACCAGCCCGGACATGCCGGCGCTGGTGGAACGCCAGCTCGCCATCGTGCGGGGCGTGCAGGCCACGGGGCCGTACCGGCTGCTGGGCTATTCGCTGGGCGGCACGGTGGCCTATGCGGTGGCCGCGCGGCTGCGGGCAGAGGGCGAGGAAGTGGCTTTCCTCGGCCTGCTGGACACCTATCCGGCCGAAGTGCACGACTGGAGCGACCCGCAAGGGGCCGAGGCGGCGATGGGCGCCGAGCGCGAGCAGCAACAACTGCTGGCGGATGCCTATGACGGGAACGAAGACAGTAGTGACAACAGTGAGGCCGATGCGGCCCTGCGCGCGGAACGGGAGGCGCTGCTGGCCCAGATCTTCGCCAACTACGGCGACGCCGTGCGCCTGCTGTCGCGAACGACGACGCCCGACTACGACGGCGACCTGACGGTATTCGTGGCCGAGCAGTCGCTGCCCGGCTATATCGAACCGGAAGCGTCGTGGCGGCGCCACGTGACGTCGCTGCGCGTGCACCGGCTGCCGGAGGCCTCGCACGAGGACATCATGTCGCCCCGATCGCTGGAAACGCTGGGGCCCTTGCTGCAGCGGGAAATCGACTCATCGAAGGAAAAGCAATGAAGAAGAAACTGTTCGCCGATTTCGGCCTGCTGGGACGCAACCGCGATTTTCGCAGCGTCTTCATCGCCCGCACCATCTCGCTGCTGGGCCTGGGCATGCTGTCGGTGGCCGTGCCGATGCAGATCCATGCGCTTACGGGCGATCCGCTCAAGGTGGGCACGGCCATGGCGCTGGAAGGGGCGGGCATGTTCATCGGCCTGCTGCTGGGCGGGGTGCTGGCCGACCGGTGGGACCGGCGCCGCCTGATCCTGGCGGCCCGCTTCATCTGCGGCCTGGGCTTCGTCGGCCTGGCGGCCAATGCCTGGCTGCCGGCGCCGTCGCTGCTGGCGATCTACCTGCTCGCTGCCTGGGACGGCTTCTTCGGCGCCCTGGGCGTGACTGCCCTGATGGCCTGCATGCCGGCCATCGTCGGGCGCGAGAACTTGATGCAGGCGCGCGCCATCAGCATGGTGACGATGCGCCTTGCCACGGTGATTTCGCCTGCCATCGGCGGCGCCCTGATCGCCATGGCCGGCGTCGGCTGGTGCTATGCTATCGCCGCCATCGGCACGGGCCTGACGATGCTGCCGCTGCTGCGCCTGCCATCGATGGTGGCGCAGGGCGGCGAGGACGAGCATCCGCTGCGCGCGCTGGTGCAGGGCCTGCGCTTCCTCGTCACGAACGCCGTCGTCGCCGGCACGGCGCTGGCCGGCACCATCGTCACCCTGGCCACCGCCGTGCGCGTGCTGTTCCCGGCGCTGGCCGAAGGGCAGGGCGGCGTGTCGCCGGCGGTGGCGGCGGGGCTGATGTATTCGGCAGTGCCGCTGGGTGCCACCCTGGGCGCGCTGGTCAGCGCATGGACGGAGCGCCTGCAGCGCCCGGGCCGCGCCATGATGCTGGCCGGCGTGGGCGCCTGTGCCTGCGTGATGCTGCTGGGGACCGATCCGGGCCTGGCCGCGTCGCTGGTGCTGCTGACGGCCTTCGGCTACCTGGTATCGGTGGCGTCGCTGTTGCAGTATGCGCTGGTGCAGGGCCACACGCCGGACCATTACCTGGGCAGGGTCAACGGCCTGTGGACGGCGCAGGAAGCGGGCGGCGACGCGCTGGGCACTGTGGGCATTGGTCTCGTCGGCAAGTTTGCGTCGGCCCTGGCGGGGGTGTTCCTGTTCGGCGCCACGGCCGCCGCGCTGGGCCTCGTGATGCTGGGCCTGTGCCGGCGGCTGCGCGAGGCGCCCTTGCACAGCCCCGAACTGGAACAGCAGGCCGCGTGATCGTCACGGCGCCGGCCGGGGCCCCAGTTGTGTCAGGCCCTGGCCCAGCTCCAGGCGGGCCAGCAGGGCGCGCGCGTCGAAGGGCGCGTGCACCTTGATGTCGTTGTCGAAGTAGCAGAAGATATCGCGGCTGGCCCGCTTCGGCGCCGCCGCGCTTGAAATCAGTTTTGCATCCGCCGGCTGGCCGCCCGTGCTCCACGCGCGGATCTTGTCCGCCCACCGGTCCAGCGCCGCATCCGTGTAGCCGCTGGCGTACAGCTCCTTTTCGCCGTGCAGGCGCAGGTACATGAAGTCCGCCGTCACGTCCTCATAATCGGGCCACTTGCCGGCCGTGTCGGCCACCACCAGGGCCACCTTGTACTTGCGCAGCAGGGTGATGAAGCGCTTGTCGTTGAAGCTCTCGTGGCGGATTTCCATCGCGTGCCGCAGCTTGCGTTTGCCGCCCGTTTCCAGGGCGGTGCGCCCGTTCATGCGCGCTTCAAAGCCACGCGCCAGTTCCACCGCCGCTTCCGTATCGTGCGGCAGCAGGCTGAGAAAGTGTTCGACCAGTTCCGCGTCGAACTGGAAGTTGGGCGGGAACTGCCACAGGAAGGGCCCCAGCTTCTCGCGCAGGTTCAGTACACCCGACGCGAACACATTGGCCAGCGGCTTTTCCGGTTCGCGCAACCGGCGCGTGTGGGTGATGAAGCGGTTGCCCTTGTGGCTGAAGACGAAATCGCTCGGGGTCGCGTCATACCACTCCTGGTAGCTTTTCGGGCGCTGCAGCGAGTAGAAGGAACCGTTGATCTCGATGGTGGGCAGGGCACGCGACGCGAAATCGAGTTCGCGGGCCTGGGCCAGGTCGCCGGGATAGAACACGCCGCGCCACGGAACGTAGCGCCAGCCGGATATACCGATGCGTATTTGCGGGGAAGCCATGCGCCCAGTATAGGCGGCCTCGGCCGCGCAAGGCGCATGACTGCCTGGTGGGTCAGGCCGGCAGGGCGGCCCGGTTGACGTTGGCGAAGGACAGGCGCAGGCGCTGGCGGCGGTCACCCAGCACGCGGCGCAGTTCGTCGATGGCGATGCCGGTGGCATCGTGGATGCGCATCAACAGCGAGCCGCTGACGGGAACGCCGCTCTGGCGCAGGCGGGCCAGCAGGGGCGGGGCGATCTGCAGCAGCTTGGCCAGCGCCTTGTCGCTGTGCAGTTGCAGGCGCTGGCGCAGGGTGTCGAACAGACGATCGGGATCGTAGGCCGCCTGGGCGGCTTGGGCAGTTTGTAGTGTGGTGTCGGTCATCTTGCTCCTTGCATAAATATCATCACTGTTGCAGGGCCAGCATTGTGCCATCCGGGGCTGAGCTCAGCTGTAGGACAAATGCTGATCTTGGGGTGGGATCATGCCGAAGCTGCCTTAAGGGTTTCTGAAGACGAGAAGGAAATGCGGACCAGCAGTCCACCGCCGGTGCCGTCGAGCAAGACAGGTACGGTGTCGTGCAGCAGGGCAATATCGCGCACGATGGCCAGGCCCAGGCCGGCGCCGCCGGGGTTGACGTGGCTGGTGCCGGGGGCCCGATAGAACGGCGCGAACACCCGTTCCCGTTCGGCCGCGGGGATGCCGGGGCCGCCATCTTCCACTTCCAGTACGACGCCGTCGCCGGTCGCCGCCACGCGCAGCACGACGGCGCCACCGGCCGGGGTGTAGCGCAAGGCATTGTCGACCAGGTTCGCCACCAGCTCGTGCAGCAGCAGGGGCTGGCCGGCGATGACAGCTTCCTGTTGGGCTTCCAGCGCCAGGTCGATGCCGCGGTTGACGGCGAACGGCGCCAGTTCCAGCGCCACCTGCTGCACCAGCGCGCGCAGCGCCACGGGTTCGGCCAGGCTGCCGCGACTGTGCTCGATGCGGGCCAGCATCAGGAGGCGGTTGGCCAGGTGGACGGTGGCGGTGGTGGTGCCGGCGATCCCCGCCAGCATGTCGGCCAGCGGCGCCGGCACCGTGCCCGGGGGCAGGCGCGCCAACTCGCGCTGCGCCATTTCCGTCTGCGTGCGCAGCACCGCCAGCGGGGTGCGCAACTGGTGCGAGGCATCGGCGATAAAGCGCCGCTGGCTGTTGATCAGGGCGCGGATGCGCGCCATCGAAGCGTTCATCGCCGCTACCAGCGGACGTACTTCCCGGTGCACCAGGGCCGGATCGAGGTCCGACAGGTCCGACACGCTGCGCGTTTCAACTGCGCCCTTCAGGCGCATCAGGGGCCGCAGCACGACGCCGACGGCGAACCAGATCAGCAATGCGGCCGAGAATACGAGGCCGGCCTGCCACAGTACCGTGTCGAACAGGATCTTGTTCGTCAGGCCCCGCCGCGCGTCCAGCGTTTCGCCCACCTGGATCAGGGCGATGCCGCGCATGGTGTCGTCGTACACGGGTTGGAGCAGGGCGGCGATGCGGATCGGCTGGCCGTTGTAGGTGGTGTGATAGAAGCGAACCAGGGCCGGATAGCTTTCCGAACGGGGCACGCTGGCCGGCACGGGCGGCAGATCGTCGTAGCCGGACACGGTCTCGCCGTTCAGGCCCGACACCTTGTAATAGATGCGGCCCAGGGTATCGGTCTCGAAGCTGTCCAGCGCCACGTAGGGCACGTCCACCACCACCTTGCCCTGGGCCACCGAGACCCGTTCGGCCAGCGCGCGCGTGGAGGCCAGCAACGAGCGGTCGTAGGCCATGTCGGCCGCGTCGATGGCATTGCGGTAGGCCGAGACCGTATTGAGGACTTCCAGCACGATCAGCGGCAGCAGCAGCCAGCGCAGCAGTTCGCCGCGCAGGCTGCCGACGGCGCCGCCCCGCAAACGCTCGGCCAGGCTTGCCATGTCAGGTCTGGTCGCGCGGCTGCAGCAGGTAGCCGATGCCGCGCAGCGTGGCGATGGCGGCCGCGCCGGGCTGGCCGCTTTCCAGCTTCTTGCGCACGCGGTGGATATACAGCTCGATGGCGTCCAGGTTGGCGTCGTCGTCCAGCGCGAACACTTCACCGAACAGCTTTTCCTTCGCCACGGCGCGCCCGCTGCGCGTGATCAGGGCTTCCAGCACGGCGTGCTCGCGCGGCGTCAGCGCCAGCGGGCTGCCGTAGTAGCTGAACATGCGCGTGACGGTGTCGAAGGACAGTTCGCCGCAGCGGTAGACCAGGGCCTCGTTGCCCATGCCGCGCCGCAGCAGCGCCTTGACCCGCGCTTCAAGTTCCACCAGCTCGAAAGGCTTGGCGAGGTAATCGTCGGCGCCCTGGTTAAGGCCCTGCACGCGTTCGTCCAGGCCCCCGCGCGCCGTCAGGATCAGCACCGGCGTCTTGCCGCGTGCGCCGCCCCGGGCACGCAGCCGGCGCAGCACTTCCAGGCCGTCCATCTTCGGCAAGGTCAAATCGAGGATGACGAGGGCGTAGTCCTGGGTGTGCAGCAGGGCGTCCGCGTCGGCGCCGTTGTCCGCGCACTCGACCGTGAGGTGCGACTCGCGCAGTGCCTTGGCCAGCCAGTGCTGGAGTTCCATCTGGTCTTCGACTAACAGTATGCGCATCTGAAAGGACTTTGAAAGGTTGGCGAATTTATAGTGGGGACATGCCCCGCCAATGAGGGCAAGCGCAGCACACTATAAACCCAGGAGACAGTCCGTGAAAAGAACTTCCATCGCCATGGCGGCCCTCGCCATGCTGGCGGCGCATGCCGCCCATGCCCAATCCAATGTCCAGATCTATGGCCTGCTCGACACCGGTATCGACTACGCGTCCGATGCCGCGCCCAACGGCCACGGCATGACGCGCGTCAGTTCCGGCGGCATGAACACGTCGCGCTGGGGCCTGCGCGGCAGCGAGGACCTGGGTGGCGGCCTGAAGGCCGTGTGGAACCTGGAAGGCGGCATCCTGATGGACACGGGAGGCATCGACGGCTCGCTGTTTCGACGCCAGGCCTACGCGGGTCTGGAAGGCAGCATGGGTCGCATCGTGCTGGGCCGCTCGTTCACGAGCGTCTACGATACCGTCATCCGCTTCGACCCGATGGGCTTCGCGCCGTTCTACTCGTGGGCGACCACGGGCAACGCGACAGGGCCCAGCAAGTACGGCATGACGACGGGCTTCGACAATCTGGTCAAGTATTCCGGCACGAGCGGCAACTTCAAGTACGGCGCCTCGTACGGCTTCGGCGAGCAGAGTTCCGGCAGCCGCGACGGCGCCAAGCTGGCCGTGGCGGGCAGCTGGGAAAGCGACGGCCTGGCCCTGATGGCCACGGCCGAGCAGGTCAACGGCAGCACGGTGCCTGCGACCGGCCGGCGCGACGCCACGCGCGTCTACCACCTGGGCGGCACGTACGCGGCCGGCCCGGTCAAGTTCTACCTTTCCGGCCGGCGCTATGCGCAGGAATCGGGCAAGGCGGGCAAGGACGGCATCAATGCGGACGTCAAGGCCAACACGTACTGGACCGGCGTGGCCTACAAACCCGTCCCGAACGTGACGCTGACGGGCGCCATCTACTATATGGACGTGCGCAACGTCGCATCCGGTACGGATGCCGACCCCTTGATGTTCGTCGCCCGCTACCGCTACGCGCTGTCCAAGCGCACGGACTTGTACGCCACCGTGGGGTACGCCAAGGCCAGGCACGGCCAGCTCGTCGGCCTGTCGCGCGACGACGCCGGCTTCGACGCGCGCCAGCACGGCGCCATCGTCGGCATCCAGCACCGCTTCTGACATGTGCCGCCTCCTTGCACCGATGCTGCTGCTTGCCGGTACAGCATCGGCAGGCACCGTCTTGCCCGCGCAAGGCGTCGACTGCATCGTGCCGTCCAAGCCGGGCGGGGCGATGGACCTGACGTGCAAGCTGGTGCAGCAGGGCATGCGCCAGCTGCCCGACGGGGCCGGCCGCGTGCTGCGCATCAGCTACGTCCCCGGCGGCATCGGCGCCGTGGCCTGGCATTCCCAGGTGGCACGCCGGCGGGTCGAGGGCGATACCCTGGTGGCGTTCTCGGGCGGCTCGCTGCTGAACCTTGCGCAGGGCAAGTTCGGCAAGGCCAGGGCGGGCGACGTACGCTGGGTCGCCGCGCTGGGGACGGACTACGGCATGATCGCCGTGCGCAGCGATTCGCCCTACAAGTCCTTGTCGGACCTGATCGCCGCGCTGCAGCGAGACCCGGCCAAGGTGCTGGTGGGCGTGAGCGGCACCATCGGCAGCCAGGACTGGCTGAAGGTGGCCCTGCTGGTCAAGCTGGCCGGCATCGACCCGAAGGCGGTGCGCTTCGTCGCCCTCGAGGGCGGTGGCGAAGCGTTTACCGCGATGGGCGCGAACTTCGTGCAAGTCGTGTCCGGCGACGCTTCGGAGGCCACCTTGATGTCGGCCGGCGGCAGCATCCGCGTGCTGGCCGTGATGTCCGAACAGCGCCTGCCGGGCGTGCTGGCCAGGGTGCCGACCGCGCGCGAGCAGGGCTATGACGTGGTCTGGCCCACCATCCGGGGCGTCTGGATGGGGCCCCAGGTTTCCGACCGGGCCTACCGCGAGTGGGTCGAGACGTTCGAGCGCATGATGGCCACGCCGGCATTCGCCCGGCTGCGCGCCGACGCCGGCCTGTATCCCTTGTCGCTGACGGGTAAGCCCCTGACCGAGCATGTGCAAAAAGCCGTGGACGACTACGGCAGGCGCGCCGGCCAGCTTGGCCTGATGCGCAAATAAAAAACACAACCAGGAGACAAAATGAAAATCACACTGATCGCCGCAGCAGCCTTCCTCATCGCCAGCGCCGCGCTGGCGCAGGTGCCCGCAGGCTACCCCGCCGACTACCAGAAGCTGATCGACGGCGCGAAGAAGGAGGGCAAGCTGGTGGTGTACGGCGCCACCGACAGCAAGGCCACCCAGCCCCTGATCCGCGACTTCACTGCGCTGTACCCCGGCATCACGGTCGAATACAACGACATGAATTCCACCGAGGTCTACAACCGCTTCATCTCGGAGGCGGCCGCCGGCGGCAACACGGCCGACGTGGTGTGGTCGTCGGCCATGGACCTGCAACTGCGCCTGGCATCGGGCGGCAACGCGTTGCAGTACAAATCCGTCGAGGCGGGCAAGATTCCGGCATGGGCCGTATGGGAGTACAAGGCCTACGGCACCACGTTCGAGCCGGCCGCCATCGTCTACAACAAGCGCCTGCTCGATCCGAAGGAAGTGCCGCAGACGCATGCCGACTTCGCGCGCCTGATCCAGCAACCCAAGTTCCGCGACAAGGTCACCACCTACGATATCGAAAAGTCCGGCGTCGGCTTCATGTTCATGACGCAGGACGCCAGGCTGTATCCCCAGTTCCCCGCCTTGCAGCAGGCCTTCGGCGTGGCCAAGGTGCGCGTGCAGTCCTCCACCGGCACGATGATGGAACGCATCTCTTCGGGCGAGAACCTGATCGGCTACAACGTGCTGGGCTCCTACGCGCTGGTGCGCGCCAAGACCGACCCGGCCATCGGGGTCGTGCTGCCGAAGGACTATACGCAGATCATGTCGCGCGTGGTCTTCATCAACAAGGCGGCGAAGAACACCAATGCGGCCAAGCTGTGGCTGGACTACATGCTGTCGCAGCGGGGCCAGACCATCATCGCCAACGAATCGAAGCTGTACGCGATCCGTGCCGACGTCAAGGGCGAAACCACCAGCGCGGACCTGATCGCCCAGGTGGGCGCGGCCAACGTCAAGCCGATTCCCGTGCACCCCAGCGTGCTGGAATACCTGGCGCCGGCCAAGCGGATGGCCTTCCTGAAGGGCTGGAAAGACACGGCCGGCAGGAAATAAGGGACGGCCATGACCACCGCCATTTCCACCATGCCGGCCGGCGTGCTGCCGGCCGCGCGGCGCACGCGCGTGAACTGGCCGCGCGGCCTGGCCGTCGTGCTGGCCGCGCTGGCGATCTTCGGGCCGCTGGCACTGATCTTCTACCAGAGCTTCCTGTCCGCGCCATTCTTCATGCCCGACGCCATGCCGGGGCTGGATGCCTACCGCTTCATCATCGACGATCCGGATTTCACCACCGCCTTCACCAACGGCCTGCTGCTGGCCAGCGGCCTGGCACTGATCGCCGTGCCGCTGGGCGGCATGCTGGCCTTCCTGATGGTGCGCACGGACCTGCCCGGGCGCAGCTGGATCGCGCCGCTGCTGCTGGTGCCGATTTTCGTGTCGCCCATGGTGATGGGCTTCGGCTATGTCGTGTCGATGGGGCCCGTGGGCTTCTACTCGACATATATAAAGGAGCTGATCGGCTTCGTGCCGTGGAACGTGTATTCGTTCACCAGCATCGTCGTCATCGCCGGGCTGACGCACGTGCCGCACGTCTACCTGTATGCCTCGTCGGCGCTGCGCAGCCTCGGCTCGGACGTGGAGGAGGCGGCCCGCGTGTCCGGCGCGTCGCCCGTACAGGTGATGTTCGGCGTGTCGCTGCCGATGATCATGCCGGCACTGGCCTATGCGGGCGTGCTGGTGTTCTTCCTCGGCTTCGAGGTGTTCGGCCTGGTGCTGGTGCTGGGCGACCCTGAAGGACACCTGGTGCTGCCTACCTACCTGTACAAGCTGACGAACAAGCTGGGCACGCCGTCGTACCACCTGATGGCGGCTGTTGCCGTCTGCCTCGTGATGGTGACGATGCCGCTGGTGATGCTGCAGCGCCGCCTGCTGAAGTCGGCCAACAAGTATGTGTCGATCAAGGGCAAGGGCGCGCGCAGCAAGCCCATGCCGCTGGGCCGGTGGAAGTGGCTGGCTTTCGCGCTGCTGGGCGCGTGGCTGCTGCTGACGATCGTCATGCCGCTGTCGGGCATCGGCTTGCGTTCTTTCGTGCAGAACTGGGGCGAGGGCGTCCATCTTGCGGACGTGCTGACCTTGCAGCACTTCCGCGACATCTTCGAGCAACCGGCACTGGTGCGGGCCATCGTCAACACGGTGCTGATCGGCGTCGCCGGCGGCGGCCTGGCCGTGCTCTGCTACTCGTTCATCGCGCTGGCGATGCACCGGCGGCAGGATGGCGTCACGCGCTTTCTCGACTACAGCGTTCTGGTGCCGCGCGCCGTGCCGGGCCTGCTGGCCGGCCTGGCCTTCCTGTGGGTGTTCCTGTTCGTGCCCAGCTGGCTCGACGGCGCCCTGCGGGGCAGCGACAACGCGCTGGCCGTGTGGCTGGCCGAACACCTGGTGCCGGCGCTGCGGGCGGTGCGTTCGACCATCTTCGCCGTCTGGCTGGCGTATTCCGTCGTGTGGATGGCCTACGGCATGCGCCTGATCTCGGCCGCGCTGCTGCAGGTGGGGCCGGAGCTGGAGGAAGCGGCGCGTGCCGCCGGTGCCCGGCGCGGCCAGGTGGTGCGCGACGTCACCTTGCCGCTGGTGCGCTATGGCCTGCTGGGCGCGTGGCTGATGATCTTCCTGATCTTCGAGCGGGAATACTCGACGGGCGTGTACCTGCTGTCGCCGGGGACGGAAGTGATCGGCGCGATGCTCGTGTCGCTGTGGGCGGGCGGGTCGACCGAGCTGGTGGCGGCGCTGTCATTCATCAACATCACCCTGGTCGCCATCGGCCTGGGCATCGCGCTGCGCTTCGGCGTCAAGCTGCACGACTGAGGAGACTCTATGAAACGGGACCTGACGATGAACCAGCAGGGCGTGAACGAACTGGCCGTCGACGAGCTGTACCTGGACTATGGCAGCGGCGCCTCCGCCAATCCCATCCTGAAGGGCGTGTCGATGCACCTGCGCAAAGGCGAAGTTGTCGCACTGCTGGGGCCTTCGGGCAGCGGCAAGACCACCTTGCTGCGCGCCGTGGCGGGGCTGGAAAGCCCCCGCGCCGGCACCATCGATATCGGCGAACGGCGCGTCTTCGACGGTGGCAGGCGCTTCGAGATGCCGGCCGAGGAGCGCAACCTGGGGCTGGTGTTCCAGTCCTATGCGCTGTGGCCGCACAAGACCGTGTTCGACAACGTGGCCTACGGGCTGAAACTGCGCAAGCTTTCGGCCGCCGACATCAAGCCGCGCGTGATGGAGGTGCTGGCGCAGCTGGGCCTGGGCCACCTGGGCGAGCGCTTCCCGCACCAGCTGTCCGGCGGCCAGCAGCAGCGGGTGGCGATCGCCCGCGCGCTGGTGTACAACCCGCCCGTGATCCTCCTGGACGAGCCGCTGTCGAACCTGGACGCCAAGCTGCGCGAGGAGGCCCGGGCCTTCCTGCGCGAACTGATCGTGCGCCTGGGCCTGTCCGCGCTGATGGTGACGCACGACCAGGGCGAGGCGATGGCGATCTCGGACCGCATCCTGCTGCTCAATAACGGCCGCATCGAACAGCAGGGCAGCCCGCAAAGCATGTACGAAACGCCCGACACCCTGTTTACGGCCGAGTTCATGGGCAGTAATAACCGTCTGCCGGGCAGACTGGTCTCGCGTGATGGCGGGGGCGTGACCATCGACATCGACGGCACCCGCCTGCACGGCACGGCGCGGGGCCAGGTGGGGGAGGGCATCACGCCGCTGATCCGCGTCGAGGAAGTGCGCATCAGCGCGGGCCAGGTGGACAACGCGCTGCAACTGCCTTTGGTGACGTGCATGTACCTGGGCGACCGGTGGGAATGCCTGTTCAAGCGGGGCGACATCGTGCTGCGCGCCTATGCCCGCACGCGCCTGGACGACGGCCAGTACTGGCTGCAACTGCCGGCGGACAAGCTCTGGGTGTTCTGACCTCCTCCCGACATCGACCGCCCGGCTCCGCGCCGGGCTTTGTTTCGTGCTGACCCGCAATGCCGTGATCGCTTCGTCACCATCCCGTCACAATCCGTAGACGACTGGCAACTTGCTATGTAATAATAAGAATGATTCGCATTAGTACTATCATCACCAATCAGATTCGATCCCGCCGCACCCTTCGGGGCGGAGGCGGCAAAGTGCCAGCCAGGCCGTGTACCGCACGCCGCGCCAGCCGATAAAAAACTTTGGACAGAGAATGACCTCCCCTTACATCAAGACCGTGAAACACCCTGCCGCGCTGGCCATCGCCACCCTGGCAATGCCGCTGGCCCTGCATGCCCAGACCACCGACCAGGTGCTGCCGGAAGTGCGTATCGAAGGCAAGGCCACCAGCGAATTCCAGGTGCGCAACTCCGCCAATGACAAGTTCACCGCGCCCCTGCTGGACACGCCGAAGGCCGTGACCGTGATTCCGACGGCCGTTATCGCGCAAACGGGCGCCGTGTCGCTGACGGAAGCGCTGCGCACGGTGCCGGGCATCACGGTCGGTGCGGGCGAGGGCGGCAATCCTGTCGGCGACAATCTGTTCATCCGCGGCTACAACGCCCAGACGGACACCTACGTCGACGGCATTCGCGACACGGGATCGGCCTCGCGCGAAATCTTCGCGCTGGAGCAGGTCGAAGTGGTCAAGGGCCCGAATTCGGCCTACGGCGGCCGCTCGTCGGCCGGTGGCGGCGTCAACCTGGTCAGCAAGACGGCCAAGGGCGAGAACTTCAGCAACGCCACCGTGGCTGTCGGCTCGGCCAAGTACCGCCGCGTCACCGCCGACCTGAACCGCACCATCGGCGAGAACGCCGCCGTGCGCCTGAACGTGATGGGCCATGACGCCCACGTGGCCGGCCGCAACGAGATCAACGGCAACCGCTGGGGCGTGGCGCCTTCCGTGACGTTCGGCCTGAAGGGCCCGACCACCGTGGCGCTGAGCTACTACCATATGGAGTCGAGCGAGCTGCCGGACACGGGCATCCCCTTCAATAACCCGTTCTCGACCGGCCCGAACGTGTCGAAAAACGGCAACGGCACCCCGATCGGCGTGGCGCGCGATACCTTCTACGGCCTCGTCAACCGCGACTTCCGCGACACCGAGACCGATATCGGCACCATCGACATCAAGCACGATTTCGGCAACGGCCTGACGTTACGTAACGTGACCCGCTACGGCCGCAACACCAACGATTACGTGTGGACCCAGCCGGACGATTCGAAGGGCAATGCCGTGCTGTACGGCACCGTATGGCGCCGCGCCAACACGCGCGTGACGCAGACGGACTCGCTGGCGAACACGTCCGCGTTGACCGGGTCGCGCACGATCGGCGGCATCAAGCACTCGTTCACGGCGGGCCTGGAAATCGGCCGCGAGGAAACGGACCGCAGCAGCTACCTGTTCACGCCGGGCACGAACAATCCGCTGACGAAGACCTTCACGTGCCCGACCTCGGGCGCCGGGACCATGTACAATTGCGCGCCGCTGGTCAATCCGAACGCCAACGACCCGTGGGTCTACAGCCGTTCCGTGTCGCCGGCCCGCACCAATGTGCACACCAACACGCGCTCGGCCTATGTGTTCGACACCATCGAATTCACGCCGCAGTGGCTGCTGAACCTGGGACTGCGCTGGGATGACTTCCGCTCGAAACTGGATGTACCGGCGTACACCCTGAACGGCACCGCCACGGCGGCCCAGCACGCGGAAGTGAAGAGCAACTTCACCAACTACCAGGCCGGCCTGGTGTACAAGCCTTCCGTCAACAGCAGCGTCTACGCGTCGTACGGCACCTCGTCGACCCCGCCGGGCAATGACGGCGGCGACGGTTCGGACGGCCTGTCCGTCACCGTGTACAACCTGAAACCACAGGACAGCAAGAATTTCGAACTGGGCACGAAGTGGGAAGTGCTGGCCCGCCGCCTGTCCGTCAGCGCCGCGCTGTTCAAGAGTGAAATGAACAATGCCCGCGTGACGGCGCCGGACGGCACCACGCAGAACGTGGGCAAGAAGAGCGTCGAGGGCCTGGAACTGGGCGTGTCGGGAAATATCACGCCGAACTGGATGGTCTTCGGCGGCTACACCTGGCTCGACGGCAAGGTGGATGACAACGGCTTCGTCAACGCGGGCACGACGGCTGCGCCGGTCTGGGTGGCGTCGCCTTACAACGGCAACGTCTTCCCGACCACGCCGAAGAACAGCGCCTCGCTGTGGACCTCGTACGCGGTGCTGCCGGGCATTACCGTCGGTGGCGGCGTCAACTACGTGTCGAAGGTGTACGCCAACATCAACAACACGAAATACGCGCCGGGCTACACCCGCTTCGACGCGATGGCCAGCTACGACGTCAACAAGAACATCACCTTGCAGCTGAACATCCAGAACCTGACGGACAAGCTGTACTTCGACAAGGTCAGCTCGCCGCACTACGCCGGCGTGGCACCGGGCCGCAGCGCGACCCTGACCGCCGACTTCAAGTTCTGATCCCCGTCTTACCCCAGTGAGTTCGCGCCGCCCTCGGGCGGCGCTTTTTTTCGTCCATGGTCAATTGATCACGTTTTAAAAATAAACCAGAAAAGAGTAGGTGAATCGGGCAAACCCATGTATTCTCCAACTCGCACTACATCAAGTCGTCGTCGCACTAGTTGGTCTCTTTCCCGTCTCGCCTTTACGGCAGTCCTGTTTGATATCCTCCGCTACACCCCTCTTGGTCGAATGTGCACTCGGGCGATTTTGCCCATGCAAATTTAAAGGATTGTAAATGACTACTCAAACCGGCACCGTAAAATGGTTCAACGATTCCAAGGGCTTCGGCTTCATTACCCCTGACGAAGGCGGCGCCGACCTGTTCGCGCACTTCCAGGACATCCAGTCGGAAGGCTTCAAGAGTCTGTCGGAAAACCAGCGCGTCTCGTTCGTGCGCTCGACCGGCCCTAAAGGCGACAAAGCTGGCAATATCACCGCCATCTAAGTCACAAGCCTGAACGGCGGATTCCACCACGCAGATAGTGTGGGGCATCCGCCGCGATGAAAAAAACCCGCCTTTGGCGGGTTTTTTGTTTTTGGGCTGGAATGCTGTCCGAAATCGCACGGTGCGAGTCGTCTCGAAGCCGAAGAATCGTGCCGTCCAATACCACAGCTGACGCGGATAATTTTTACTCGGCTCTTGCTTCAACATACTGTTCTTCGGGAATATCTCCGAATTGCTGAGAAATCAACCTTTCGCTGCCATGGCTTACTCTTCAGCATGGCAGCGACCGTTATCGCAGCTCCTGCTATGGTCCCGGTCGTTGCGACACCGCCTGGAGTCTTTAGAACGTGTTCGCTTGGAAGGAAACCGATCAGGCCAGTCTTGATAAGAAAAATGATTGGGGCAAGCCCGTACGATAACACCAGCGTACTAACGACAAGGCCGAAAATCAATGCACCGCTACGTCACCACGGTGCCCGAAAATTGCCGCAATACATTGGACATTTATTATTCTTGTGCATCGGTTGGCAACAGTTGAATTGCCGAGATTGTATTAAACCGTCGGCCATCAGCCCCAACCCGACATCCCAACGGCATCCATTCCGACAAAACCCCGGCTCGCATGCCGATGCAACGGACCTTGCCGTTGGAGTCCAATGGAAGCGGAGACCAGACATGGAAAATGAATTGCAAATGGGTGAAGAGCCGCACTACACGCTCGGGCTGAAAAAGGTCGAGATCGACGCCGTGCTGGATGCGTGCGACCTGGTCGGACGGGTGTTGCAGGGCGCGCCGGGGAACAATGCCCGGGCCGCCGCGCGACTGTTGACCGAGGCGTCGCGCGAGCAACACCGCGACGCGCCGTTGACCCGCTCCATCCTGGTCCAGGTGGCCCGTGCGCTGCAACGGCGCGCGCTGCAATAGGCGCAGCCGATACCAGTGCATGGTCTCGTGACAACGATGGGGAGAGAGCGATGGACTACGAAGCGAACGACGACACGACACAAGGCGAGGGGCTGGGTGGGGATTACAGCCCCGGGCGCCTGCTCGATACGCTGGCCGCGAAATTGAATGCCCGTAACGATGCGGCGCTGGCCCGTGCGATCGAGGTGGCACCGGCCATCGTCAGCAAGATCCGCCATGGGCGCCTGCCGGTGGGGGCGTCGATCCTGTTGCGCATGCACGAGGCATCGGGCATCGATATCCGCGAGCTGCGCGACCTGATGGGCGACCGGCGCGGCCGCCACCGCATGAGTCCCACGGAGTTCCGGCCGCGCGAAGGACAGGCTGCACAGCCTTTCCAGGCGCAGCAGGCCGCAAATCCTTCCAGCGAGAGCTGAACCCTCCCGTCAGCCCGCCGGCAGGCCGCCGCAATCGGCGCTGCGGTCTTCCCGCCGCACCGGTTGCGGCGTATTGCGTGGCGCGTTTGAAGCCACATGCAGCGGCAGCCGCACCGTCACGGCGGCGCCTTCGCCCGTGCCGGCGCTTTCGGCGACGATGGCGCCGCCCTGGATTTCCACCAGCTGGCGCGCGATTGACAGTCCCAGTCCCAGTCCTCCGTGGCGGCGCGTCGTCGACGAATCGCCCTGGCGGAAGCGCTCGAAAATAAACGGCAGTACGTCGGCCGCGATGCCGATGCCGTTGTCGGCGACGCGGATGGCGATGCCCTCGGCCGTGCGGCTCAAGGTGACGACGACATGGCCGCCCGGCGGCGTGAACTTGACGGCGTTGGCCAGCACATTGCCCATCACCTGCTGCATCCGCGACGCGTCCGCCCACACGGGGCCGGCGCTGCGGTCCAGTTGCGTGACGATCTCGATCCTGCCCGCCAGCGCCGCCGGCCCGACCGTCTCCAGCGCAGCGAGCACGAAGTCGCCCGGCCACACGGTCGATGGGGCGATCTGCACCTTGCCGACCGCGATGGCGCTCATGTCGAGCAGCTCGTCGATCATGCGCGCCTGGGCACGGGCATTGCGCTCGATGGCGGCCAGGCCGCGCTGCAGCGCGGCCGGGTCGACCCGCTCCTGCAGCCCCTGCTGCTGCAGCAGCTGCGACCAGCCCAGCACGGAGTTCAAGGGCGTGCGCAGCTCGTGCGACAGGGTGGCAAGGAATTCATCCTTCTGCTCATTCAGCCGCGCCAGCGCCACGCGCGCGTCGTGCTCGTGCAGGAACTGGGTGCGGCGTTCCTCGGCCGTGGCGATCGACGCGGCCAGGATATGGGTGCGCGCTTCCAGGCGGGCGTCGTAGATGGAGACGATCAGCGCGATGGTGAGGATGCCGCCCGTGGCCAGGGTGACGAACAGGGCCAGGGTCGTGTAGTCCGCCCCGGCGCCGGCCGCGCGACACACGCTGTCGGCCGGGAAGTGCGCCGCCGCCATGCCGGTATAGTGCATGCCCGCCACGGCCAGGCCCATGACGATGGCGGCGGCGATCTGGATCAGGCTGGCGCGGGGCGTGCGCTGGCGCAGCCGGAAGGCGATCCACAACGCTCCGCTGGCGGCGGCGATGGCGATCAGGACGGAGGCGGCGAAGGTCAGCGGGTCATAGACGATGCCCGGTTCCATCCGCATCGCCGCCATGCCCGTGTAGTGCATGCAGTTGATGCCCAGTCCCAGCAGCAGGGCGGCGGCGGCCAGGCGTACCGAATCGACGGTGCGGTGGCGCAGCTGCCACAGGGCCAGCGCCGACACGGCCACGGGCAGCAGCAGCGACAGGGCCGTCAGCCCGAAATCGTAGCCCAGCGGGATTGGCAGGCGAAACGCCAGCATGCCGAGGAAGTGCATGGCCCAGATGCCCGTGCCCATGGCCAGGGCCCCGCCGCCCGTCCACATATAGGCGGCCAGTCCCTGCGACGATTTGACGCGGTCGGCCAGGCTGAGGCTGGTGTACGACGCGAAGATCGCGACAAGGATGGAAACGATGACGAGGGTAGGGTCGTAATAACCGCTTAACATTGGGGCATTCGATAGATAAATCGATCTTCATCCGAAGCGCAAGACAGATTGTCAGACGGATCGTCGGACAATCCGGTCACATTCCAGGCTGGTTCGGCAGGACCGACTATACCGGAGTCGGCGCCCGGCAGGCGCCGCAACCGCAGAGCGTGCGGCATAAATATGCGTAAAAGCAACAACGATTGTTTCCGTTTCAATCATATGGCGTCCAGGCGGGCCGGACGAAAGCGCAGCAGGGTGGCGATCATCGTCTCTTCCTCGATGGGTTTGGCGATGAAGTCGTCCATGCCGGCGGCGGCGCAGGCGGCCCGCTCGCCCTCGGTGACGCCGGCCGTCATGGCGATGATCGGCAAGGAAAGGCGCAGCGAGTCGCGCACCAGCCGGGCCGCCTCCAGCCCGTCCAGTTCCGGCATCTGTACGTCCATCAGCACGGCGGCGTAGCGGGCCGGGTGGCGCCGCAGTTCCTCCACCGCTTCGCGGCCGTTATTGGCCACTGCGACGATGGCGCCCGCATACTCCAGCATCGTCACGGCCACAGTCTGGTTGACGGGATGGTCCTCGGCCAGCAGCACGTGCATGCCCGACAGCGGCGCCTCGCCCGGCGCGGCGTGGCCAGGCAGGGCGGCCCCATCGTGCCGCTCCAGCTGCGACACCGCCGCGTGCAACGTGGCGCGGGTGGCCGGGGCGTGGACCAGCGCGAACGGGAAGGCCTGGGCGGCCCCCGGGACGGGCGGGGCAAAGCCGGCGCTGACCTGCACCAGGGCGAAGCCGGCCGGCAGGCGCTCCTTGCGCTGGGCCAGCAGGGCCAGCGGCGTCGTGCCCTGGCTGCCCGGGCCGATGATGGCGAGCCGGTAGGGCAGGGACCCGCTACCGCCCAGCACGGCCCTGGCCTGGTCGAAATCGTTGACGGGATGGAGGCGCCAGCCCCAGCGCACGGTGGCGTTGGCCAGCGCCGCGGCCACCTCGCCGTCCGACTCGAACAGCAGCACGTCCAGGTCCTGCCAGGGTGCATCGAGCCGGTAGTGGTCGGACGCGCCGTCCACCGGCACCAGGGGCACCGTCAACGTGAACGTACTGCCGCAGCCGGGTGCGCTGGCGACGGCGATGGCGCCGCCCATCCGCTCGGCCAGGCCGCGAGCGATCGTCAGGCCCAGGCCCGTGCCGCCGAAGCGCCGGCTGGTCGACGCATCGGCCTGCACGAAGGGCGAGAACAGGCGCTGCTGCTGGTCCTGGTCCATGCCGATGCCGCTGTCGCTGACGTCCACCCGCAACAGGGGCGCCGCGTCCGTGCCGGCCAGCGCCAGCGCGCAGCGCACGCCGCCCTGCTGGGTGAACTTCAGCGCATTGCCGATCAGGTTCGTCAGGATCTGTTCCAGGCGCAGGGGATCGGCCACGATCTCGTACGGCAGCGCGGGATCGACGTCGACGACGAGCTTCAGGCGTCCGCCGCCGCCCACGGCCATCAGCGCGGCGGCCGCCTGGGCCAGTGCATCCGGCGCCGTCGGCTCGGGATTGAGTTCGATCTTGCCCGCTTCGATCTTCGAGAAATCCAGGATATCGTTCAGTACCGCCAGCAGGGTCTGGCCGGAACTCCTGATCATGCCGACGAAGTTGCGCTGCTCGCTGTCGAGTCGCGTGCGCCCCAGCAGGGTGGCAAGGCCCAGGACGGCATTCATCGGCGTACGCAATTCATGGCTCATATTGGCGACGAACGAGGACTTGGCCCGGCTGGCGCTTTCCGCGTGCTCCTTGGCCCGCCGCATCTGCTCCTCGGCCGCGTGGGCCGCCGTCACGTCGCGCACGATGAATGCAAACCCCGTCAGTTCGTCGCTGCCGTCCAGGTGCACGGCCGACAGCTGCATCTCGCCGAGGAAGTCGTTGCCCTCCTTGCAGACGAAGCGGCACAGCTGCGCGCAGGTGCCGTGCGCCGTGGCCTGGGCCAGCGCCGCCCAAGCTTGCGCCGGATCCCGCCACACCGGCAGCGCGGCCAGCGCACGGCCCACCGCTTCCTCGTCCGTGTAGCCGAACAGGTTGGTGGCGCCCTCGTTCCACGCCTCCACCTGGCCGCCGCCGTCGAGGAAGATGATGGCGTGGCTGCGCACGCTGGCCGTGAACAGGCGCAGCCGGGTCTCCGAGCGCACCACGGCGCGCTGCTGCTCGTGCACTTCCTGCGTCATGTCCTGGGCCAGCCGCAGCGCGCGCGAGCGGGTCGTGGCCAGGTTCTTCACCACCTCGAACATCAGGAGGCTGATCAGGGTGCCCAGTGCCAGGATGGTCAGGCTGCTGTAGCGGTCGATGGTGGTCTCGAAGGCTTCCGTGGCCGTCAACTCGATCGTCCAGTGCCGCCCCGTCTCGTCGATTGCCAGGGTCTGGGCCAGCGACAGGGGCCGCTCGTAGCGCGCGTGCCGCGGCGCGGGTGGGTCGTTGCGGAAGATGATGCGTCCGCGGGCCTGCCCGCCGTCCCAGATGCGCACGGTGAACGGCGCGCCCGGCGTCACCATGCTGTTAACCATGTCGCCCAGCCGGAACGGGCTGAAGACGAAGCCGCGCAGCGCCGCCAGCCGCTGCGCCGGCGTGGCGAGAGGCGCGCCGTGGCGGTACACCGGCTCGTACATCAGGAAGCCCTGCTGGCGGTTGCGGTCGATCTCCTGCACCAGCACCACCACGGGCGTGCTGGCGATGCGGCCCATGCGCGCGGCCGCCAGCATGGCCGAGCGCCGCCCCGGCTCGGAGGCCATGTCGAAGCCGATGGCCCGGTCGTTGCGTGCGCCGTGCGGTTCCAGGTAGGTTACGACGGCGACCATCGACGTGTCGCCCCGTGGCCAGACCTTAAAACCGGGCCAGTGCGGTTCAATCGAGCGTTCGAAGGCGTCGATGGCGCCAGGCGCCATCCAGCTGGCGTAGCCCAGGCCCTGGGTGCCGGGGAAGGCGCTGTCGAGGGCGAAGCTGTTGGCGAAGACGTGCCATTCCTGCGCCGTCACCGTCTCGGCCGCGTCGAACAGTGCCTTGCCGGCCCGCAGCAGGCGGCGGTAATTGGCCAGGCGGTAGTCGATCTGCTGCCAGGTGGTGTCGGCCACGGCCTGGAACTGTTCCTGGATGCGCCGTTCCGTGTAGCGGGCCGCCGCATGCCAGGCGCCGATCGTCACCGACAGGCACAGGGCCAGGGTCAGCACGGGCCAGCGGCTGCGCACGGGCGCGCTGGCGGGCAGGCGGTGGCCGGCCGCCGTATTGGTCAGCACCATGCCGCTGACGGCCAGGATGGCCAGGTACAGGTCCAGCGCCAGCAGCGAATGGAGCTGGCTGCGCGTGGCGAACTGGCCGGCGCCCCACAGGGTGGCCAGCACGGCACCGGCGGCGGCGATGCCGACGGCGAAGGTGCCCG
>NZ_WNKZ01000041.1:0-33782 GCF_009720835.1 Pseudoduganella buxea
CACGGCGGCAATGGCGCCGCCGGCCAGCAGCAGTGCGGCCAGCGAGCCCCAGTCCAGGTAGCCGCGCCACGTGGCGCCGCACAGGAAGGCGGCCAGCGCCGCCAGCGCCACCCCGCGCAGCACGCGCTGCGGTATCGCCAGCGCCAGGGGCACGCCGAACGCGACCCAGAACACGGGTTCGACAATGAAGATCAGGTCGCCATAGAACCAGCGGGGATCGAAGGGGTAGAACGGGTGGATGCCATAGGAGTTGAGGAAATCCATCGACAGGTGCAGGCCAAAGCCCAGCACGATGGCCAGCCCCAGGCCGAGGCGGGCCGGCGCGCTGGCGCGCAGCAGGCGCCGCGCGTTCGGCCACAGCAGCCACAGCAACGCCAGCAGCAACAGCGCCTGCGGCAAGGCAAGCAGCAGGGTGTGTGTGTGGCCCCGGTGGTGCAGCAGGTAGCCCAGCGGCGCCGGCAGCAGGTTTGTCAGGAACAGGTCGAGGTCGGGGAAATTGCTGGCCGCCGCGCACGCCGTCAGCAGCAGACGGTGGCGCGTGCGCTGGCGCGCTTCGTCCGCTTCCGCCGGCAGCGAGCGCTGCACCAGTTCGCCGACACCGAGGCCGACGAAAGTGTGGGTAATATTGTCCATGCGGCATGGTACCCGAAAGGGGCGCGGCCGCTGGCGCTGGTAAGAATGTGCTTCCGGTAGTGCACCCACGATGCCTAGGGGATAACATATGCGGCGGTGACCTTACCGCGTCCAGGAGGAAGCATGAAATCGCGCCTTGCCGTTGCAGCAGCCCTTGCCCTTGCCGGACTCGCCCAGGCGCAGTCCACCGGGCCGGCGCCCGCCACGGCGCAGCTGTCGGCCCGGTCCGATCCCTTCAACGGCAGCTTCCAGCCCTATCCCCGCGCCTATGGCGGTAACGAGGCGGCCAATGCCAACAGTAAATCCTTCGACGGCGCCTTCCGCACCGATCCCCGGCTGCTGGGCGGCTTCGAGCTGTCGCCCACGCTGGCGCTGGAGATGGGCTATGTGGACCTGTACGACCGGGGCTTCCACCGGGTCGACGGCGACCGGCCCGAAGAAACCTCCGGCGCCCTGTTCACGCGCGGCTTCGCCACCCACGTGGCGGCAAAATATACCGTCCCCATGACCGACAAGCTGCAGGCCTACGGCAAGCTGGGCGTCGCCCACGGCGGCCGCAACGAAGGGGGCGCGAAGGAAAGCGCCACGGGCTTGTACACCGGCGTGGGGGCGCGCTACCAGCTCAGCGACAAGGCGGTCATCGATGCGAACGTTGGCCGTCATGGCAACGCCACGAAAAAATGGGGCAACGCCACCAATGCCGACGGGGTGCGGGCCGGGCTGAAGATGGGTTTCTGACCCGGGGGCCCGACTGCCGGACCCGACAATAGTGAGGCAGCGCGCCCCGAACTGTGACATCATGCCTGGCCGCTGCCGTTGCCAGCTTTTGAACAGTTCTTGCCTGCCTCCATGATTGACTCCACCAGCCTCGCCGACCGCGCGAGTTCCGAAACCCGTTTCCAGGCGCTGTTCGAGCAAGCGCCTGTCAGCATCCAGATCCTGGCGGCAAACGGACGTACCCTGCGCGTCAACCGGGCCTGGGAGAACCTGTGGCAGATCCATGAAGGCACGGCGCTGAAGGCGCATGTACTCAGCGCGCACTACAACGTGCTGACGGACCCGCAAGTCATCGCCGGGGGCATCAAGCCGCACCTGGAACGGGCGTTTGGCGGCGAGTCCGTCGAGATTCCGGCCATCCGCTACGACGTGGCCGTGCTGGGCAGCGCCGGACCGGCGCGCTGGGTGACGGCGCGCGCCCACCCCATCAAGGATGCCGGCGGCGCCGTGCTCGAGGTGATGCTGATGCACGAGGACATTACCGAGCGGATCGAGGCCGAGATGGCGCTGCGCATCCGCGAGGAACGCTTCCGCTCGCTTGTGATGGCGACGTCGCAGATCGTCTGGACCAATACGCCCGACGGACGCGTGCTGGAGGATTCGCCGTCCTGGCGCGCCTTCACGGGTCAAACGTACGAGGAATGGCGCGAATTCGGCTGGCTCGACGCGCTGCACCCGGACGACCGCGCCGGCTCGCTCGCATTATGGAAGGCCTGCGTGGCCACCCAGTCCGTGTTCGAAACCCGCTATCGCCTGCGCCGCGCGGACGGGCAGTACCGCTGGGTGGCCGTGAAAGGGCTGCCGATTCCGGACGCGCAGGGCGGCGTGCGCGAGTGGATCGGCGCCAATACCGATATCCACGACCAGGTGACGGCCGAGACGGAACTGGCCCAGCGCCTGGAGCGGGAGAAGCGCAATTCGGCCCTGCTGGCCAAGGTGGCGCGGGCTTCGCGCAGCCTGCATACGGCGCTGTCGAGCAAGGAAATCGCCGAGGCCCTGGTGGTCGAGGTACGCGACATCCTGCAGGTGCACCAGGCCGTCGTGTCGCTGACCGAGGGCGAGAGCCGGGTGCAGGCGATCAATGCCGTGTCGCTGTCGGACAAGTACGCGAGCTACCAGGACTTTGCGGCCGGCACGAACGGCACCGGTATTTATGCCGAGGTGTGCCGTACCAACGGGGTGATGCGGCTGACGCAGGAAGAGCTGACGGCGCATCCGGCCTGGAAGGGCTTCGGCGACCACGCCGGAAATCACCCGCCGATGCGGGGCTGGCTGGCCGTGCCGCTGGTCGACCGGACCGGCCGCAATATCGGCCTGATCCAGGCCTCGGACAAGGCCGACGGGGAATTCACGGCCGAGGACGAATCCATTCTGATGCAACTGGCCTCGCTGGCGGCGAACGGCTTCGAGAACGCACGCCTGTACGGCTCCCTGCAGGAGCAGGACCGCCGCAAGGACGAGTTCCTGGCCATGCTGGCGCACGAGCTGCGCAACCCGCTGGCACCGATCTCGTCAGCGGCGGACATGCTGCGCCTGGGCGGGGCCAGCGAGGAACGGGTACGCCGGGCGAGCGACGTCATCAGCCGGCAGGTGCGGCACATGACGTCGCTGGTGGACGACCTGCTCGACGTGTCGCGCGTCACGCGCGGCCTGATCGAGCTGGACCGCGAACGGGTCGACGTGATGGCCGTCGTCGCCAGCGCCGTCGAACAGTCGCTGCCCGTCATCGACGCGCGCGGCCATGCCCTGGCCGTGGACGGCGCCGTATCGGGCGCCCAGGTGCTGGGCGACTACAATCGGCTGGTGCAGGTCTTCGTCAACCTGCTCAACAATGCCGCCAAGTACACCCCGCGTGGCGGGCGCATCACGCTGTCGGTGGCACGCCAGGCCGGCACGGTCGTCGTCGACGTGGCCGACAACGGCGTCGGCCTGGACGGCGCCCTGCTGCCCCACGTGTTCGAGCTGTTCACGCAAGGGGAACGTTCGCCCGACCGGGCCCAGGGCGGCCTGGGCATCGGCCTGGCGCTGGTGCGCAATATCGTCACCATGCACGGTGGAACGGTCAGTGCCCGCAGCGACGGGGCCGGCAAGGGCAGCACCTTCACCGTCACGCTGGAGCTGGCCGGGCCGGCCTGACGCGACCAAGCGGCGTCAGAAGCGGCATCACGGCAGGCCGCACTCGTGCAGCGCATACGGCAGGCGCAACGTGAACACGCTGCCGCTGCCGAACTGGCTGCGCACCGTGATGCGGGCACCGATGACAGCGGCCAGCCGTTCCGACAAATGCAGGCCCAGGCCCGTGCCCTCGAACTGGCGGGTGGTGCCCTGGTCGATCTGCGTGAAGGGCTTGAACAGCAGGCCCAGCTTGTCGCTTTGGATGCCGATGCCCGTGTCGGCCACGTCGATGACGACCTCGCCGCTGTCGGGCTGACCTTCCACGCGGATATCGACGCGTACTTCGCCCGCCTCCGTGAACTTCAGTGCGTTGTTCATCAGGTTGATGAGGATCTGCTGCACGGCGCGCTCGTCCGTGCAGACGGTGAGGTCGTCCTCGCATTGCGGCAGGCGCAGGTCCAGGCCCTTCTGCTGGGCCAGCGGCGTGAACATGGCCGCCACGTCGCGCACGAGGCGGTGGCAGTCCAGCAGCGCCTTGTTCACTTCCAGCGTGCTGGAAACGATCTTCGTGATGTCGAGGATATCATTGATCAGGGACAGCAGGTGGCGGGCACTGGACTTGACCGTGCGCAGCTGGCGCAGCTGCTCCTCGTTCAGGGGCCCGGGCAACTGCATCAGCAAGGTACCCGTGAAGCCGATGATGGCGTTCAAGGGCGTGCGCAGCTCGTGCGACATGCTCGACAGGAATCGGTCTTTCGCCAGGCCCGCTTCGGCCAGTTCCACGTTCTTCTGCTGCAGGGCCAGCTCGATGCGCTTGCGCTCGGTGATATCCCGGATCGCGCTCATCACCAGGGTGCCCTCCTCCGTGGCGATGGGCGACAGGCTGATCTCGACGGGAAACTCCTCGCCGTTCTGGCGCAGGCCGTACAGCTCACGGCCGATGCCCATCGGTCGCTGCGACGGCGCCAGCGCATAGTTGACGCGCTGCTCGACGTGGGCGCGCCGGTGCGACGCCGGCATCAGCACTTCCAGCAACTGGCCCCGCAGCGCGCCGTGGGGGTAGCCGAACAGGTCGTCCGCCTGGGGGTTGGCCAGCACGATGCGGCCGGAGGCATTGGCCATGATAATGGCGTCCGGCATCGAGGCCAGCAGGGTGCCGAAGCGGGCGCCGACGAGGGCCGCGTCACGCGTCACGCGCAGCGGCGTCACGTCCTTCTTGGTCCACAGGATGTACTCGGCCTTGCCGTCCTTGCCGCGCACGGCCTTGCTGGAACTGTCGATATAGGTCAGCGTGCCGTCCTTCGTGCGGCGCAGCGACTCGTAGTTGGCATGACCGTTCGCCAGCGTGTCGAAGATGACGGCGCGTTCCGGGTTGTCCGTGTTGGGCGGCACGATCAGCTCGCCCAGGGTGCGGCCGAGGCTTTCGGCCGCGCTGTAGCCGAACACCACTTCGGCACCCGCGCTCCAGTACAGGACCGTACCGTCCAGCGCGGTGACGATGACGGCATCCGGCATCTCGTCGAGGATCAGCTTGCCAAAGTCAACGCTCATGTCCGTATCCATCACTTGTATCCTGTGAGCTTACCCAGTTCCACAAACGTAGCGAGCACGGCATGATCGGCTTACACTGGATAGCCGCTGGGGCTGCCCGGCCGGGCACCGCCCAGACGGTGCCTGAGACCAACAAGGAGGAGGCGCGGTGACGAACATCTCATGGAACAAGGTGTTGCCGGTGGCCGGGGTTGCCCTGGTGCTGGCCGGCTGCGGCGGCAGTTCCGGCCCGCGCGAGTTTCCCGCACAGGGGCCGGACGTGGCACTGACGGCGGCCGGCGAAGTGCGCGCCGTCGACCGGGCCGGCATGCGCAGCTATTTCGCCATCCCGTTCGCCGCCCCGCCGGTGGGCGAACGGCGCTGGATGGCGCCCGCCCCACCCCAGCCGTGGACGACACCGCTGGACCGGAAGGCTTCGGCCCCGCCCTGCCTGCAGACCAGCGCCAGCCCGTTTCGCCTGGCCGGCGACAGCGAGGACTGCCTCTACGTGGACGTGCACGTGCCGCAGGGGCCGGGGCCCTTCCCCGTCATGGTCAACCTGCACGGCGGCGCCTTCAACACGGGCGGCACGGCGCCGTATGCCGACCCGTCGCCGCTGGTGGCCAACGGCGTCATCGTCGTCAACGTGGCTTACCGGCTGGGCGCCATGGGCTTTTTGGCCCACCCCGCCCTGGCCAAGGACGGCGCCGCCGGCAACTACGGCATCATGGACCAGCAGGCCGCGCTGCGCTGGGTGCGGGAGAACATCGGCCGCTTCGCCGGCGACCGCGACAACGTCACCCTGTTCGGCGAATCGGCCGGCGGCTTTTCCGTGATGGCCCACCTGGCGGCGCCCGGCTCGACAGGCCTGTTCCACCGTGCCATCGTCCAGAGCGGCAACTACGGCAACGACCGCCAGTTGCCGGCCGCGCAGATGGCCGCCGTCAGCAGCACCGTCGTCGACAATGCCCTGCGCGCGGCGCAGGCGGCAGGCATCGCCGGGGTCGGCTGCGCCCCGGGCGCCGTCACGGCCGCCTGCCTGCGCAGCCTGCCCGACGCGGTGGTGCGCACCCACCTGGCCAGCGCCATCAATGCGGCGCTGCCGATCATGGTGCCGTCGGTGGACGGCAAGGTGCTGCCCACGTCCGTCAAGGCCAGCTTCGCCGCTGGCGGCAACAACAAGGTGCCCGTCGTCATCGGCAGCAACCAGGACGAATACGCGCTGTACATCGCCATCAACGAGGCCGGGCGCCGCGCAGCGGCCTCGCCGCCCAACCTCGACCCGGCCAACACCAGCTTCGCCTTGCCACCGGCCGGCTATGCCCCGACCGTGGCAGCCCTGACGGCGGGCACCGGCGTGGACGTGACCGCGCTCGTCACGACCCACTATCCGCTGGCGAACTACGGCGCCAATCCCGCCTTGCAGCCCAGCCTGGCCGTGTCGGCCCTGGCGACGGACGTGGGCTTCGCCTGCCCCGCCCTGCGCACGACCCAGCGCATTGCCGCGCAAGGCACGCGGGCATGGATGTACGAATTCCGCGACCAGACGGCCACCCCATCCGTCGGCATGGCGAACGGCAAGTACACGCTCAGCTTTCCACAGGGCGCGGCCCACTCGTACGACCTGCAATACCTGTACCGCCTGAACGAACTGGCCAACGACGAGCAGCGCCAGTTGCAGGCGGCCATGACGCGTTACTGGAGCAATTTCGCCCGCACGGGCGACCCGAACACGGGCGCGGACGTGCCCGCCCCGTGGCCGCCGTTCACGGGCCCGGAGCGGGTGCTGGGCCTGGACGTGGCCTCGGGCGGCGGCGTCAAGGCGCTCGCCACCTTCGAGGCGGAGCACCGGTGTGGCGGGGTCTGGGGGGCGGCGGTGGGGTTTTGACGGCGGATGAGCAGGGCCGGGGCGCCTACAGGCTCACTTCCACCCCATGCCAGAACGCCACCCGGCCCTTGATGGCCTTGGCGGCCTCGGAGGGGGTCGGGTAGTACCAGGCGGCGTTCTTGTTGACCTTGCCGTCGACGGCCACGTCGTAATAGCTCGCCACGCCCTTCCAAGGGCACATGGTGGTGTGGCTGCTGTCCTGCAGGTATTCCGGCTTGACGCGCTCGAGGGGGAAGTAGACGTTGTGTTCGACGATCTCGACTTCGTTGTCGGCCGCTTCGGCGATGACGGCGCCGTTCCAGACTGCTTTGGGCATTGCATTCTCCGGGAGCTGTGGGTTTGCGGGGAGTTTAGCGCAAATGGGCGGGGCCGGGAGGACCGGGAATGCGAGCCCTGCCCGCCCTTATTGCTCGGCGGCGATCTGCCGCAGGGCCTGCTCGAACAGCTCGGCGGGCTGGCCGCCGGAGATCAGGTGGCGCTGGTTGATGATGACGGCGGGCACGGAGTTGATGCCCTGCTGGTGCCAGAAGCCCTCCAGGGTGCGTACTTCGTCGGCGAACTGGTCCGACTCCAGCACGGCCTGGGCGGCGGCCAGGTCCAGGCCGGCCTTCTCGGCCGCGCGCAGCAGCGTGTCGTGGGCGCTGGGGTCCTCGCCGTTGGTGAAGTAGGCTTCGAACAGGGCGTGCTTCAGTTCCTTCTGGCGGCCCGTGTCCTCGGCCCAGTGCAGCAGGCGGTGGGCGTCGAAGGTGTTGTAGATGCGGCTGCGCTTGTCCATTGCGAAGGTGAAGCCCACGTCGGCGCCGCGCTGGCGGATCATGGCGCGGGACTGTTCCTGCTGGTCCGGGGTGGCGCCGTATTTCTCGGCGATGTGTTCCGTGATGTCCTGCCCTTCGCGGGGCATGTTCGGGTTCAGCTCGAAGGGCTGGAAGTGGAATTCGGGCGCGAGGTCGGGGCCGATGCGCTCGAGCGCCGTTTCCAGCGCGCGCAGGCCGATCACGCACCAGGGGCAGGAAACGTCGGAAACGAAGTCGATGCGGATGGGAGTTGCCATGGCGGCCTTTCAAGGTTCAGGGCCGCCGGCGGCAGCCATCCATGCATGATGTGGATGGCTGCGCGGATTGCAAGTCTTATTCCAGGGCGCCTACTTCCTGCGCGCAGCCTCGGCCTTGGCCTTGCCTTTGCTGCCGATGCGGCTTTCCTTGCCGGCGATCAGCTTGCCGATATTGCTGGCGTGGCGCCAGATCAGGAGGCCGCTCATCACGAGCACGGCGAAGAACTGCGGCTCGATGCCGAACAGCAGGCCGTAGTAGAAGGGCGCGAACAGCGAGGCGATCAGGGCCGCCAGCGACGAGTAGCGGAAGGCATAGGCCACCACCAGCCACGTCACCAGGGTCGCCAGGCCGAGCCAGACGTTCAGTGCCAGCAGCACGCCCAGCGCGGTGGCCACGCCCTTGCCGCCGACGAAGCGGAAGAACACGGGCCACAGGTGACCCAGGAAGACGGCCAGCGCCACCAGGGCGATGGTGGTGTCGTCCGCGCCAAGGCGGCCGGCGAAATGGATGGTCAGCCAGACGGCCAGCCAGCCCTTGAAGGCGTCGCCCACCAGGGTCCAGATGGCGGCGCCCTTGCTGCCGCTGCGCAGCACGTTGGTGGCGCCGGGGTTGCCGGAGCCGTAGGTGCGCGGGTCGTCCAGGCCATAGGCCTTGCTGACCACGACGGCGAAAGAGATGGAGCCGATCAGGTAGGCGGCAATCGTCAACAGAAGAGTAGTCATTTCCCCAAATTCCTCATTATTGTTTTACCCGGCCGCGCCGGGCCGGCGGCCGACTATACAGCACGGCCCATCAATCGGCCAGCGCGCAGTTCACCGCCTTCGCGCCCAGCACGTCGACCAGCACCTGCGGCCGGATGCCGACGAGGAAGCCGCGCCGGCCGCCATTGATATAAATGGTTTCCAGCGCCAGGATCGATTCCTCGACATACACGGGCAGAACCTTTTTCGTGCCGAACGGCGACGTGCCGCCCACCATGTAGCCGGAATGGCGCTGCGCCACCTCCGGCTTGCACGGCTCGACCGACTTGCAGCCGATATTGCGGGCCAGGTTCTTCGTCGAGACCTTGCAATCGCCGTGCATCAGCACAATCAATGGTTTGGCCGCTTCGTCCTGCATCACCAAGGTCTTGACCACGTGGTGCTCGTCGACACCCAGCGCGCGCGAGGAGACCGACGTGCCGCCGTGCTCCTCGTAGTCGTAGGGATGTTCGGAAAAGGCCACCTTCTGCTTGCGCAGCAGGGCCGTCGCAGGGGTTTCTGAAATGTGCTCTTTCTTTGCCATGCCGTGATACGCTAACCGTAATGAAAAGGGAGTCCCGCACGCCTGCACGGTATGCATATTCATATGCACGCCGCGGTGTCCGGGGTCTTTCGAGAGGAGTCCGTAATTATGCAGGAAATTCGTTTTGCCACCTTCAATGTCTGCAACCTGGCGCCGCCGGGCGCGAAATTGTACGACAACCTCGCGCCCCTGAGCCCGGAAGAATACGACGCCAAGGCCACGTGGATCGCACGGCAAATCGACGAACTCGACGCCGATGTCATCGGCTTCCAGGAGATCTTCTCGCAGGCAGCCCTGCGCGACGTGCTGGCCCGCACCCGCAACTACCGCGACGCGCTGCACGCCGGCTTCGACCCGGACCCGAACGCCACGCGCCTGACGCCGAACGTGGCGCTGGTCTCGCGCCTGCCGCTGGCGGCGCCGCCGGCCATGTATGCCAACTTCCCCGCCGACGTGCCCTGCGATTCGGGCAGCCCCGATTCGGACCGCTTCGCGCGCGCGCCCCTGCACGTGCAAGTGGTGCTGCCGGGCGAGCGCATCGCCGACGTCTTCGTCGTGCACCTGAAATCGCGCCGGCCCGACTACCGGGGCGGCGACAACGGCGAGGACCCGCTGCAGTACGCCATGGCCAGCCTGCGTTCGCTCGTGTGGCGCGGCACGGAAGCGGTGGCGCTGCGGGTGCTGCTGTCGAAGATGATGCGCGGCACGCGCCGCCCCTGCATCGTGCTGGGCGACTTCAACGACACGGCCGATGCCGTGACGACCACCATCGTGCTGGGCAATGGAGGCACCTATGGCAGCACCGGCAACCTGGGCGCCGGCGCGGCCGAGGAACGGCGCGGCCGCCTGTTCGACAGCAACCGCATCCGCCGCAGCCGGCACGAGGAACGCCCCGCGGGGCCGCGCGACGCGGGCGTGAACTACACCACCGTGCACGAAGGTCATTATTCGACCATCGATCACGTGCTGGTCTCGGAGGAGTTCAACGGGGTGTCGCCCCGCGCAATCGGCGAGGTGCTCGACGTCAGCTACTTCAACGAGCACCTGGGCACGGCGCGGCCGGAAGCGTCGGATCACGGCCAGGTACTGGTGCGCCTCGGGCTGTACTGAACGCGCCTCTTCAGTGCAGCACGCCGGCCAGGCCGCTGGCGCGGGCCGTCGAGGCAGCGTAGTGGCCCTGGTACTGGTCGCAGCCCTGCCCGCGCAGGAATTCCAGTTGCTCGGCCGTCTCGACGCCTTCGGCGATCACCGTCATTTCCATGCTGCGCGCCATCGCGATGATGGTGCGGATGACGGTGGTGTCGCCGCCTTTCATCATGAACGCCTGGGCGATCTTCAGCTTGTCGATGGGGAAGTCCTTCAACTGGCCCAGGCGCGAGTAGCCCGTGCCGAAATCGTCCAGCGACAGGCTCACGCCCAGTTCGCGCAGCGCGCGCAAGGTGTCGGCCACGCCGGCGCCGCCTTTCATGAGGATGCTCTCCGTCAGTTCCAGCTCCAGGTAGCGCGCCGGCAGGCCTGATTCGCACAGGGCCGCGCGCACATTGTCCAGCAGGTCGCGCTGCTGGAACTGGGCCAGCGACAGGTTCACGGCCACCATCACTCTGTGGCCTTCGTCGTGCCACTGGCGCGCGTGGCGGCAGGCTTCGTGCATCACCCAATTGCCGATCGGGACCATCAGGCCGGCCTGCTCGGCCACGTCGAGGAAGCGTTCCGGCAGCAGCAGGCCCAGTTCCGGATGGCGCCAGCGGATCAGCGCCTCGGCGCCCACCAGCGCGCCGCTGCGGATATCCAGTTCCGGTTCGAAGGCCAGCTCGAACTGCTGCTCGTCGAGGGCGCGGCGCAGGCCGTTCTCGAACGTGGTGCGCTCGACGATGCGCTCGTTCATCTCGGCGCTGAAGAACTGGAAGTTGTCGCGGCCGCCTTCCTTGGCGTGGTACATGGCGATGTCGGCGTTCTTGATCAAGGTGTCGATATCGTCGCCGTCGCTGGGATAGATGGCCACGCCGATCGACGTCGAGATATGCAGCTCGTGCTCGCCGATGCGGTAGGGCTGGCCGATGGCCTGGCGCACGGCGGCCGCCACGTGGGCCGCATGGTCGATGCCGCCGATGTCGGCCAGGATGATGACGAATTCGTCGCCACCCTGGCGGCTGACGGTATCGACCTTGCGCACGCACTTGAGCAGCCGCGTCGCCACTTCCTTGAGCAGCAGGTCGCCCACCTGGTGGCCCAGGGTGTCGTTGATCGGCTTGAAGCGGTCCAGGTCGAGGAACAGGATGGCCAGCATGCTCTGCTTGCGCCGCGCCGCCGACAGCGCCAGCGAGAGCCGGTCCAGCAGCAGCACGCGGTTGGGCAGGTCCGTCAGGAAGTCATGCTCGGCCATGTGGCGGGTCTGCTCCTCGCTGCGCTTGCGCTCCGTGATGTCCGACAGGATGGCCATGTAGTTGCTGACCTGGTCGTGCGTGTCGCGGATGGCCGTCAGCGCCAGCCAGGCGGGGAACAACTCGCCGCTCTTGCGGCGCGACCAGACTTCGCCCTGCCAGTGATCCGTCGCGTCGATCTGGTTCCACACATCGCGAAACACCGGTTCGTCCTCGACGTCGGAGCGGTACACCGTCAGCGGCTTACCCAGCATGTCCTCGTTGCTGTAGCCCGTGATGTCGGCATAGGCCTGGTTGATCGAGATGATCTGGCGCTGGCTGTCCGTCAGCAGGATGGCGTCACGGCTGTTCTCGAACACCTGGGCGGCCAGGTACAGCGTGCGCTCGGCGTTCTTGCGCGCCGAGATGTCGCGCACGACGACATAGAACAGGTATTCGTGATCCAGGGTGATCGACGTCATCAGCACCTCGGCCCAGAACAGGTTGCCCTGGCAATCGAGGTAGCGCCAGTCGTAGCGGCAGTTACCCTGCACATAGGCCTGCTGCGCCAGCTGCCGCTCGGCCGGCTCGGACAGCACGCCGCCAGGCTGCTGCAGCGGCGAGAAGTCGCGCAGGCGCCGCCCTTCCAGGCATTGCGGCCCGCTGCACTTGAACAGCTGCCGCGCGGCCGGATTGGCTTCGGCGATCAGGCCATCGCGCACCAGCAGGATGGCGTCGCCGGACTTGACGAACATCTGGCGGAAGTTGGCGCCGGCGTCGTGCAGGGCCGTTTCCTCGTGCTTGCGGGCCGTGACGTCGACATCCATGCAGAAGATCTGGTTCAACTCGCCGTTGTGGAAGATCGGCACCTTGGTCGAATACGTCCACCGTTCGCGCCCGTCCGACGTGCGCACCTTCCAGTCGCCCGGCGGCACCAGGCGGCCCGTGCGCCACGCGTCCGCCATCAAGGCTTCATGCTCTTCCTCCCGCTCGACGCGCGACAGCAGTTCCCTCATTGGGCGGCCCAGCACCTGCGCCAAAGGCAGTCCGCACAGGTCGGCGCAGGCGCGGTTGCAGAAGCGCACGATGCCGTCGCGGTCCACACTGCAGACGGCCACCAGCGGCGTCTGGTCGACGGCGCCGATCAGCCGGGTGATCAGGTCGAGCGCCGCGTGGGCCGGGTGCTCGCGCGGGGCGAAGGGATAGAAGGTTTCCTGGGTCATCCGGACATTCTGGGCGCCCCTTTCCTGCCGCGCTTGCGGTGCCGCAAACATGGGAGCCGCCTCATGCCCTATGTAAGTATTTTTTGCCGCACAACAACGATCTCGCGTCGCACGCGGCAGACGTCCGGCCGAATGGCCCAGCGACCGTTCGTCCGCCCCGGCTCGCAGTTCAGGCCCGCCAAAACCCGCTTCATCGCATTCCGGTGGGCACCGCCCTTGCAATTTCATACAGTGCCAGCATCGACATCTCCCGCCGGCAGCGGCCAACCCCTTCGAGAAAACCAATGACACTTGACCCCCTGCCCCGTCCCGCCCGCCGCCGCTGGCGCCTCCCCGCCATGACGGTGCTCGCGCTGGCCCTGGCCGGCGGCGCCTATACGATGCTGCGTCCGCAGGCCGCGCCCGCCGCCGCCGCACCGAAGGCCGAGAAGCCCACCGTGTTCGAGCTGGCCGCCACCGACGTCGCCGCCGTCGCGGCACGCCCGCTGGCCGTGCAGCTGCCGCTGTCTGGGTCATTGATGCCCGTGAGCCAGGCCACCGTCAAGTCGAAGGTGTCCGGCGTGGTGGAAGAATCGAGCCTGCGCGAAGGCATGGCCGTGGCGGCCGGGCAGGTACTGGCGCGCATCGACCAGGCCGACCTGCGCGCGCGCATGACGCAGCAGCAGGCCATGCTGGACGAAGCGCAGGCGCGCCTGTCGATGGCGCGCAAGAACGAGAACAACAGCCGCGCCCTCTTGAGCCAGAAGTACATCTCGCAGACGGCCTACGACACCAACGCCAACGCGGTGGATCTGGCCCAGGCCAGTGTCAAGGCGGCGTCGGCCCAGGTGGAGCTGGCCCGCATCGCGCTGGCCGACAGCACGATCCGCGCGCCGATGGGCGGCATCGTCAGCAAGCGCCACGTGCAGGCGGGCGAGAAGGTGTCGCCCGACATGCCGGTCTACACCATCGTCAGCCTGGACGAACTGACCCTGGAAGCGCAGGTGCCCACGTCCGACATCCCCCGCATCAAGGTGGGCCAGGAGGTGGCCTTCCGGGTCGACGGTTTCGCCGGCCGCGCCTTTGCCGGCAAGGTCGCGCGCATCAATCCCACCACGGAAGCCGGCTCGCGCGCGATGCTGGTCTACGTGGCCGTGCCGAACGGCGACGGCGCCCTGCGCGGCGGCATGTTCGCCAAGGGCAGCATCGTCACCGAACGCACCGCCGCCCTGCCGCAGGTGCCGATGACGGCGCTGCGCAAGGCCCACGGCGTCGAGACGGGGCCGGACGTGGTCTACAAGGTCAAGGACGGCAAGATCGTCGAGCAGCCTGTCACCCTGGGCCTGCGCAACGAGGACGAAGGCATGGCCGCCGTCACGGCCGGGCTGGACCAGGGCGAGCACGTGATCGTCTCCCGGCTCGATGGCGTCAAGCCCGGCGCCAGCGTCAAGCTGCCCGCGGCGAACGCGCTGACGACCGCCGGCGGCGCCAAGCCGGCCGTCAAGCCACCGCAGGGGTAAGCCATGTGGATCACGAAAATCAGTATCCGCCAGCCCGTCTTCGCGACGATGGTGATGATCGGCCTGATGGTGCTGGGCCTGGCCTCGTACCGGGGCCTGGGCGTGGAGAGCATGCCGAACGTGGAGATTCCCTTCGTCGCCATCGAGGTGCAGTATCCGGGCGCCTCGCCGGAGGCGGTGGAAACCGACATCACCCGCCCCATCGAGGATATCGTCAACACCGTGCGCGGCGTGCGCACCTTGCGCGCCAACTCGTGGGAGGGCAAATCCGGCATCTACCTGGAGTTCGAGCTGTCCACCGACATGGACAAGGCCATGCAGGACGTGCGCGACAAGGTCGGCCTGGTGCGCCCCCGCTTCCCCAAGGAAGCCAAGGACCCGTTCATCGTGCGCGAGGAAGGCGACAACGCCCAGCCCATCGTCAACATGACCCTGACGTCCGACACGATGGCCATCCGCGAGCTCTCCACCCTGGCGGACCAGGTCATCGTCAAGCGCATCCAGGGCGTCGCGGGCGTCGGCCAGGTACGCACCTACGGCACGGCCAAGCGCGAGATCCTCATCAGCCTGAAACCGGGCGAGATGACGGCGCAAGGCGTGGGCGTCAATGAAGTGATGCAGGCGATCCGAGACACCAATGCCAATCTCCCGGCCGGCAATATCACCCGCGAGGGAAACGACCGCCTGGTGCGGGTCGAGGGCAAGCTGAAGGACCCGCGCGAATTCAACAAGATCATCGTGGCGCGCCGCGCCAACGGCCCGGTCTACCTGGAACAGGTGGCCGACGTCGTCGACGGCGAGGCCGAGGAACGCTCGCTGGCGCGCATCAACGGCCAGCGCGGCATCTCGCTCGAAGCGACCAAGGTGCAGGACTCGAACGTGGTGGAAGTGGGCGAAGGCATCAAGGCCGTCGTGGCGGACCTGCAGAAGTCCCTGCCGGCCGGCGTGGCCCTGAAGATCGTCGACGCCGAATCGGACCGCGTGCAGAGCCAGCTCAATAACGTCAAGCGCACCATCGTCGAAGGCGCCATCCTGACGATGGTCATCGTGTTCTTCTTCCTGCACTCGTGGCGCTCGACCATCATCACGGGCCTGACCCTGCCGATCTCCGTGCTGGCCAGCTTCATCGCCATGAAGGCGTTCGGCTTCACGTTGAACTTCCTGACCCTGATGGCGCTGTCGCTGTGCATTGGCCTGCTGATCGACGACGCCATCGTCGTGCGCGAGAACATCGTGCGCCACCTGGGCTTCGGCAAGGGCCACCGCAAGGCGGCCGAAGACGGCACCAACGAGATCGGCGTGGCCGTGATGGCCACCACCTTCGCCATCGTCGCCGTGTTCATTCCCGTGGCCTTCATGGACGGCATCATCGGCCGCTTCTTCCTGCAGTTCGGCATTACCGTGACTGTCGCGGTGCTGGTGTCGCTGTTCGTCAGCTTCACGCTCGATCCGATGCTGTCCTCGGTATGGCACGACCCGGTGCAGGACCGCTTCAAGTACCTGCCGTGGCTGGGCCGCCTGATGGAGCGCATCGAGCACGGCATCGAACACGTGCACGCCTGGTACGGCAAGGTGCTGGCGCTGGCGCTGAACTGGCGCAAGGTGACCCTGGCCGCCACGGTAGCGGTGTTCGTGGGCAGCCTGATGCTGGTGCCGATGATCGGCGGCGAGATGTTCCCGGAGACGGACCGCGGCTGGATCAACATGCAGTTCAAGGTGCCGGTGGGTTCGAGCCTGGAATACAACGCCAGCAAGGTGGCGCAGGTGGAAGCGGCGCTGAAGGAGTTCCCCGAGGTCGACACGGTGTTCGGCAATATCGGCGCGGCCGAAGGCCGACACATCTCGTATGTGAACGTCAAGCTGACGGACGTGCACAAGACCCACCGCCGCTCGCAGCAGGAGCTGGAAAAGGCCATTCGGGCGCGCCTCGCATCGATCCCCGGCATCACGCCGTCGGTGGGCCAGAAGCCCATCTTCATCGCCATCCTCGGCACGGATGAAGCGAAGCTGGACAAGGTGGCGCAGCAGCTGATGGCCAGGATGCGCACCATCAAGGGCGTGGCCGACCTGGAATACAGCCAGGAAGGCGCCAACCCGTCCACGTCGATCCGCATCAACAACGAGCTGGCCAGCGACCTGGGCCTGTCGACGCAGCAGATCGGCGCGGCGCTGCGGCCGTTCGTGGCCGGCGAGACGGTCAGCTACTGGCTGGCACCGGACGGCCAGAACTACGACGTCAACGTGCAGCTGCCGAAGTCGGGCCGCCAGCGCGTGGCGGACCTGGCCGACCTGTCGCTGGCGTCCAGCAAGCCCGGTCCCGACGGCCGTCCGCTGATGGTGCCGCTGCGCCAGGTGGTGGAGTTCGTGCCTTCGTTCAGCCCGCAGGTATTGAAACGCCAGGCACTGATGCGCCGCGTGGCCGTGATGGCCGGCGTCGAGGGCCGCCCGGGCGGCGACGTCGATGCGGACGTGAAGAAGGCGATGGAGTCGATCGAGATGCCGGCCGGCGTGCGCTTCGACGTGGGCGGCCAGGCCAAGCAGATGCAGGAGACGCTGACGAGCGCCATGATCGCACTGGGCATCGCCGTCGTCTTCATCTACCTGGTGCTGGCCTCGCAGTTCGGCAGCTTCCTGCAGCCGGTGGCGATCATGATGTCGCTGCCGCTGTCGCTGATCGGCGTGCTGCTGGCGCTGCTGATCACGGGATCGACCCTGAACATCTTCTCCATCATCGGCGTCATCATGCTGATGGGCCTCGTGACGAAGAACGCCATCCTGCTGGTGGACTTCACCAACCACGGCCAGCAGGGCGGCATGTCGCAGCGCGACGCCATCATGGCGGCGGGCCAGGTGCGCCTGCGGCCCATCCTGATGACGACCCTGGCGATGATCTTCGGCATGCTGCCGATGGCCATCGGCATGGGCGAAGGGGGCGAGACGCAGGCGCCGATGGGCCGCGCCGTCATCGGCGGCGTCATCACGTCGACCCTGCTCACCCTGGTGGTGGTGCCGGTGGCCTATACGTATCTGGACAATCTGGGCAAACGGGCCAAGCGCTGGTTCGGCCATGCGCCCGAAGCAGCGGAAGCGCCGCGCAAGCCGGAGCTGGTCAACGCCGCCTGAACGCAAAAAACCGGGGACAGTCCCCTGTTCTGAAGAAATCTTGTTTCAGAACAGGGGACTGTCCCCGGTTTCTCAGTCTTGTTTTACTGCCGTGCTGCCTTCGTCCGCCGCCTCATCCGCCTCGTCAGCGTCGTCGGCGTCTTCCGCTACCTCATCCGAACCCGCTTCTCCGGCCGGACGATCCTTCGCTTCCTGCTTGCGCCGGGCCTTTTCTTCGGCCTTGCGTTTCTTCTCCAGCTCCCGCTGTCGCTTCTCGTATGAGAAATTTGTCTTTGCCATGGCTAGCCTCCTTTCCCGTCATTATGCCGCAGCTCCAGCATCGCAGAATTTTTATCCGCGCGGATGATGCACCGCATGCAGCTGCTTCAGCCTTTCCCGGGCCACGTGGGTGTAGATCTGCGTCGTCGAAATATCGGAATGGCCCAGCAGCAGCTGGACCACGCGCAGGTCGGCGCCGTGGTTCAGCAGGTGCGTGGCGAAGGCATGGCGCAGGGTGTGCGGCGACAGCGGCGCCGTGATGCCGGCGCGCGTGGCGTGCTTCTTCACGATGACCCAGAACATCTGCCGCGTCATGGCGCCACCGCGGGCCGTGACGAACAGCGCATCGTCCTGCTGGCCGTTCAGGATGATGCCGCGCGCGCCGCGCAGGTAGCGTTCGATCCACTGGCGAGCCTGGGCACCGAAGGGCACGAGACGGGTCTTGCTGCCCTTGCCCGTGATGCGCAGCACGCCTTCGTTCAGGCCCACTTCCGTGATCTTCAGCGACACCAGCTCGGACACGCGCAGGCCGCTGGCATACATCAGCTCCAGCATGGTGCGGTCGCGAATGTCGAGCGGCTCGGTGTCGCCGGGGGAGGCCAGCAGCGCTTCCACCTGCCCTTCCGACAGGGTATGCACGAAGCGGGCCGGCTGCTTTGCCGAGCCGATCTTCAGGCACGGGTCCTCGTGGATGCGGCCCTTGCGCAAGAAAAGTTGATAGAACCGTTTGAGTACCGACAGGCGCCGGTTCGACGAGCTGGCCTTGGTGTCGTCGTGGCGGGCGGCGAAGTAAGCGTCGATATCGGCTTTCGTCACGCCCAGCAGCGAAGTACCGGCACGGGCCACGTCCAGCCAGCGGGCGAACTGGCGCATGTCGCGGCGGTAGGCATCGAGGGAATTCTTCGACAGGCCGTCTTCCAGCCACAGGCTGTCGCAGAACTGGTCGATCAGATCAGCGTTGTCTGCTGCCATGCGTATTCGCGCAGTCCTTCGTGCGCCAGCAGCCAGCGCTTGACGTTCAGGGTGAAACCGTTACGGTCATCGCTGCCGGCGAAACCGCCCAGCCCCTGCGCGCCCGTGACGCGGTGGCACGGCACCACCAGCGGAAAATAGTTGGCGCCACAGGCCTGGCCGACGGCGCGCGGCATCGAGCCGACGAACTTGGCCACTTCGCCATAGGTGCGCACTTCGCCGCGGGGAATGGCGCCGATGGCCTGCCACACCTTGCGCTGGAATTCGCTGCCCACCTGGGCCAGCGGCAAGTCGAAGGCGAAGTCGGGATCGTCGCAGTAGCGCAGCACCTGCCCTGCCGCCTGCTCGGCGACCGGGTCTTCGGCTGCCTTCTCGCCGAAGCTGTCCGGCAGGTAGACCAGTTCGGTCACGACGGCGCCCCCCGTGCGGATGCCGAGGGCGCCGAAGGGCGTGGCGACGATGGCGGCGAAGAGATCGCTGGGCTGTTGTATTTTATTCACAATTGACTCCTTGCTGCTGTTGCGATGATGCTACACCACCGGCGAAAAAAAACGCACCCTCGGGTGCGTCAAGTATAAAAAAAACGCACCCTCGGGTGCGTCAGGTATAAAAAAAACGCACCCTCGGGTGCGTTTTAACTGGTGCCTTGGCACGGTTCCGGTTGTTTGGTCCCGCTGCGGCGTAGCTTGTGGCCGCCTGCAGCAGTGATGCCAACAACATTCTTGAACCGCGTGTCTCCTCGCTTTATCGCGCCGTCTCCGGCAGCCTTCTTATTTACCACTCCCCACTAACTTGCGTATTCGTTGCTACCTTGGTGCATATCCTTATTCGTGCACCAAACCAGAGCGAGGCAATCATAACTGATCCCACCCCGTTTTTCTCCAGTTTTTTTATAGCAAGACACAATTTGGCTCATGTGACAATCAAGTGTGGCAACGGCCGTGGAAAGTATGCTAAGGAAGCGCTGATTTATTGCTGATGGATGAGATTGGTCTTGAAAATGTGTCCAGCAAGATGCGACTGCCCCGGCATACCGGGGTATGGCGGGGCAGTCGTGGCGCGGCTAGGCGCGTTTTCTCAGGCTAAGATCGCCGCCATGAATAAATCAGCGGTTCCCCAAGTGCCTTGGAATTGATTCCCTCAGCCTACCGAGCCGTACACGAGGCGCGGCAGCCACAGCGAAATCTCCGGCACGTACGTCACCAGCATCAGGAAGCCCAGCATCGTCAGCAGCCATGGCATGACGGCCACGGTCAGTTCGGAAATGCCCATCTTCGTGATGCCGGATGCCACATACAGGTTCAGGCCCACGGGTGGGTGGCACATGCCCACTTCCATGTTGACGACGATCAGGATGCCGAAGTGAATCGGATTAATACCCAGCGACACGGCGACGGGGAACAGGATCGGCGCCATGATCAGCACGATCGACGACGGTTCCATGAAGTTGCCGGCGACCAGCAGGATGATGTTCACCACCAGCAGGAAGGCAATCGGCCCCAGGCCCTGGGCCGTCAGCCATGCCGCCATGTCCTGCGGAATGTTCTCGCTGGTCATCAGGAACGAGAACAGCACGGCGTTCGTGATGATGTACAGCAGCATCGCCGACATCGAGGCCGAGTCCAGCAGCACCTTGCCGACCTGCTTGATCTTCAGGTCCTTGTAGACGAACACGGCGATGACAAAGGCATACACGGCCGCCATGGCCGCCGCTTCCGTCGGCGTAAACATGCCGGAATAGATGCCGCCCATGACGATCACGATCAGCAACAGGCCCCAAGCACTCTTGCGGAAGGCGGCCAGGCGCTCGCCCCACGTGGCCTTCTGCATGCGCGGATAGTTGTGCTTCTTCGCCAGTACCCACGTCGTCAGGCCCAGCAGGAAGGCCAGCATCAGGCCAGGCACGACGCCGGCCATGAACAAGGCGCCGACGGAGGTATTGGTGGTCACCGAATACATCACCATCACGATCGACGGCGGAATCAGGATGCCCAGCGCGCCCGAGGTCGTGATGACACCGGCGCCGAAGCGTTTCGGATAGCCCTGCTTGACCATGGCCGGCAGGATGATCGAGCCGATCGCCACGACGGTGGCGGGGCTGGAGCCGGAGACGGCCGCGAACAGCGCGCAGGCCATCACGCCGGCCAGCGCCAGGCCGCCGTGCCAGTGGCCCACGCAGGAGCTGGCGAAGTTGATCATGCGCCGCGCCACGCCGCCGTGCGTCAGGAAGTTACCGGCCAGGATGAAGAACGGGATGGCCATGATCTCGAACTTCTCGATGCCCGTGAACAGCTTCAGTGCCACCGATTCGATCGGCACATTGGTCATCGTGAAGAGGAAGGTCAGGACCGTCAGGCCCAGCGAAATGGAAATGGGCATGCCGGTCAACATCAGCACCAGCAGCAGGGTAAAGATAATCAGCGCGTTCATGCTTTCGCTCCTTGGACTTCTTCGTCCAGGCCTTCGACGTGTGAGTGGTCATGTTTCGGCAGGTCGCCGGTGCGGATGAAATGCACCATCACCTGCAGGAAGCGGAAGCACATCAGGTAGGAACCCAGCGGCACGGCCAGGTAGACCCACCACATGGGAATTTCCAGGTCGGCCGACGTCTGTTCGGTGTGGCCGATTTCCCACACAAAGGTCGCGCCCAGGGTGCCGACGATGCCGGTAAACACGGCACCGGCCAGCAGGCCGAAGATGATGAACTTGCTGCGCCATGGCGTCGACAGGCGGTTGATGACGACGTCGACACCGACGTGGATGCCGGTGCGCACGCCATAGGCCGCGCCGAACTTGGCCATCCACACGAACATGTAGATGCACAGCTCCTGCGCCCAGCTCGTATTGATCTGGATAAGCTCGTCCTGCAGCCAGCCGATGGGCAGGCCGGACATGTAGCGGTGCAGCACCGCCATGAAGACAATGAGGGTGGCAGCGCCCATCAGGGTCGCAATGATCCACTCTTCCAGGTGGTCCAGGAATTTCATGATGTTCTTTCAGAGAGAACGGGGTCGTAAATGGGGAATTGCTGCGGGGCGGCAGGACGCCGCCCCGTGTTTACTGCAAAGCGAAGATTACTTCGCGCCTTCCTTGTTGATCGCGTTGATCAGGTCGGCGCCGATGCGGCTTTCCATCTGCTTCTGCACCGGGGACAGGGCCTTCTTCCACTCGGCCTGTTCCTGCGCGGTCAAGGTGATGAACTGGGTCTTGCCCGCCTTCTTCATCGCTTCCAGGGCGAGGTCGTTGTCGCGCTGGGCGATGGCTTTTTCATACGTGGTCGCTTCGCGCATCGCGCCTTCCAGCGCCGTGCGCAGGTCGGCCGGCAAGCCGTCCCAGAACTTCTTGTTGACGATAACGGCATAGCCCAGGTAACCGTGGTTCGACAAGGTGGCGAACTTCTGCACCTCGTGCATCTTCTGGGTGTACATGTTCGACGGCGGATTCTCGGTGCCGTCCACGACGCCGGTCTGCAGGGCCTGGTAGACCTCGGAGAAGGCCAGCACCTGCGGGTTGGCGCCCAGTGCGCGCATCTGCGCGTCCAGGACTTTCGACGACTGGATGCGCAGCTTCGTGCCGCGGAAGTCGGTCGGCGTGCGCAGCGGCTTGTTGGCCGACATGATCTTGAAGCCGTTATCCCAGTACGCCAGGCCCGTAATGCCCTTGCTTTCCAGTTTCTTCAGCAGGCCCTTGCCGATCGGGCCTTCCGTGACGTTGTACAGCGCCGTCTTGTTCGGGAAGATGTACGGCAGGTCGAAGACTTCGAATTCCTTCACGCCCAGCGGACCGAACTTGGCCAGCGACGGTGCCAGCATCTGGACGGCGCCCAGTTGCAGGGCTTCCAGTTCTTCCTTGTCCTTGTACAGCTGGCTGTTCGGATAGACCTCGACCTTGACGCGGCCGTTGGTGGCTTTCTCGGCCAGCTGCTTGAAGCGCTCGGCGGCCTGGCCCTTCGGCGTGTCCGTGGCGACGACGTGGCTGAACTTGATGACGATCGGTGCCTGGGCGAAGGCGGCGGAGGTAAACGATGCGGTCGCGGCCAGCGCGACCAGGATGGTCCTGAGCTTCATGTGTGTCCCCAAAAAGAGTTGGTCTATTATCGGCTGTCAGTCATGTGCGCGGCGCACCGGTCCCGCAGCCTTATTCTTGCCGTCCCATTCTGGAGAAGGGTGACGCAAGGGGCAACTGTGGAAAACCACAATACCGAAGTGTAGCAATTTCATTACTCTCCGACAATGATCAATTCTTCCCGGCTGGCCGCGCGCCTGCCCTTCCCGCACGCGATCCGGTGGCTGATGCCGGTCGTGCTGGTGTTGTTTTTCCTCGCCATTTTGATCTGGCTGCCATGGCAGGCACGCCAGATGGAAAGCAGCGAGCGCCAGGAGCAGCTGATCGCCGACACCTTGTGGGTCGAGCAGACCATCCGCTTCCAGATGGCCCGCCACGAGGAAAGCGTGCGCGGCATCGGCAACGAGATCCTGGCCGGCACCGCGCCGGCAAGGCTGCACGAGCGCATGGCACGCCTCCTGAAGACGGGCACGGAACTGAAACGGGTCATGTGGATTGGACCCGGCGGGCACGTACACGCCTCCAGCGACGAGGCGCCGCCCGCCATCGCCGCGCTGACGCAGGCTTCGCGCGACGCCCTCGAGCGCGCCCGCAAGGGCCGCAGTCCCGTCTACGGCGAACCGCAGGCGGAAAGCGTGAACCCGGCCGGCACGCCGGGCGCCATCATGTTGGATTACCACCTGCCCCTGTTCCGCGGCAACGAGTTCCTGGGCAGCGTCGTCGCCACCTACCAGCTCTCGGCCCTGCTGGACGAAATGGTGCCGTGGTGGTTCGCCCAGGACAACCAGATCACCCTGCTCGACCGCGACGACCGCGTGCTGGCACGCCGCGCCGCCGCCGGCCCGGGCCACGGCGTCTACACGCACAAGCGCGCGCTCGACCTGCCCGGCGTGACCGTCACCCTGATGACGGACAGCGTCAAGAGCGAACCGAAGCTGCTGCCCAACCTGCTGGTGGGCTCCGTCATCGTGCTGTCGCTGGCGCTGCTATGGAGCCTGCTTGCGCTGTGGGGCCATATTTCGCGCCGGCTGGCCGCCGAGGATGCGCTGCGCCAGCAGATGGCGTTTCGCACGGCGATGGAAAATTCGCTGGTGACGGGCCTGCGCGCACGCGACCTGGAAGGGCGCATCACCTACGTCAATCCGGCCTTCTGCCAGATGGTCGGCTACAGCGAGGAAGAACTGGTGGGCCGCTCGCCGCCGATGCCCTACTGGGCGCCGGACGTGATGCCCGAATACCAGCACCGGCTGGCCAACGTACTGGCCGGCACCGTCACGCCCCAGTTCGAGACCATCTTCCAGCGCCCCGACGGCACCCGCATCCCTGTGCTGATCTTCGAGGCCCCGCTGGTCGACAACGAGGGCCGGCACACGGGCTGGATGGGCTCCATCCTCGACATCTCGGACCGCAAGCGCATCGAGGAACTGAACCGGGAGCACCAGGAAAAGCTGCAGGCCAGCGCGCGCCTGGCGACGATGGGCGAAATCGCATCGATGCTGGCACATGAACTGAACCAGCCGCTGGCGGCCATTTCCAGCTACACGACGGGCGCGCTGAACCTGCTCACGCGCCCGGACGGCAGCAACGCCCCGGTCGACAGCGGCAAGCTCAGGCCCGCGCTGGAGCAGGCCGGCGCCCAGGCCCGCCGCGCCGGCACCATCGTGCGCAGCGTGTTCGATTTCGTGAAGAAGCGCGAGGCGGAGCGCCAGGACGTGGCGCTGGCCGATATGCTCGACAGCATCCGCGCGCTGATCGACCTGCAGGCGCGCCACCACCAGGTGGTGTTCCAGGCCGCGCTGCCGGCCGGCCTGCCGCTGGTGCGGGCCGACCGCATGATGGTCGAGCAGGTGCTGCTGAACCTGACCCGCAACGGCATCGAGGCGATGGCCAACGTGCCGCCCGCGCGCCGCCTGCTGCGGCTCGAGGCAAGCCACGACGGCGCCGCCGGCCAGGTCGCCGTCAGCGTCATCGACAACGGCCATGGCATTCCCCAGGAGGTGGCCGAGCGCCTGTTCTCGCCGTTCTTCTCGACCAAGGCCCAGGGCATGGGCATGGGCCTGAACATCTGCCGCACGGCCATCGAGTTCCACGGCGGCACCCTGACGCACCGCGACAACCCGCAAGGCGGTACCATATTCACTTTTACGCTGCCCGCCGCGGCGTAGCCCCCAAGATTACGGAGTTCGGAAATGCTGCATATCGTCGATGATGAAGAAGTAGTGCGCGATTCGCTGTCGTGGCTGGCCTCGTCGCGCGGCATCGCCGCCGCCACCTACGATTGCGGCGCCAAGTTCCTGGCCTGGGTCGAATCGAAGGCCTTCGACGCAGCCGGCGACTGCGTGCTGCTGGACGTGCGCATGCCCGACATGAACGGCGTGGCCGTGTTCGACCAGCTGGCCGCGCGCGGCCTGACCCAGCGCCTGCCCGTGATCTTCCTGACCGGCCACGGCGACGTGCCGATGGCCGTGGACACCTTGAAGCGGGGCGCTTTCGACTTCTTCGAAAAGCCCTTCAACGACAACGACCTGATGGACCGGGTCCAGGAAGGCCTGGCCAAGTCGCTGCATGCCAGCGCCAGTGCGGCCGTCCACGCGCGCCTGGCCACCCTGTCCACGCGCGAGCGCGAAGTGCTGGACCTGATCCTGGCCGGCAAGATGAACAAGGTGGTGGCGGACGAACTGGGCATCAGCATGCGCACGGTGGAAGTACACCGCGCCCATATCTTCGACAAGATGCAGGTGAAGACGGCCGTCGAACTGGCGGGCCTGCTGAAGTAAGCCGGCGATGACACTGTCGTCCAGCTTCGCCATCGACGTCACCTTGCGGCGCGATATCGTGCCGGACTTCGAGCGCTACCCGTTCAACCTGCCCGCCGTGCGGCACCTGACGGTGCTGTCCTTTCACCCGGCCGTCACCTTCATCGTCGGCGAGAACGGCAGCGGCAAATCCACGCTGCTCGAGGCCATCGCCGTGGCGCTGGGCTTCAACGCCGAAGGCGGCAGCCGCAACTTCAACTTCGGCACGCGCGCCTCGCATTCGCCGCTGCACGAATTCATCCGCATCGCCAAGGGCTTCAGGCGCCCGCGCGACGGCTACTTCCTGCGCGCGGAGAGTTTTTTCAATGTCGCCACGGAGATCGAAAGGTTGGAGGACGACCCCAGCGGTGGGGGCCTGATCGACGCCTACGGCGGCGTTTCGCTGCACGAGCAGTCGCACGGCGAATCGTTCATGGCCCTGCTGACGCACCGCTTCCGTGGAAAAGGCCTGTACGTGCTGGACGAACCGGAAGCGGCCCTGTCGCCGCAGCGCCAGCTGGCCGCGATGGCGCGCATCCATCAGCTGGTCAAGGGCGGCTCGCAGTTCATCATCGCCACCCACTCGCCCATCCTGATGGCCTACCCGGACGCCAAGATCTACGCCTGCACGGCCGACGGCCTGCGCCGCACCGACTACATGGACACGGAGCACTACCAGGTGACGCATGACTTTCTCGCCAATCCGCAGCGCATGCTCGATATGCTGCTGGCCGACGACGACGAAGACGACTAGCGCGTCGTCGTGGAAAACCAACGGTGCACCGATTGCGCGCGCCCGTTTGGCGCCAGGTGGGATATATTCCACACGGCAACACCCACTCAAACCCTTTCCCGGCGGCCCTCGATGTCACTCCACCAACTCGTCTACCTGAGCCAGTCCACCCGCAAGATGTCGAAGGAATACCTGCTTGCCCTGCTGAAGCAGGCCAAGGCCAATAATGCGGCCATCGACGTCACCGGCAGCCTGTTCTACAACGGCGGCTGGTTCATGCAGGTGCTGGAAGGCCCGGAAGCGACGCTCGCCGCCCTGTACGCCAAGATCACGAAAGACCCGCGCCACCATGACACGCGGCTGCTGTACAAGGAACCGGCGGCGTACCGCACCTTCGTTCGCTGGAGCATGAACATGACGAACCTGGAAGACCGCCAGGCCGACAAGTACGAACAGCTGGTGGAGGTCATCGAGGCCGCGAAAGCGGGCCGCAAGATCAACGCCATCTCGCCGGCCGTGACCCTGCTTAATCTCTTCAAGAGCTGAGGGGTCAAGTCGAACCCTGCAGGTCGAACCCTGCAGGGCCGACCCGTCAAATCGCATGGCGCGCCAGCGCCCACGCCACGTGCTCGCGCACCAGGGCCGACGGATGATCCGCGCGCGACCGTAACGCGGCCACGATGGCGGCATCGCCCCGCGCACCGCCGGCGGCCGCATTGCCCAGGCCGACCGCCAGGTTGCGCAGCCACCGCTCGTGGCCGATGCGCCGGATCGGGCTGCCTTCCATATTGCGGTTGAATGCTTCCTCGCTCCACGCGAACAGGTCCACCATGCCGGCGCTGCCCAAACCGTGGCGTTCGTCGAAGTCCGGCAAGGTGGCGCGCTGGGCGAACTTGTTCCATGGGCAGGCCGTCTGGCAGTCGTCGCAGCCATACACCCGGTTGCCGATCAGGGGCCGGAACTCCTCGGGGATGGCGCCCTTCAGTTCGATGGTCAGGTAGGAGATGCAGCGGCGCGCGTCGAGCCGGCCCGGGGCGACGATGGCGCCCGTCGGGCAGGCCGTGATGCAGGCGCTGCACTGGCCGCAGTGGGCATCCGTCGGTGGGTCGACCGGCAGCGGCAGGTCCACCAGGATCTCGCCCATGAAGAACATCGAACCGGCCGCACGGTTGATCAGCAAGGTGTGCTTGCCGCGCCAGCCCAGGCCGGACTTTTCCGCCAGCGGCAGTTCCATCACGGGCGCCGAGTCCGTGAAGACGCGGTAGCCGAATTCGCCGACGGCGGCGCGCACGCGCTCGGCCAGCTGCTGCAGGCGGGCGCGCAGCACCTTGTGGTAGTCGCGGCCCCGGGCATAGACCGAGATGACGGCGGCGGTGGGGTCGGCCAGCCGGGCATGTTCGCGTGCGCGCCAGTCCTCGCCGGCCGATTCGGGCAGGTAATTCATGCGCGCCGTGATGACCCGCACCGTGCCCGGTACCAGTTCGGCCGGACGGGCGCGCTTCATGCCGTGCGTTGCCATATAATCCATTTCACCGTGCATGCCGGCGTCGAGCCAGGCCTGCAGGCCGTTTTCCGCGGCGGCCAGGTCGATATCGGCGATGCGCACTTCGGCAAAGCCGAGTTCCTTCCCCCACGCCTTGATGGCGGCGGACAGCGCGGTCAGTTCTTCGGGGGACGGAGACATCGGACGGTACAATGGCGGCAGGAACAATCCACCATTTTATGCGATGCAGCACTACAAAGCCCACCTTCGTGACAAATCCCACACGGCCGCCCTGGGCGTGTCGCTGGCGCGCGCCCTGCTTCCCGGCATGGCCATCTACCTGCACGGCGACCTGGGTGCCGGCAAGACGGCGCTGACACGCGCGCTGCTGCATGCGGCCGGCCACCAGGGCCACGTGAAGAGTCCCACGTACACTTTGTCGGAACCTTACCGCGTCATGCTCGATGGCCAGTCCATCAACATCATCCACTACGACCTGTACCGCATGGGCAGCCCGGAGGAATTCCTCGACGCCGGCTTCCGCGAGGATTTCGACGGGCGCAACGTCTGCATCGTCGAATGGCCGGAAAAAGCGCAGGAAGTCTTGCCGCAACCGGACTTGCGCATCATTCTCACCGTGGCGGGCGATGGTCGTGATGTAGAATTGCAGGCGTCTTCCGCATTAGGTTCGTCATGCCTGCAACGCCTCCATTTCCCGCAGATACTCTGACTGCGTCCCGTACCCCGAACGCCCGCAACCGCCGCACGGTCCTGAAGGCCGGCGGTGCGCTGCTGCTGTCGGTGTTTGCCACCGTGCCTGCGCGCGCCGCCCAGATCATGGCCGTGCGCGTGTGGCCGGCGGACGACTACACCCGTGTCACCCTGGAAAACGATGCGGATCTGAAAACCTCGCACTTCATCGTCAAGGATCCGGAACGCCTGGTGGTCGACATCGAGGGCCTGGAACTCAATCCCACCCTGAAGACGCTGGTGGCGAAGATCCAGTCGAACGACCCGTATATCAAGCAGGTAAGAGTAGGCCAGAACCGGCCGAACGTGGTGCGGCTCGTGTTCGACCTCAAGGCACCGATCCGGCCGCAGGTATTTACGCTCGAACCCGTAGGCGCCTACAAGCACCGGCTGATCTTCGATCTGTACCCGGTGCAGGAAATCGACCCGATCGCGGCGATGATCGAAAAAGGCGAGTGGTCCAGCGACGGCAAGCCGGTCGGCCAGCCGCCCGCGACGCCGGCCGATGCGCCGGCCGAGACCATCGGCAATGCCCTGCCCCTGCCGGACAACAAGCTGCCGGCGCCGGGCGTGCCGTCCGATGCCCTGCCCCGTCCCGACATCGCGGCCGTGCCGCCGAAGCCGGTGCCGCCGCCGGTGGCCAAGGTGGAACCGAAGAAGACGCCGAACGACAAGCTGGTGCGCATGCTGACGGTGGCGCTCGACCCGGGCCACGGCGGCGAGGACCCGGGCGCCATCGGCGCCAAGGGCAGCCGCGAGAAGGATATCGTGCTGGCCATCGCCAAGCGCCTGAAGTTCAAGATCGAGGAGCACCCGAACATGCGCGTCATGCTCACGCGCGACGGCGACTTCTTCGTGCCCCTGAATAAACGGGTGGAGAAGGCGCGCCAGGTCGATGCCGACCTGTTCGTGTCGATCCACGCCGATGCCTTCGTTTCGCCCAGCGCACGGGGCTCGTCCGTCTTCGTGCTGTCGGAAAAAGGCGCCAGCTCCTCGGCCGCGCGCTGGCTGGCCAACAAGGAAAACCAGGCCGACCTGATCGGTGGCGCCAACACCAAAGGCCACGACCCGCAACTGGCCAGCGTGCTGTTCGACCTGTCCACGACGGCGCAGATCAACGACAGCCTGAAGGTGGGCAAGGCCGTGCTGTCGCAGATCGGCGGCATCAATAAGCTGCACAACGGCGCCGTCGAACGCGCCGGCTTCGCCGTGCTGAAGGCGCCGGATATTCCGTCGATCCTGATCGAGACGGCCTTCATCTCGAACCCGGACGAGGAAGCGCGCCTGCTCGACAACGCCTACCAGGACCAGATCGCGGACGCCATCGTCAAGGGTATCCGCTCATACTTCGCCAAGAACCCGCCGCTCGCCAAGAACCGGCTGACCTGAGGAAAAACAATATGAAGATGGTGACTTTCGGCCAATTGCCGGCCGTGTGCATCACTGCGCCCGACGGCGCCACCGCGACGATCGCCCTGTATGGCGCCCACCTGGCGTCGTGGACGACGGCGGACGGGCGCGAGCGCCTGTTCATGAGCGACAAGTCGCCCCGCGACGGCAGTGCCGCCATCCGCGGCGGCGTGCCCGTCATCTTCCCGCAGTTTTCCACGCGCGGCACGGGCCAGCGCCATGGCGTGGCGCGGCTGTCGCACTGGCGCGTGGCCGACAGCGGTCTTGACGCCGGCAGCGCCTGGGTCGAACTGGCGCTGACGCACGAGGACGTGCCTCCGACGCTGGCCGCCGGCTGGCCCCATGCCTTTGCCTTGCGCCTGCGCTTCACCTTGCGCGGGGACGCCATCGACATGCGCTTCAACGTGCGCAACACGGGCGACGCACCCTTCGACTTCGCCGCCGCCCTGCATACCTATTACGCGGTGGAAGACTTCACCCGCACCGTGGTCGAAGGCCTGCCGGACGAGTCGCCGCTGTACTTCGGCCCGAAGCTGGACAATATCTATGCGGCCCCGCCAACGCTGGCCCTGCACACGGGCGCGGGCACGCTGGCCCTGCAGCAGCAGGGCTTCACGGAATGGGTGGTGTGGAATCCCGGCGCGGAAGGCGCCGCCGCCCTGAACGACATGGCCGACGACGAGTGGCAGCGTTTTGTCTGCATCGAGCCGGCCCGCGTCGACAAGAAGGAACTGGCTGCCGGTGCCGAATGGACCGGCCAGCACTCGATCGCGCTTACTGCGATTCCTTGATCATGCGGCCCGAGTTGGCCTGCACGGGCCGGGCATTGAAGGGGTAGAGGCGCGAGAACAGCGCCATCTGCTCGGGCGACGCCTGCAGCGGCTCCTTCATCACCAGCCACAGCACGCCTTCCGTGCACGGCGGCTCGGACAGCGAACCCATATAGGTGTAGTAGTCGCGCCGCTGCGGCAGCAGGTCGTTCGGGTCGAACACGATGGACGGCGTGAAGGTATCCTTCTTCTCCAGCGGCAGGTTGTTCCAGACCGTCTGCACGGCCGGCTGCGGGCGGCCCCGCTGGATCATCAGCGCCAGGATGGCCGTGTGGCCTTCCACGTCCTTGTGCACCAGGTGGATGCCCATCTCGAAACTCTTGCCGTTGACACGCTCCTCGGCCGGGCGATGGAAGTGCAGCTGCTGCAGCTCGTAGGTGCGGCCCGCAACGGATAGGTAATTCCCGCCGCCCAGCTGCACCTGCACGGTGTGGCCGTTGTCCGTGACGCTGAACGAGGACGGGCGGTAGTCGAAGGCGATCTGCTCCAGGTCGACCTTGATGCCGTCGCGGATGTCGATAGGCGACTGGCGCGCGCCGCCATTGCACTTGTTCCAGCCGGCGTTGATCTTGCTCCAGTTGGCCGGGCCGAATTCGCCTTCATAGGTCCAGTAGGTGCCGTTGGCCGGTGGCGGCGGCGCCGCGGCGATGGCGGCAACGCGGGCCGCCCTGGCCGCCGCATCCTTCTTGGCCTTGGCGGCGGCCGCCATGCGGGCGGCCTGGTTGGCACGCATCGCGGCCAGCCGTTCGGCGATCTTGGCCGACAGCTCCGCTTCGGCCATTTCTTCCTGTTCGCGGGCGGACGGTTTTTTCGACGCGGCCTCCTTCAACGAGGCCTTCGACGGCAGGATGGACGGCCTGGCCGACGCGGGGGGATCGTTCGCGCTGGCGGTCCCGAAGGCGAGACAGCAGGCAGTGAGGGCGATCAGCTTGCGCATAGTAATCCGGAAAGTAAACAACATTAACCGGATTAACGGATGCCCTACGGCAAAACTTTAGCGCCGGAGCGGTGCCCCGGCGCAATCTTTCGCTTGGCTTGGCTTACTTGCCCATCACGCGGCGGCTGAACTTCCACAGCCCGCCCAGCGCCACCGGCACGACGGCCACGGCGACGCCGAACAGCACGATGGCCGTCAGGTTGTCGCGGATGATAGGGATATTGCCGAACAGGTAACCGGCCGTGCACAGCGAGATGACCCAGGCCAGCGCGCCGGCGAAGTTATACATCTGGAAGCGGGCGAACGTCATGTCGGACACGCCAGCCACGAACGGCGCGAAGGTACGCACGACAGGCACGAAGCGGGCCAGGATGATGGTCTTGCCGCCATGGCGTTCGAAGAACTCATGGGTGCGGCGCAGCGCGTCCTTGTTGATCCACCGGTAGTTGTGCGTGAACACGCGCTGGCCGACGGCCTCGCCGATCAGGTAATTCGTCGTATTGCCCAGCACGGCCGCCGTGATCAGCAGGAACATCAGCAGGCCCAGGTGCATCTGGCCCGTGGCGCAGAAGGCGCCGGCAATGAACAGCAGCGTATCGCCCGGGAAGAAGAACAGGACCACGACGCCGGTTTCCGCAAAGATAATGGCGAACAGCACCGCATAAACATAGACGCCGTATTCAGCAATCAAAAAGCCCAGCGTCTTGTCGACATGGACCAGCATATCCAGCAGTTGAACGAAATCCATAAGTATCCCAAAAGGTTGCGGCGGAATCATACACCAGGCAATGGCCAGCATGACACCTGACTGTGGTGCCCCATATTTTCGCAGGCAATAGACTTTCCAGTGTAACCATATTCCGCACTACAATCCTTAGACTTTGCTTAGCAAGCAATCAACCTGGAGAGATTCGCATGCACCTCGTGTTTTCATGCAGGAAGCGGACGGCCGCGGCGGCCCTGGCGCTGCTGGTGTCGAGCCCGCTCGTGGCGGCCAGGGAGCTGCCGCCCAAGCCCACCGTGGCCGACGTCGTCAAGGCGGCCAAGCCGGGCGAATGGCGCGTGCCCGACCCGGACAACACGCTCTACCTGGAAATCCCCACGGGCCGCGTCGTCATCGAACTGGCGCCCGTGTTCGCGCCGCGCCACGTGGCCAATATCCGCACGATGGTGCGCGAAGGCTATTTCGACGGCCTGGCCATCCTGCGCTCGCAGGACAACTGGGTGGTGCAATGGGGCGACCCGGACGAGAAGAATCCCCGGGCCTTGAAGACGGCCGAGGCCAAGCTGCCGGGCGAATTCACCGTCCCATTGAGGACCGACACGGCCTTCACGCGCCTGCCCGACCGCGACGGCTATGCGCCGCAGGTGGGCCACTCGAACGGTTTCCCGTCCGCGCGCGATCCGAAAACGGGCCAGGCCTGGCTGGCGCACTGCTACGGCATGGTGGGCGTGGGCCGCGACTCGGCCGCCGACAGCGGCAACGGCGGCGCCCTGTACGCCGTCATCGGCAACGCCCCGCGTCACCTGGACCGCAATATCACCGTCGTGGGCCGCGTCATCGACGGCATGCCGCTGCTGTCCGTGCTGCCGCGCGGCGCCGGTGCCATGGGCTTCTATGAGAAGCCGGAGCAGATGGTACCGATCAAGTCGGTCCGCCTGGCCGCCGACGTACCGCCCGAGCAGCGCAGCCGCCTGGAGATCCTGCGCACCGAGTCCGCCAGCTTCAAGGCCGTCGCCGAAGCCCAGCGCAACCGCGGCGGCCCATGGACCAAGGTCGCCGCCGGCCACGTCGACCTGTGCAACGTGCCGATTCCCGTGCGACAAGCCGAGCGAAATCAGTAGAGCCCGTGTCAACATCGGGGGCGTAGTTGGGGTTTCATGGAGCACTGCTCCATGCCAACGAAGCGGACATGGCTTGCAAGCCATGTCTCCTCCGTAGTTGGGGTTTCATGGAGCACTGCTCCATGCCAACGAAGCGGACATGGCTTGCAAGCCATGTCTCCTCCGTAGTTGGGGTTTCATGGAGCACTGCTCCATGCCAACGAAGCGGACATGGCTTGCC
>NZ_WNKZ01000041.1:33878-50604 GCF_009720835.1 Pseudoduganella buxea
TGCAAACCATGTCTCCTCTCAGACCCCGACACGGACACGAGCCCGACCATACAAAGCCTCTATTTCATCAACGCACTTCCGGCCCACAGCCCAGCCCGTGTCTACGTCCGGGTCTGACCCCACGGTGGACACGAACCCGGCCGCAAGACGCCAGTTATAATGGGCGGCTATGAACGCCCCTCCCGCCCCCCGCCCCATTTGCGCCCTGCCCGACCAGCTCATCTCCCAGATCGCGGCGGGCGAAGTGGTCGAGCGGCCTTCCGCCGTCGTCAAGGAATTGCTGGAAAACGCGCTGGACGCGGGCGGCACGCAGATCACCGTGCGGCTGGAGGAAGGCGGCGTCAAGCGCATCTGCATCACCGATAACGGCCGCGGCATTCCGCCCGAGCAGATGCCGCTGGCGCTGGCCCGCCATGCCACGTCGAAGATCGCGTCGCTGGACGACCTGGAAAACGTCGGCACGCTGGGCTTCCGGGGCGAGGCGCTGGCGTCGATCGCGTCGGTTGCCGTCGTCACGCTCACATCCCGCACGGCCGATGCCGCCCACGCGTGGGAGCTGGAAGGTTCGCACCTGGGCACGGTGCAGCCTTCGTCCGGCGCACCCGGCACTACCATCAATGTGCAGGACCTGTACTACAACACGCCGGCCCGCCGCAAGTTCCTGAAGTCCGAGCAGACGGAATTCGGCCACTGCGCCGAAGTCGTGCGCCGCATCGCGCTGGCCCGGCCGGACGTGGCCTTCACCCTGTCGCACAACGGACGCACGGTGGACCACTGGATGGCGTCGACGATGGAAAAGCGCAGCGCGCAGATCCTGGGCGAGACCTTCGCCGAGGCGCGCCTGCCGATCGACGAAGGCTCGGGCGTGCTGCATCTGCACGGCTTCGCCGGCCTGCCGACGGCCTCGAAGGGCCGGGCCGACTGCCAGTACTTCTATGTCAACGGCCGCTACGTGCGCGACAAGCTGCTGGTGCACGCCGTGCGCGCGGCCTACGAGGACGTGCTGCACGGCGACCGTTTCCCATCCTACGTGCTGGCGCTCGACCTCGATCCGGCGCTGGTGGACGTCAACGTCCACCCGTCGAAGATCGAAGTGCGCTTCCGCGACGGCCGCGCCGTCCACCAGTTCGTCTTCCATGCCGTGCAGCGCGCGCTGGCGCAGACGTCGGCCACGTCGCACGGCAGCGTGCCTTCGCCCTTGCCGGCCGCCGACACCCTGGGCAGCACGGGCGGCCCCCTGTGGCGCCCGCAGCAGCAGGCGTCGTTCGGCTCGATCCTGAATCCCTCGTACACGCCGACCTTCTCGCCGTCGCCGTATGGCCGCGCGGCCGACGGCGGCGGCGTGGCGCAAAGCACCGAGCGCTATGGCGCCCTGTTCGCCGACGGCACGCCGCCCCGCGCCCAGCAGGTCGCCGCGCCCTACCAGCTGCCCGAGGCGACGCGCTACACGGCGTCGTCGGCGGCTCTGGCGCACGAGGAATTCCCGCTCGGCTTCGCGCTGGCACAGCTGCACGGCATCTACATCCTGGCGCAGAACAGCAAGGGCCTGGTGCTGGTGGACATGCACGCGGCGCACGAGCGCATCCTGTACGAGCAGCTGAAGAACGCGCTCGATGCGCAGATCGCCGGCAGCGAGATGCAGGTGCAGACCCTGCTCATTCCCGTGACCTTCTATGCCGACGCCATCGAAGTGGGCACGGTGCAGGAACACGGCGACACCCTGGCGACCTTGGGCTTCGATATCGCCGTGCTCTCGCCCACCACCCTGGCCGTGCGCGCCGTGCCGGCCCTGCTGAAGAACGCCGACGCGCAGACCCTGGCGCGCGACGTGCTGCGCGACGTGCGCGAATTCGGCGGCTCGCGCGTGCTGATCGAGCGGCGCAACGAGCTGCTGGGCACCCTGGCCTGCCACACGGCCGTGCGCGCCAACCGCATCCTGACCCAACCCGAAATGAACGCCCTGCTGCGCCAGATGGAAAGCACCGAACGGGCCGACCAGTGCAATCACGGCCGCCCCACGTGGGTGCAGGTCGAGATCAATGCGCTCGACAAGCTGTTCCTGCGCGGCCAATAACATCGTCATGACTCTTCCAGAAAAACGGCCCCGCGCGGTGGCCATCATGGGCCCGACCGCGTCGGGCAAGACAGCCGCCGCGCTGGCCATCGCCGCACGGATTCCGTCCGAAATCATCTCCGTCGATTCCGCCCTGGTCTACCGGGGCATGGACATCGGCACGGCCAAGCCGTCGCGCGCGGAACTGGCGGCGGTACCGCACCACCTGATCGACATCCTCGACCCGCTCGACAGCTACTCGGTGGCGCAGTTCCGCCTCGACACGCTGCGGCTCGTGGCCGACATCGTCGGGCGCGGCAAGCTGCCGCTGCTGGTGGGCGGCACCATGCTGTACTTCAAGGGCCTGGCCGACGGCCTGGACGACCTGCCCGGCGCCGACCCGGCCCTGCGCGCCGCACTGGAAGACGAGGCGGCGAAGGTCGGCTGGCCCGCCATGCATGCGCGCCTGGCCACCCTGGACCCGGCGACGGCGGCGCGGCTCAAGCCGAACGACGCCCAGCGCATCCAGCGGGCGCTGGAGATCATCGAACTGGCGGGCCGGCCCATGTCCGAACTGCTGGCCCAGCGCGAGCACGAGGAGCTGCCGTTCGCCTTGCAGTCCTTCGCCCTGGAGCCGTCCGACCGCGCCGTGCTGCATGAACGCATCGCGCGGCGCTTCGACCAGATGCTGGAAGGCGACGCCCTGCTGGACGAAGTGGAACAGCTGCGCCGGCGCGGCGACCTGCATCCGGGCCTGCCGTCGATGCGCTGCGTGGGCTACCGCCAGGCGTGGGAATACCTGGACGGCCACATCGACTACAAGGCCATGCGCGAGACGGGCATCATCGCCACGCGCCAGTTGGCCAAGCGCCAGCTGACGTGGCTGCGCTCGATGCCGGAACGGATCGTCATCGACTGCCTGCAAGCGGATGCGACGGCGCAGATCCTGGCGCGGCTGGACGCTTGAGCGGCGCCGCGCGGGCGTGACGAATTGATATCGGCACGTTTCGTTGCCGCAAAAAAACGCCGACTTCCTTGACAGACAACACGGCGGAGCTCATAATGCTTGCCGTTGCGGTGATATAGCTCAGCTGGTTAGAGCACAGCACTCATAATGCTGGGGTCGGTGGTTCAAGTCCACCTATCACCACCACCAGAATTTCTGAAGATGGCCTGACCGGCAACGGATCGGGCCAATTTTCTTTCAAGGCGACGCCTTGTCGGGTTGTCAAAGTTTCGGTGATATAGCTCAGCTGGTTAGAGCACAGCACTCATAATGCTGGGGTCGGTGGTTCAAGTCCACCTATCACCACCAGACGTCGGAAAAGCCGCTGATCGCAAGGTCAGCGGCTTTTTTTCGTTGGCGCCCCGCCAGCGCGATGGCGGCACCCCCACCATGCGCGAAAATGCGCGCGTAAAGGCCGCTTCCGATTCGTAGCCGACGTCGAAGGCAATCGCCGCCACGGTCGCGCCGCTCTGGCGCAGCAAGGTGGCCGCCACTTCGATGCGCCAGCGTGCCACGTAGCGGGCCGGCGCCACCCCGACGAGGCGGGTGAAGCGCTCGCAGAAGGCCGAACGCGACAGGGCCGCGGCACCGGCCAGTTCGGCGATGCTCCACGGATGCTGGGGGTCCGCGTGCACCAGCGCCAGGGCCCTGCCCACCTGCCGGTCGCGCAGCGCAGCCAGCCAGCCGGTGGCCTGCGCCGGCAACCGGCCGGCGTGACGCCGCACGGCATCGATGAACATGGTTTCGCTGATGCGTTCGACCAGGGCCCCGCCGCCGGGCGCGTCGCTGCGGCACGCCTGTACTGCCTGGCGCATCAGCTGGCGCAGCCACAGGCCGTCGCCGTCCGCGGCCACGTGCAGCATGCGCGGCAGCGCCTCCAGCAGCGGGTTGAAGGGCCCGTGATCGCAGCCGAGAAAACCGCACACGATATCGCTGGCCTGCGCCGGCCGCCGTGCCCCGGCGCCCCAGGCGAACCTGGCGCCATCGATCGCGATGGCCATCGGTTTCGGCACGGCCTCGGTGGCGCGGACCCAGTCCGGCGAAAACCGTAGCGGCGGCACGCCGGGCGCGCTGCACAGGATATGGGGATCGCCCTGCGGGAAGACGACAACGTCGCCCGGGGCCAGCCGCACGGGAGCCTGGCCCGGCAGGGCGGCCCAGGCGGCGCCATCGAGCAGCACGTGGTATTCCATCACGTGGACGGCGCCGGGCAGCACGGTGTCGGCCACTTCGACGGCGGGCGGTGCCTCCACCGCCCAGTCGCCGGCGACGCTGACGGCATAGAACGCCGCCCCGCGCAGGCGCACGGTGCGCAGAACATCGGACAGCGTGTCGGTTTCCATCCCGGCCTCCCGCCAAAGCGGACGTTCAGTCAAGGATGAACGACGTCCGGACAAGCGTCAAGCGCGGCAGCGGGCCAATAATGGCTGTGCAACCATGAATCGAAGGAGAGCACGATGACCATGACAGCCGAGAAGCCCGACCCCGTCGCGGCGCCCGATTACCGGGCCATCAAGACGCGCCAGCAGGCCACCTGGGCCAGCGGCGACTTCGCCGTAGTCGGCACCACCTTGCAGATCGTCGGCGAATTGCTGGCCGAGGCGGCCGATGTGTGCGGCGGCGAGCAGGTGCTCGACGTGGCCGCCGGCAACGGCAATGCCACCTTGGCCGCGGCACGCCGCTTCGCCACCGTCACGTCGACCGATTACGTGCCGGCGCTGCTGGACAAGGGCCGCGCCCGGGCCCAGGCCGAGGGCCTGGACGTCGCGTTCCAGGTGGCCGATGCGGAAGCCCTGCCTTTCGAAGACGGCCAGTTCGACTGCGTGCTGTCCACCTTCGGCGTGATGTTCGCGCCGGACCATGCCAAGAGCGCCGCCGAGATGCTGCGCGTGCTGCGCCCGGGCGGCCGGATCGGCGTGGCCAGCTGGACACCGGACGGCTTCATCGGCCAGATGTTTCGCGTCGTCGGCAGCTACGTGCCGCCCCCGGCCGGGGTCGCGTCGCCGCTGCTGTGGGGCACGGAAGCACATCTGCACGAATTGTTCGGCACGGGCGCGACGCTGCGGTGCACCCGGCGCGAATTCAACTTCCGCTACCGGTCGGCCGAGCACCTGGTGCAGGTCTTCCGCGACTTCTACGGGCCCGTGCTGAAGGCCTTCGCCGCGCTGGACGGCGACCGCCAGGCGGCCTTGCAGCGCGACCTGGTCGAGCTGGCCCGCAACAACGACCGCTCCGGCGGCCGGGCCCTGGTGGCGCCGGCGGCTTACCTGGAGGCGGTGATCGTCAAGCGGTAGGCGCGATGAAGTACAGCTTCTCTTCGGCGGGGACATTGCCGTCCTGGTAGCGCGTGTCCTCCCACAGCAGCCGCCACGTGACGTCGATGACCTTGCCCGTGCCGGTGCCGCCGGCCGTTTCCCACATCGGCGGCGCCTGGCTGCCAGCGAGCAGGTAGTTCATGCAGCCGTCCTTGATCTGCGGCTCGTAGATGCCGAACAGCGGCACCGTGTCACCGGTCTTGATGAGCAGCTCGCTGGCCAGTTCCGGTACGTCGTCCAGCTCGGCCGGGAGGGGCAAGCGGGCATACTGCGCGTACCAGTCGGTGGTCCACGCCTCCGGCGCGGGCGTCGGCTCCATGCGCGGTTCCAGGTAGCCGCGCTCCTGCCCTGCATCGAAAAATTCGCGCATCAGCGCCGTCATCCGCGGCACATACTTGCCTTCGTAAAAATGGTCGCCGCGCATGCCATGGTTGACCAGCTCGGTGTGCCAGTGATCGGCCAGGTCGGTGGCCTCGACCATTGCGCCACGGCTGTTGCGCAGGAAAATGCCGCGGTCGCCCTGCAGCAGGCGCTCCAGCGCTTGCGCATACAGGGCCTGGGCCTTCAGCACGCGCCCATGGAACGGTGCCCAGCTGGTATCGAACATCCCGCCCGGCGCCACGGGCTGCTCGCGCACCTGCTTGCCGAACACACCGGCAAAGCGCTCGAACACATCGGCTTCGCGCTTCCAGGCCGTGTAGCTGCTCTTGCGCTTGATCGCCCAGAAGACCTTGCGGCGATCGTCGGCCGTCATCATGACGCCGGTCCATTTGGGTTTCAGGAAATCGAAAATACGCATCTGGTCTCGCCTGTCCTCGCCGTTCTTGACGAGACGCGGAACGGCGCGCTTGCCGTGGCGGGCCAGGTCACTGCGCCTTCGCCCACGGGACGTGAGCGGATTCGCTATCGTACCTTATCGGCTGACGGCCTTATGACAGGCTCGATGGAAAACGTTTTACCGGCAGGCCGAGGGGTCAATGCGCCGTCGGCGCATCGTGCGCCCCGAACATGCGCGCATAGGCCGGCAGCGCGTGGGCGGCGCAGTCCATCATCTTCTGGCCGACGGCCGCCAGGTGCGGGTCGCCGCTGCGTCGCAGTTCATGACCGACCTTGTTCTGGGCCGGGTAGCTGTGGTGCAGGGCGGCGAACAAGTCCGACTGGGTGATGGCCCGGGCCGCGCCGGCCCGCGGGCGGCCCGTCAGCGCCTCGCCGACGAGGCCATGCAGCGCGCCGATGCCGTGCTGCTGCAGCCATTCCATCAGCTGCATGGTACGGTAGGCGGTGGAGCTGTCGCGCGCGGGGCGCTCGGCCAGCAAGGCGTACACCTGCACCCGCGCCAGCCAGTTGCCCTGCTCGGCGGCGCGGTACAGGTTGCGCGTCAGGGTGCGGTCGCGCCGGCTGTCCGGAAAGCCGTCCAGCCAGGCGTCGACGGCGTCCAGCAGCGGTACCGGCCCCACCTCGGCCGGCTCCTTGCACTCGAAGCCGACCGGGTCCTGCACCGCCGCCACGTCCTGCCGCACCTGGTCCATGACGCGGTGCATGCGGCGCGTCAACTCATCCTTGTGGATGCTTTCGATCGGCCCCAGCCAGGCCAGTTGCTGATGGGCGCGCCGGTGCGGCGACACGCCGTCGGCGTGGCTCAGACGCGTGCCTTCGCCGCGAAATTCCTGCGGCACGCTCGACTGCGCCGCCTCCTGCTGATGGTGCGAGGCAGCATAGATCAATCCGCCTGCCATCAGCAGCAGTACGCCCAACGCCACTTTGCCGTTCATGTCCGTCCTCCTCCGCTATCCTCGACTTGCCTTGTGGCTACTGTAGAGGTTGTAGCTTGGCAGCAAGTTGCGTCAACGCAATGGCGGTGGGAGACTGTTGCGCGCTGTCCTCACTGCCGGCCTGCCCGCCTTTATGCTACCGTCGGGTTTTACTTCAACGGATTGGAGTCACCATGTCGATGATCGGCAGCTTCCTTGCCTTGCCTCAAACGGAACTGGCCGCCCTGCGTGACGAGCCCGAGCGCATTCATGACGTGCTGGACAGCCATGAGAACGATGTGGTGGACGTCGACAAGGCCTGGCACGGCATCCACTTCCTGCTGACAGGTACAGTCGCGGCCGGCGCCGGGCCGCTGGCCAATGTCGTGTTCGGGCGCGTGCCGGTGGGCGACGAGGATGTCGGCTACGGACCCGCCATGGCCACCGATGCAGCCGACGTGCCGGCCATCGCCGCCGCGCTGGCCAGCGTGACGGACGAGACGCTGCGCACGCGCTTCGCGCCGGACGCGATGGCGGAAATCTATCCGAACATCTGGGACGAAGGCGACGAAGCCCTGGACTACCTGCTGGAGAATCTGGACACGCTGCGCACGTTCTACCGCGATGCCGCGGCCGGCGGGCTGGCCGTCATCACCTGGCTGAACTGAGGGCGCTGCCGGCTTGCGCCGGATCAGCAGGCGCGGCCATATCCTCCCTACACTGGAAATTTTTTGGAGGAAGCATGCCCGACCTGATGACACCCCTGAACCGGATGATCGCCGAGCGCCGTGAAGATATCCTGAAAGCCGTGCACGGCAAGCCGGGCGCCGTCTCCGTGGCGGCGCTGCGGAACGACGCCGCCGTTGCCACGCTGGCGCGCTACTGCTACGCGCTGCTGCCCGGCGTGGTGCGGCTGGCGGTCAAGGAAGACAAGTTCCACGCCTTCGTCATGCAGCACCGCGACAAGCTGCTGGCCCAGCTGGTGCAGGCGCCCGCTCCGCAAGCCTGACCTCAGCCCAGCAGCCCGCCCACGACATAACCGGACGTCATCGCCACGACCAGCAAGGCGCCGACGGGCGTGGGCGGCGCCGGCGACGGGATATCGCAGGCGCGGCAGACGGCGCCGATGGCCAGGCCCAGCACGGAGCCGATCACGAGGGCGCTCATTGCACGGTCCCTGGCGCCGCACCGTCGAGCGCATGCCCGCCGCAGTGCCGGCGGTTGCGCGCGGCGCGGCGGGCGACGAAGCGGTCCACCAGCCAGTAGCCGCTGCTCATCATGAACACCAGCAGCGCGCCCGACAGCACGGGCGGCGACGCCGCCGGAATATCGAAACGCCGGCACGCCAGGCCGACAACGAAGGACAGCACGAGGCCGGCCAGGATTTTCACGTAGTTCATCGCCCGTCCTTAGAACGCGAAGCAGCTGCAGCCGAAGGCGCCCCAGAAGCCGCCGAAGTCCGATACCGGCACCGTCGACTTGCGCGCCACGTCATGCGCGTGCACGTGCACCGCGCACGCGCCGGCACACTGGTGCGGCAGTGCGGCGCCCTTCGCGGCCTGCGGCGGCACGGCGCGGTAGTGGCCCGGCACCTTGGCCACGGGCGACCACTCGGGCAGCACGGGCAGGTCCGGCGGACCGATCTTCGAGAACTCGGCCTGGCCGAACACGATGCGCCCGCCCACCACCGTCAGCACCGACTCGATGGCCTTGATGGCTTCCTCGTCGACGCGGAAGAAGTCGGCGGACAGCACGGCCAGGTCGGCCAGCATGCCTTCCTGGATGCGTCCCTTTTTCCCTTGCTCGCTGGAGAACCACGCGCTGCCGGCGGTCCACAGCTCCAGCGCCGTCTCGCGCGGCAGCTTGTCGCCGGCGTCATACAGGCGCATGCCGCCCACCGTACGGCCGGACACGAGCCAGTACAGCGCCGTCCACGGGTTGTAGCTGGCCACGCGCGTGGCATCGGTGCCGGCGCCCACCGGCACGCCCGCTTCCAGCATCCGGCGGATCGGCGGGGTCTCCTTGGCCGCGTCGGCACCGTAGCGGTCGACGAAGTACTCGCCCTGGAAGGCCATGCGGTGCTGGATGGCGATGCCGCCGCCCAGCGCCCTGACACGGTCGATGTTTTTCGGGCTGATGGTCTCGGCGTGGTCGAACATCCAGTGCAGGCCGTCGAAGGGAATGTCGCGGTTGACCTTCTCGAACACGTCGAGCATGCGCCCGATCGATTCGTCATACGTGGCGTGCAGGCGGAACGGCCAGCGCTGGCTCACCAGGTGGCGCACCACCTGTTCCAGCTGGCCCTCCATCTCGGGCGGCAGGTCCGGGCGCGGCTCGAGGAAGTCCTCGAAGTCGGCCGCCGAGAACACCAGCATCTCGCCGGCGCCGTTGTGGCGGTACCAGTCCGTGCCCTGCCCCGGCGTGACGGTGTCAGTCCAGCGCTGGAAGTCCTGCAGCTCCTGGCCCTTGTTCTGCGTGAACAGGTTGTAGGCGATGCGCACGGTCAGCTGGTCCTGGGCTGCCAGCTGCTCGACGACGCCGTAGTCCTCGGGGTAATTCTGGAAGCCGCCGCCGGCGTCGATGGCGCTGGTCAGGCCCAGGCGATTCAATTCACGCATGAAGTGGCGGGTCGAATTGACCTGCTGCTCCAGGGGCAGGCGCGGGCCCTTGGCCAGGGTGGCATACAGGATCAGCGCATTCGGCCGCGCGATCAGCATGCCGGTCGGATTGCCGCCGGCGTCGCGCACGATCTCGCCGCCGGGTGGATTGGGCGTGTCCTTGGTGTAGCCGACGGCGCGCAGCGCGGCCCGGTTCAGCAGCGCGCGGTCGTACAGGTGCAGCACGAATACGGGCGTGTCGGGCGCCGCCGCGTTCAGGTCCTCGATGGTGGGCATGCGCCGTTCGGCGAACTGAAACTCATTCCAGCCGCCGATGACGCGCACCCACTGCGGGCTGGGCGTGCGCAGCGCCTGCTCCTTCAGCATGCGCAGCGCATCGGCCAGCGACGGCACGCCTTCCCAGCGCAGCTCGAGGTTGTAATTCAGGCCGCCCCGGATCAGGTGCAGGTGCGAGTCGTTCAGGCCGGGAATGACGGTACGGCCATTCAGGTCGATCACCTGCGCGTCCGGCGTGCGGTGGCGCATGACCTCTTCGGCATCGCCCACGGCGAGGAATTTGCCGTCCGCGATGGCGACGGCGCTGGCGGTGGGCTTGGACTTGTCGGCCGTGTGGAAGCGGCCATTGAGAAGGATGAGCATGGTGGTGCCTGTGATGACGGAATGCAGTCCATCATACGCGGCCAGGGCGTGGCGTCATCCCTTGTCCGGGGCCGCCTTCGCTCTGTAAAAAGGCAGAGGAAATCGAAGGGACCGGAAGGCGCACGGGCAAGCATGCCCGCGCAGCAGGGCAGGCAGGGAGCAGCGTTCCTTGCCTGCCCTGTCCCCGAAATATCCGATTGGGGAAGGCGTCGCGGACTTCTTACTTGGCGCGCACCAGCACCAGGGCCACGAGGCTGACCAGGGCCGCGGCGGAAAGGTAGTAGCCCACATACTGCAGGCCGTACTCGCTGGCCAGCTTGATGGCGATGTACGGTGCCATCGACGCGCCCAGGATGCCGGCCAGGTTGAAGGTCAGCGACGCACCCGTATAGCGCACCTCGGGCGGGAACAGCTCGGCCAGGATGGTGCCCAGCGGGCCGTAGGTCATGCCCATCAACGCCAGGCCCAGGCACAGGAACAAGGTCACCTGGGTGGTGCTGCCGGAGCCGAACAGGGGTGCCAGCACGAGGCCGAAGACGGCGATCGCCGCCGAGATGACGATCAAGGTGATGCGCCGGCCGAAGCGGTCCGCCAACAACGCGGCGACGGGAATGGTCAGGCCGAAGAACAGCACGGCGAACAGCTGCAGCACGAGGAAGTGCTGGCGCGAGAAGCCCAGCGCGCTGACGCCCCAGTTCAACGTGAACACCGTCATCAGGTAGAACAGCACGAAGGTCGCCATCGCCATCAGGGTGCCCAGCACCAGCACGCGCGTGTGATCGCGCAGCACCGTCACCACCGGCACCTTGACGCGTTCGCCCTTGTCCAGCACCTTCTGGAAGTCCGGCGTTTCATGGATCTTCAGGCGGATGTACAAGCCCACCACCACCAGCAGGGCGCTGGCCAGGAAGGGAATGCGCCAGCCGTAGCTGAAGAACTGGGCGTCGGTCAGCACCTCGGACAGCAGCAGGAAGATGCCGCCGGACAGGAAGAAGCCGATCGGCGCGCCCAGTTGCGGGAACATGCCGTACCAGGCGCGCTTGCCGGGCGGGGCGTTCTCCGTGGCCAGCAGCACCGCGCCGCCCCATTCCCCGCCCAGGCCCAGGCCCTGGCCGAAACGGCACAGCGCCAGCAGCAGCGGCGCCCACACGCCGATGGCGGCATAGGTGGGCAGCATGCCGATGAAGACCGTCGACAGGCCCATCGTCAGCAGCGCGGCAACCAGCGTCGCCTTGCGGCCGATGCGGTCGCCGAAGTGGCCGAACACGGCCGAGCCGACCGGGCGCGCCAGGAAGGCAATGGCAAAGGTGACGAGCGACTGCAAGGTGGCGGCCGCCGGGTCGCCGGCGGGGAAGAACAGCTTGGGGAAAACGAGGACGGCGGCCGTCGCGTAGATATAGAAATCGTAGAATTCGATGGTGGTGCCGATCAGACTGGCGAACAGCACGGTGCCGGGCTTGTTGCGCACGGCACCGGATTGAGCTTCATGCATGCATACTCCGGGCTACGTTGACAGAGAAAGTGCCATCAGCCGGGTGTGGCGATCTTGGCAAACGCATCGCGGATCTCGCTGGCGTCGGCGGGGCGTACCACGCGTGCCACTTCCTTCCCGTCTTGCAGGAAGATCATGGTCGGCCACAGTTTGACACGATAGCTCCGGCCCAGCAAGCGCCCGGGCCCGTCCTCCACCTTGAAGTGGCGGATGCCCGCGTGGTCCGCATAGGCCTCGGCCAGCAGTGGCTGCGCGGTGCGGCAGTGGCCGCACCAGTTGGTGCCGAATTCGAGCAAGGCCGGGCCGCTCAGGGCATCGATCTCGGCGCGCGTGGGCGCGGCTTCCTGGTAGGTCTGTTCCATCGTGCTTTCTCCGATTGCGTGAGGATTGGAACCTTATCACGGCGCAGGAGGGAGCGAGCGCACGGATATTGCCGTACACCCGCCCGCCCCGTGCGCCGCCACCCGCCTCAGGTCGACAAGGTCGTCGTGATCTCCTTGCCGCCGATCTTCACGCGCATCAGTCGCAGGCCCTTGACGTTGTAGAGGTACCAGGGCTGTTCGCGGTTCACCGGCGTGCCGAAGTCGCAGTCGCTGATCGTCACGTTCGTGACCGGGAGCACCGTCGGCATGGGCTGCGGACCGTTGTAGTCCGTGGCCACCGGGCCGAGGATGACGATGGCCTGGTAGCACGAGGCCAGGCCGTCCTTCTTCGTCTTCACGTTGCCCACCGTGACGTTCGAGATCTGGATATTGTCCACCACGGGCGGGCGCAGGCGCACGCTGTCGGCCGTGGGCGTGTAGTCGCAGTCGAAGGTGACGACGGCGCCGGCGGCGGTGGCCACCGTCTTCGACGCGATGGGCGAATTGGGCAGGGTGGTGTAGAACGAAGGGCTGGTCTGCACGCCGTTCGGAATCTTGACGTTACGGACGTAGAAATTGCGCAGGTAGCCGCCCCGGTTCATGTTGGTCTTCAGCCGGATCGCCGTGTTCAGGGGATTGGTGGCCCAGTGCGTATTCTCGAACACGAGGTTCTGCGCATACACGTTCTGGATGCCGCCGGCCATCTCGCTGCCCAGGGTGACGGCGCCGTGGCCGCTGTGCATGATGCAGTCCTGGATGACGATGTTCTGCGACGGGCCGTACTGCGTGTCGCGGTTCTTGCCCGCCTTGATGGCGATGCAGTCGTCGCCCGCATCGAAGGTGCAGCCTTCGACCAGCACCATGTCGCAGCTCTCGGGATCGAAGCCGTCGCTATTCGGGCCATGGCTCTCCGCGTGCACGTTGCGGAACACGATATTGCGGCAGTGGACCGGGTGGTGCTGCCAGAACGGCGTGTGCACCACGTGGTAACCCTGAAGCAGCACATTGGTGCAGCCGATCAGGTGCACCATCGACGGGCGCAGGTAGTGGCCCAGGCCGAACACCCGCTTCGCCACCGGCACGCCCGCCTCGGACAGGGCCGGCAGGTACTGCTCGTCGGCGCGCCATTTGTCGCCTTCGCCCTGGATCAGCAGGCGCTCCTCCTCCGTCAGCCCCGGCGTCACGGCCGCCAGCGACGTCGGGTTGACGGGATTGGCGATGCGCTGGTTGATCTTGCCCGGGCCGTCGCCGGGCGTATTGACCTGCGAGACGGCGTTGATCGTGCGGTTCTTGCCCTTCCACGTCCACCAGCAGTCGGTGCTGCCCGGGAAGGGCACGCCGCCCTGCCCGTTCAGGCGGCTGGTCCAGTCCTCTCCCGTCAGCGCGATATTGTCCTGGCCGTAGGCATAGATCATCGACGCGAAGTTCAGGCAGTCGTTGCTCTGCCAGCGCGTCAGCACCAGCTTGCCGTTCTTGCCGCAATCGAAGTCGCCATACTTGGCGTAGTCGCGCGGGTCGTTGCTGAAGTAGACGTGGGCGCCCTTCTTCAGGTGCACGTGCACGTTCGACAGCAGCACGATGGGCCCGGCCACGTACCAGTTCCCGGCCGGGATGACGACGCGACCGCCGCCGGCCTTGTGGCAGGCCGCGATGGCCGCGGCGATGGCAGCATAGCAGTCCTTCGAACCCGGTGCCTGCGTATCGATGACGCCCTGGTCGTCATGCGAGACCCAGGCCTTGACCTTGACGAGCTGGCACGGCGCGGCGCCGAACTCGGTGATGACGAAATCCTGGTCGCGGAATGCCAGGGGCCTGGACAGCCGCTGGGCGATCTCCCTGGCGCGCGCCCAGGGATCGTCGGCGATGGCCGCCGACGTTCCGCCGGCCGCCAGGGCCAGGCCCGTTGCCGAAACGGCCTTCATCATCGTGCGGCGTTGCGTGTCGATCCTGCTTTCCATGGTGCTGCGCATGCTGTCTCCCTTATTCGTCTGCATTGTTAAATTCCGCCAGATAGATGTCCGCTGGCGCGGGCGCTGCCGTGTAGCCCAGGTCCTTCACGGGGTCGAAGCCTGCCTTGCCCAGGTTGGTCCAGAAGTCGCTGGAGGTGAACTGGGCCGGGCGGTAAGCGAGGGTGCCGGGGCGGTTCCAGTCCGACCAGGGCCGGGCACGGTCGATATGCCGGCCGATGGTCGAATTCACGACCAGCATCTTGCCCACCGTTTCCAGCACGGTCGGCGTGATCGTGCCCTTCGGCTTGCGGTAGACGCTTTCGCTGCCCAGCACGCAGGCATAGCCTTCCACGTCCACCGGTGCATACGGCGAGCAGCGCGAATTGTGGAACCACTGGCGCGCCAGGTAGAACTTGCCGGCCAGCGCATTGGGCGAACCGTCGTTGGTGAAGCGGCAGGTATCGAACACCAGGCCGTACTTCGTGCGCCAGTTGGTATTGGGCGCGCCCACGTAGGATGTGCTGCGGTCGCCCAGCGACTTGATCTCGCTGCGGTAGAAATACGCCGTCGTGTCGCCGAAGATGAAATCGACGTCGCCTTCGATATACGAGCGGTGGAAGAAGCTGCGCGCCGTCACGCGCGCTTCCGCCGATTTCAGGTACAGCGTGTCCTGGAAGCCGATCAGCCGCACGTTCTCGAACTGGGCCTTGTCGGCCCCTTCCACCGTCAGCGCCACGGCCTGGTGGTGCACCTTGTTGGCCTGTGCATCGGGCGCGTTGTTGCCGCAGGCCCGCTCGCCGCATTCCTCGCGGGCGTTGCCGGTGGCCTTGTTGTACGAGTTCTCGATCGTCAGGTTGCGGGCCTGGAAGCCGTGGTTGCGCACCCACATCGTCATCGAGCCGCTGGTGGAGATATTGCCCGTGCGTTCGCGCACCAGCGCATGCATGGCGCGAATGGCCGGGTCGGCGTTGTCGAACTGGGCGCCGAACTGGCGCGCGTAGTCGCCCGGTGCCACCGCCGCATCCAGGCCCGCCGTGATGACCGTGTCCTGCGCCGATTTGCCTTCGCCGTAAAGGGTGATCGGCCGGTTCGACGCGGGCACGTAGACCAGTTCCCTGTAGCTGCCCGGCTTGACGAGGATGTACAGCCGCTCCCGGCGTTCCGGCCGGGCCGCGCTGTCCGTCACGGCGCGGCTGACGGCCGCCTGCACGGTGGCGAACAGCTTCACGCCATCGACCTTGGCGCCGGCGTCGACGATGTAGTCGGCCTTGAATGCGGCCCCCTTGGCCAGCGGATCGGCCAGCGGGTCCCACGGATCGGTGATCTCGCTGCCGGCGCGGCCGGTGGTTCTCAGCACTTCCAGCATCGACAGCTTCTTGCCGGCGTCCGTCGGCAGTTGCGGCCGCACGCGCGGCTCGCCCGTCACGGGGAACGGCACGAAGCGTCCTTCGCAATCGGGCGCGGCCACGCTGTCCCAGCGGCCCTCGATGACGGCGTGGGCCAGTTGCTGCCGGCCCGGAACCGCCACGTTGCGCAAGGTCGCACCGACCGGATGCGCCGCATCGAAGCCCTGCACCACCACCTGGCCCGGCGTCGTGCTGCGCACGCCGTCGAACAGCAGGTTGGCGTAGCTGGGCACGAGCTTGCCCCTGGCATCCCTGGCGTAGTCGCTGGTGATGTCGATCGGCGTCTTGTTGTTGCGCAGGCAGACGTTCCGGTAGGTCACGCCATCGACTGTGCCGCCGCGCGAGACGTCGCTCTTGATGCGCAGGCCGGACGTGGCGCCGTCGACCGTCAGGTTCTCCACCAGCACGCGGCGCAGGCCGCCGTTGGTCTCGCTGCCGATGGACATGCCGTGGCCGCCGTAGAAATGGCTGTCGCGCACGGTGACATTCTCCGTCGGTCCGCTGTTGCCGGCCTTGATGGCGACGTTGTCGTCGCCGGTGCGGATGAAGCTGTGGGCGATCGTCACGTTGCGCGACGAGATCGGGTCGATGCCGTCCGTATTGCGGGCGCTGGCGGGTGTGTCGATCTTCACGTCCCACGCCGTGAAGCCATCGACGCCGTTCAAGGCGACGTGGAAGTTGGGCGAATCGCGCAGGGTGACGCCATACAGCGTGATGTCCTGCGCCTTCGTGATGTCGACCAGGCGCGGCGCGTTCTGGCGGGCGTTTTCCTTCTGCGCCCGGCGTGCCAGCTGCCACCACGATTCGCTCTTGCCCTGCAGCACGCGGCCGCCCTGGCCGTCGATGGTGCCGGCGCCGTAGATGCCGGCACCGCGCACCTTGTCGATGGCGATCAGGGGCCGGCAGCCCTTGCCGCCCGTGTCGATGGTGCCGCAAGTACCGGCGCCACGGTCGAACAGCTTCGGTTCCCGGCTGGCGAACAAGGTGACGCCTTCGTCGAGCAGCAGGCCCACGCCGTTCTTCAGCACCAGCGGGCCGCTCGTGAAGGCACGCAGTTCGCCGCCGGCGGCCAGGCGCACGGCCTGCCCCGGCTGGCAGCGATCCAGCGCGGCCTGGAACTTCCACAAGTACCTGA
>NZ_WNKZ01000042.1 GCF_009720835.1 Pseudoduganella buxea
CTGGGCTGGATACACGGGCTCGACTGTCGTCACCTGAGCACGCCGCAGCAATTTTTACGGGCTGCATTATTCCCGGCAGGAAGTTGAATGCTGAGTGGATAGTTCACTGCGACCGGGTGACAGCGCCTTTTTTTGGGCGTCGCTTCAGTCGGGGTCGATGCCGCCGGCACGCAGCAGGTCAAGATTGTCGTTGCCGAGGATACCGTCGCCAGTGCCACCCTGGCAGGCGATGCGTGCCACCCGCTGGCCATTCCTATCGACGTAGATGCTGTTCATGCCGCCCGCGGTTTCACCGATCGCGTACGTGTACCCGCCGTTGGTGAAAACCAGCGATATCGCGCCAGCGGTGTGGTGCTCCAGCCGGAAACGGCCGGCGGGCGGCTCACGCCTGGCCGGATACGCGAACTCGATACCGGCGGCGGTGCCGGCACGGTACTGCAGGTAGCCACTGGCCGGCGTCAGCGTGGCAGAGGCACACAGCGCATACGTCTTGCCCTTTGCATGGCAGGCCATGATGATTTTTTCCTGCGGTTCGCACAGGGTCGCCTTGCCGGCGCCCTGGGCGCCTCCGGCAAGGCTGGCCAAGACCATAGCGGCAGCAATCTGCATCGATTCTTCGGACATTAAAAAGCCCGCACGCGGCGGGCCTGAAGGTGGACGATCAGCTCAGCGCTGCACATGCAGCTGTATCACCCGCCGGGTCGTTCCCGTATCCCGCGGCGCGTCCGCATCGGCGCCTGCCTTGGCCGGCGTCTCGCACGAGCCGCAGCTGCCGCAGCCGTCGCCGCAGCTGGACTGGGTCTTGAACAGCCTTGCCAGCTTGTCCTGGTTGAAGCCTCGCCGCGACAGGGCGTGGACGATCTGGCGGCGCCATGCCGCCGGCAGGTACTTGGTGCATGCGTGCAGCACGCAGGCCGCGACGATCATTCCGACGATCAGTTCCTGCCACATGGCGCTCTCCTTATGCCCCCAGCAGGCGGGCGGTGTGATACGTGATGAACGAGGCGCCGTAGGCCAGCGCGAACATGTAGCCGGCCATGATGAAGGCGTAGCGCGACTTGCCCGTTTCGCGGCGTACCACGGACAGGGTCGACAGGCACTGGGGCGCGAACACATACCAGGCCAGCAGCGACAGGGCCGTCGCCATCGACCACGATGCGGCCAGCACGGGCGTCAGCGACGTGGCCAGCTCGTCGCCCGTCTGCGACAGCGCGTACACGGTACCCAGGGCGCCGACGGCCACCTCGCGGGCGGCCATGCCCGGCACCAGCGCGATGCAGATTTCCCAGCCGAAGCCGATCGGCGCGAACACCACTTCCAGCGCGCGGCCCAGCATGCCGGCGATGCTGTAGTAGATCGGCGGATGGGTGGCGCCTTCCGGCGCGCCGGGGAAGCTCGACAGGGCCCACAGCAGCACCATCAAGGTGAGGATGACGGTACCGACGCGCATCAGGAAGATCTTGGCGCGTTCCCACAGGCCGATGGCCAGGTTGCGCAGGTGCGGCCAGTGGTAGCGCGGCAGCTCCATCATCAGGGCCTGCTGCGTCTTGGTGCCGGCGGCACGCTTCATGACCCAGGCCACGGCCATCGCCGAGATGATGCCGGCGAAGTACAGCACGAACAGGATCAGGCCCTGCAGGCTGACGGTGCCCCACACTTCGCGCTCCGGGATGAAGGCGGCGATCACCAGCGCATACACGGGCAGGCGCGCCGAACACGTCATCAGCGGCGCGATCATGATCGTCACGAGGCGGTCGCGCGGGTTCTGGATCGTGCGGGCCGCCATCACCCCGGGAATGGCGCAGGCAAAGCTGGACAGCAGCGGAATGAAGGCGCGGCCGGACAGGCCCACGCCGCCCATCAGGCGGTCCAGCAGGAAGGCCGCGCGCGGCAGGTAGCCGACATCTTCCAGCACCAGGATGAAGAAGAACAGGATCAGGATCTGCGGCAGGAACACGAGCACGCTGCCGACGCCGCCCAGGATGCCTTCCACCAGCAGGCTGCGCAGCACGCCTTCGCCCATATAGGTGCCCAGCAGCGCGCCCAGGCTTTCCACGCCGCCGGAGATCATCTCCATCGGCACGGCTGCCCACGTAAACACGGCCTGGAAAATCAGGAACATCAGCACGGCCAGGATCGCCGGGCCCACCACCGGGTGCAGCACGACATTGTCGATCTTCTCGGACAGGTCGTCGGTACGCGCTGCTTCCTTCGATACCAATGCCAGGATGCGGCGCACCTCGCGCTGCGTTTCCTCGACGGAGACGGCATCGATCGCCGCCAGCGCCTTGGGCTTGACGGGCACCACGGGCCACATATCGTCCAGCGCGCGCAGCAGCGACTTCTCGCCGCCGCCCTGCACCGCCACCGTTTCGACGACGGTCATGTGCAGTTCCTGGGCCAACTTCGCCGCATCGATCTCGATGCCGCGCTTCCTGGCCATGTCGACCATGTTCAGGCACAGCACCATCGGCAGGCCGAGGCGCTGGATCTCCAGCACCAGGCGCAGGTTCAGGCGCAGGTTGGTGGCATCGACGACGCAGACGACGACATCGGGCGAACCGTCGCCGGCACGCAGGCCCGCCACCACGTCGCGCGTGATGGCTTCATCCGGCGTTTGCGCCGTCAGGCTGTAGGCACCGGGCAGGTCCAGCACGCGGTAGGGGTGGCCGGCCGGCGAGACGAAATGGCCTTCCTTGCGCTCGATGGTGACGCCGGCGTAGTTGGCCACTTTCTGGCGCGCACCCGTCAGGCGGTTGAACAGTGCCGTCTTGCCGCAGTTGGGATTTCCCAACAAGGCGATCATCGGCGCGTGCGAAACCACCTGCGCCACTTTTTCCGTTACACCCATGTTCTTATTCCGGCTGAATCGCGACCATGGCCGCTTCGTAGCGGCGCAGCGCGAATGTGCTGTTGCCGACCTTGATTGCCAGCGGCTCGCCGCCCGGCATCCCGCGCTTTAACATGCGGATTTTCTCGCCCGGCACGAAGCCCAGCTCCATCAGGCGGCGCACCAGGTCCGCCCCCTCTTCGGTGCCGCCGGCGGGCGTCACATGCACGACCGTGCCGATCTTTCCCACCGCCAGCGTGTCGAGATTGATGAGGGATGGCGCGAGGGTCATGGCAGTTCTTTGAGGAAAGTCAATCTGGTCATTATAAAGGCAATGCGAATGGTTTGTATTTGCAGGATACGCTTGCATTGTACGCTTTGTTGCGTCAGAATAGGAAACGTAATGATAATGATTCTCATTAAGAAACCCTTAAGATTATCGAAAAGATCAACGGGTTTTTGACCGGAATCGCTACCTGCCAGAGGGTGCTTGAAATGATCGTTTGTGTTTGCAACAACATCTCCGACCGTGAAATCCGCCAGGCCATCGACCTGGGTATCAGTTCCATGGACGAGCTGCGCGAAACGCTGGGCGTTGCCACCTGCTGCGGCAACTGCCTGACCTATGCGGTCGAGGTACTGGACAAGCATGTCGCCGCCAACAGCGACGTGCAGATCACGGAAACGGTGCTGAAGCGTCCGACGCTGGCAAGCTGAACTTCCACAGCGCCGCCATGGCGCTGCATGTTGCACCACCATTCAAAGGCTGGGGTCGATTCCGACTCCGGCTTTTTTGCATTCGTATGGCGTACAAAACCGGGGACAGTCCCCTGTTTCCAGGCAACGTTGCTCAGAAACAGGGGACTGTCCCCGGTTTCTGGCCAGTCGTCAGGTCTCCGCCCACATGCGCAGCAGGTTGTGATAGTGCCCCGTCAGGCCGACGGTGGCTTCGTTGTCGCCATGTTCGCCGCGCAGCTTCTGGATGTTCTGGTCCAGGTCCAGCAGCATCGTCCGCTTCCAGTCGTCACGCACCATGCTCTGCGTCCACAGGAACGACGCGACCCGCTCGCCCGCCGTGACGGGATTGACGCGGTGCACGCTCGACGACGGATACACGATGGCGTCGCCGGCCGGCAGCTTCACTTCATGGGCGCCGTACGCGTCCATGACGACCAGCTCGCCCCCTTCGTACTCGTCCGGCTCGCTGAGGAAGACCGTCGTCGACACGTCGGCGCGCAAGGTCGGGCCGTTGCCGGCCGGCGTGCGGATGGCACCGTCGATGTGCAGGCCGTAGTTCTCGCCGCCGGCATAGCTGTTGAAGTACGGCGGCAGGATGCGCAGCGGCAGCGCGGCCGCGAAGAACAGCGGGTTGGCAGTAAGTGCGCGCGCGATGATGCTGCCCAGTTCCACGGCCAGCGGCGAGCCTTCGGCCAGCTGGCGGTTGCGCTTGACCTGGGCCCCTTGCGTGCCCACGCTGGCGCGCCCGTCGACCCAGTCGGCGCCGGCCAGCGCCGCGCGCATCCGGCCCACCTGCTCTGGCGTCAACACGCCGGGAATATGCAGCATCATGGTTTCAACTCACGTTAAGAAGGACACAAATGATAATGGTATTCATTCGTAGTATCAATCGACAGTGCGTCCCTTCTTATGTGCGCCCCTTCGTGGCAGAATGGCGGGACTTTTCATCACAACGAACAAAGGTACACCCATGAAGGGCGATAAAGACGTGCTGCGTCTGCTGAACGCACAGCTGACGAACGAACTCACCGCGATCAACCAGTATTTCCTGCATGCCCGCATGTACCGTCACTGGGGCCTGGAGAAAATCGCCAAGAAGGAATACGAGGAATCGATCGGCGAGATGAAGCACGCCGACAAGCTGATCGACCGCATCCTGATGCTGGACGGCCTGCCGAACCTGCAGGCGCTGCACAAGATCCTGATCGGCGAATCGACCCCGGAAATGCTGGAGGCGGACCTGACCCTGGAACGGGGCGCCCACGTCACCGTCAAGGAAGGCATTGCCCAGGCGGAAAAAGTGGGCGACTACGTGTCGCGCGACCTGCTGCTGGAAATCCTGGAAGACACGGAAGAGCACATCGACTGGCTGGAAACCCAGCTGGACCTGATCGGCAAGATCGGCATCCAGAACTACCTGCAATCGCAGATGTCCACCGACGACTGATGCATCACCGCGACCGCGCGGCCCCGTCGTTCAGGGGCCGCTGAAGGTCGTGCTGCTGTCCTGCTGCCATGGTGTCAGCCATTCCTGGTAGCAGGACAGATCGGCGGGCACCGCACCGGCGTGTCCGCAGGTCGATGCCGCAAAGGCGTTGGCCCGCGCCAAGGTCTGCTCCATCGTCCAGCCCCGCAGGCGCCCCAGCAGGAACACGGCGTTGAACGCATCCCCCGCTCCCACCGCATCGACGAACGAAGTGCCCAGCCCGGTACCGTGATCGGCCACATGTGCGCCATCGGCCGACAGGTACAGCGCGCCGCGCACGCCCATCGTCACCACCAGCGCCGACAGCGAGAAGTTGTGCATCATGGCGCGGCATTCCGTGTCGACCGAAATGCATTCCATGTTCACCGTGTCCGGGCAGGTGTGGCAGTACCACTTGAACAGCTGCTGCAGCTCGCTTTCGTTGACCTTGACGATATCGGCCTGCTGCAGTGAATCGAAGACGATGGTTTCGTCGACAAAGCCCTCGCGCAGGTTCAGGTCGAGAAAGCGCACGGCCTGCGACTGCTCCAGCAGTGCGTGCAGGGCCGCGCGCGAGCGGGGATCGCGCTGGGCCAGGGTGCCGAAGCAGAAGATCGAAGGACGGCTGGCCTGGCTCGCCGCCAACGCCTGGGCGCTGTCGATATGGTCGTAGGCCTGGTCGGGCAGGATGGTGAAGCGGTGGCTGCCATCGACGCCCACTTCAACCTGGACGTGGCCGGTGGCTTCGCCGGGGCCGATCTGCAGCCCCGTTTCAGGCAGACCGAAGCGGGCGAATTCATCGCGCACCAGGGCGCCGTTGGCATCGTCGCCGATGCGGGTGATCATCGTCACGGGCAGGCCGAACCCGGCAAGGTGGCGCGCCAGGTTGAACGGCGCCCCGCCGACTACCCTGGCCGTGCTGAAATCGTCCACCAGTGCTTCGCCGAATACCGTTACCGCTTGTTCCATGGCCGCCCCGTTCGATGGTTGTCCGGCACAGTGTACCCGAACTGCCCCGGCGTTCAGGGCACGAAAGACGCAGTGGAGGCGCGCCTTCAGGCCTGCGGCAGCGAGTCGCGGAAGGAGGGACGCTCGACCAGCTTGTCGAGCAGGCGGCCCAGGTTCGGATGGTCGCCGCGCCAGTCGATTTCAGGGAAGCGGAAGGTCAGCCAGCCCAGCGCGCAGCCCACCGCCACGTCCGCCAGCGAATAATGATTGCCCGCGCACCAGGCCGAATCGCCCAGCCGCGCCGACATCGAGGCCAGGCCCCGCGCCACCTTCGTGAGCTGGCGCTGGCACACGGCTTCGCTCTGCAGCTCGGGCGGGCGCTGGGTGCGCTCCATCCGCACCACGACGGCCGCGTCGATGACGCCGTCGGCCAGCGCTTCCCAGTTCTTGATATCGGCCCGCTCGCGCCCGTTCGGCGGCAGCAGCTTGCACACGGGCGTGAGCGTATCGAGATACTCGACGATCACGCGCGAGTCGTACATCACGTAGCCGTCTTCCATCACGAGGCAGGGCACCTTGCCGAGCGGGTTCAGCTTGTGGATGGTGGTTTCCGGCGCCCACGTGTCTTCCAGCTCGATCTGGTAATCGAGCTTCTTTTCGGCCAGCACGACACGCACCTTGCGCACATACGGACTGGCAAGCGAACCGACTAGTTTCATGGGAATCCGTCAAGGATAGGGGATGAAACCAGTATAGCATCGGCTGCCTGCCGCAAGGAGGGCCCTGGCGCGGCCTTGCGCTGTCGCCAATAGCAGTGGCGCCCGATGGTAAAATCTGTCTTTTTCCCGCCCTCCCTTCTTCTCTTCTGCCACTATGACGACTCCCTACTCCACGCTGTCGGCCCTGTCTCCGCTGGACGGCCGCTACGCCGCCAAGACCGACAAGCTGCGCCCGATCCTGTCCGAAGCCGGCTTCATGCACCACCGTGTCAAGGTCGAGATCGCCTGGCTGCAGGCCCTGTCGCAGGCCGGCTTCGCCGAAATCAAGCCGTTCTCGGCCGATGCCACCGCGCTGCTGGACAAGCTCGCTTCCGGCTTCACGGAAAGCGACGCGGCCCGCATCAAGGAAATCGAAGCCGTCACGAACCATGACGTCAAGGCTGTCGAATACTGGCTGAAGGAGCAGGTCAAGGATGTGCCGGAACTGGTGGCCGCGTCCGAATTCATCCACTTCGCCTGCACCTCCGAGGACATCAACAACACGTCGCACGGCATGATGCTCAAAGCCGCGCGCGACGGCGTGATGCTGCCGGCCCTGAACGGCCTGGTGGCGCGCCTGACGGAAATCGCCCACGTCAACGCCGAGCTGCCGATGCTGTCGCGCACGCACGGCCAGACGGCCAGCCCGACCACGCTGGGCAAGGAATTCGCCAACGTCATCGCCCGCCTGCAGCGCGCCATCGAGCGCATCGCCAAGGTGGAAATCCTGGGCAAGATGAACGGCGCCGTCGGCAACTACAACGCCCACCTGTCCGCCTATCCGTCGTTTGACTGGCCGGCCTTCTCGAAAGCCGTCATCGAACAGCGCCTGGGCCTGGTATTCAATCCGTACACGATCCAGATCGAGCCGCATGACTACATGGCCGAACTGTTCGACGCCTTCGCGCGCGCCAACACGATCCTCTTGGACCTGAACCGCGACATCTGGACCTATGTCTCGCTGGGCTACTTCAAGCAAAAGCTGAAGGCCGGTGAAATCGGCTCGTCGACGATGCCGCACAAGGTCAACCCGATCGACTTCGAAAACTCCGAAGGCAACCTGGGCCTTGCCAACGCCGTGCTGAAGCACCTGTCGGAAAAGCTGCCCGTGTCGCGCATGCAGCGCGACCTGACGGATTCGACCGTGCTGCGCAATATCGGCGTCGGCTTCGGCTACACCCTGCTGGCCTACGACAGCTGCCTGCGCGGCCTGAACAAGCTGGAAGTCAATCCGGCCCGCCTGGCCGCCGACCTGGACGCCAGCTGGGAAGTACTGGCCGAACCGGTACAGACGGTGATGCGCCGCTACGGCATCGAGAACCCGTACGAGCAGCTGAAGGAATTGACGCGCGGCAAAGGCATCACGAAGGACGCGCTGCAGGAATTCATCGGCAAGCTGGCCATTCCCCAGGAAGCGAAGGACCTGCTGCTGGCCATGACGCCGTCGAACTACACGGGCATCGCGGCCCAGTTGGCCAAGACGATTTAAGTCTTCCATAACTTCTGCACCTGTTGCGGCAGCGTTCTATCCGGTAAGGTTAGACCTGCCGCAAAGCGGGCCAGTCACCGGCATGCTTTGCGTTTCCCTGCTATATTTTTAGTTCTAACAAGTACTAAACAGGAAGGACGCCGCGATGCCGGACACCCCCATCACGCCCATCACCCGCTACACCAGGACGGCCATGCTGCTGCACTGGCTGATCGCCATCCTGATCGTGGGCGCCTTCACGATGGGCCTGGTAATGACGGATATTCCCGGCTTCACGCCCACCAAGCTGAAATACTATTCCTGGCACAAATGGGCCGGCGTCACCGTGCTGGCCCTGGCCGCGCTGCGCCTGCTGTGGCGCCGCGCCAACCGCCCGCCGCCGCATCCGCCCGGCTTGCCGGCCTGGCAGGCCAAGGCGGCCGATGCCACCCATGTGCTGCTGTACGTGCTGATGTTCGCCGTGCCCCTGTCGGGCTACCTGTACACGACGGCGGCCGGCGTGCCCGTGGTCTACTTCGGCCTGTTCCCGATTCCCGCCGCCTTCAGCGCCGATCCGGCCCTGAAGGAGCTGCTCAAACCCGTGCATTACTGGCTCAACATGCTGATGGCCGCTGTCGTGCTGCTGCATGTCGCCGCCGCGCTGAAACACCATTTCGTCGACCGCGACGATGTCCTGAAACGCATGCTTCCCTATTTCCAGAAACGGAGTTCCGCCCCATGAAAATCACGCAAAACATTCTGCTCGCTTCCCTGCTGGGCGTATCGCTGGCAGCCGGCGCCGCCGTGCTGAAGACCGATCCGGCCAAGACCACCGTGTCGGCCGTGTTCAAGCAGATGAACGTGCCGGTGGAGTCGAAGTTCACCAGGCACCGCGTGGTGATCGACTATAACGCGGCAGCCGTCGACACCTCGAAGGCGACGGTGGAAGTCGATACCGCCAGCCTGGACCTGGGCGAAGCGGAAATGAACAAGGAAGTGGCGAAGAAGGAGTGGTTCAACGCGGCCCAGTATCCGAAGGCCACCTTCGTCTCCAGCTCGATCAAGAACGCCGGCGCCGGCAAGCTGACCGTGGCCGGCAAGCTGACCATCAAGGGCAAGGCGGCCGACGTCACCTTCCCCGTCACCGTCAAGACCGAAGGCGGCAAGCAGGTCTTCGACGGCGCCGTGCCGATCAAGCGCCTGGCCTTCAATATCGGCGAAGGCGAGTGGAAGGATACCGGCATGGTGGCAGATGAAGTGACCATCAAGTTCCACGTCGTCAGCCAATAAAAACCGCTTTACACCAAGGAGACCCGATGAAATCCACGCTGTTGATTGCCCTCTTCGCCCTGGCCGGTGCCGCCAATGCCGCCACCTACAACATCGACCCGAACCATACCTACCCAAGCTTCGAAGCGGACCACAAGGGCATGTCGCTTTGGCGCGGCAAGTTCAACAGCACCAGCGGCACCATCACGATGGACCGCGCGGCGAAAACGGGCAGCATGAACATCGTCATCGACACGACGTCGATCGATTTCGGCCACGACAAGATGAACACGCATGCCAAGGCGGAAGACATCTTCAACGTGGCGAAGTTCCCCACTGCCACCTACAAGGGCAAGTCCTTCAAGTTCGACGGTGACCGCCTGGTGGCCGTGGACGGCGAGCTGACCCTGATGGGCGTGACGAAACCCCTGCAACTGACGGTGAACCGCTTCAAGTGCGCGGTGGATGCACGCATGAAACGGGAAGTGTGCGGCGCCGACGCCAGCGCCGAATTCAAGCGCACCGATTTCGGCCTGAACTTCGGCATTCCCGCGTTCGCGCCGGAAGTGAAGCTGGCCATCCAGGTGGAGGCCATCGCGGCCGAATAAGTTACTGCGGCCCGTACAGGGCCGCGATGCCCCGCCTTGCGCGGGGCATTTTGCTTGCTGTCAGCGGCGGTTCAGGCCAGCGCTTCCTTGGCCGCTTCCTCCGGCGTCAACGCGGCGCAATACTGGTCCGTGAACCAGTCGACCTGTTCCTCGATATGGTCCTGCGCTTCCTTGACGGTGGCGCCGCCGGCGACCAGGAAGCCTTCCACCTCGATGCACCATTGGATGAACGCCAACGTCTCCTCGTCGAGTTCTTCTTTCTTGGCCATGTCATTCCCCTTCATCAGTAATGGCGGATCGGTGCGATTCGCGCTGCCTCGATTTTACTAGGTCGGCGGCAGGCACGAAGTTTTCGGCCAGTGCCGTCATCTTTTGTTGACGAACCCAAAAACGTCAACTAAGATTGACGCATGATCGATTTCACCCAACTCCCCCACCCCACCGACCCGGCCGACGCGCTGGCGGCCGTGGTCGCCCTGCGCCTGGCGGCGGACAAGCTGGAGCGCCTGGCCGTGGCCCAGGCCATTGCCCAGGGCTGGTCGTGGAGCCAGGTGGCCGACGCGCTGGGCGTGTCGAAACAGGCGGCCCACAAGCGCCTGGCCCCCCTCATCCAACCCTAGGAGAATCCATGCTGCAACGAATCAGACAGCGCCTTGCCGACATGCGCACGATCAAGATACTTGCCGAAGCGGCCGAGCGCCACGCGGGCGCGGCGGGCGAACGCGAACCGGGGCCGGAACACTTCCTGCTGGCTGCGCTGGATTTGCCGGACGGGCTGGCCCAACGGGCATTTGCCCGGCTGGGTGTCGATCCGGCCGGCCTGCGCGGCGCCATCGCGGCCCAGCACGGTGCCGCGCTGGCCGGCATCGGCGCGGACCCGGCCCTGCTGGCGGACACGGCACCGTTGCCGCCGGCCACCGGACCGTATCATGCCAAGGGGTCGATGCAGGAGGTGATGCGGCAGCTGGCCGACTGGCCCCGCGCGCGGCCCACGGAACCGCTGACGGGTGCCCACGTGCTGGCCGTCATCGCGTCAAGCCGGCAGGGCACGGCGGCGCGGGCCCTGCGGACGCTGGGGCTGGATGGCGGGCCGCTGGCCGAGGCGGCCCGGGCAGAGATCGCCGCCCATCACTCCACTCTCCACGCCGGTTAGCGCGCCGTATAACCGCCATCGATCGGATAGAAGCCGCCCGTGCAGAAGGAAGCCCGGTCCGACAGCAGGAAGGCGGCAAATTCCGCCACTTCCTCGCGCGTGGCCAGCCGCTGCAGCGGGTGTGCGGCGGCCATGCCGTCCAGTGCCTCCCGCGGCATTTCCAGCATGCGCGGCGTGGCCACGTAGCCGGGGCCGATTGCATTGACGCGCACCTTCTTTGTCGCATATTCCAGCGCCACCGCCCGTGTCAGCCCCAGCACGCCGTGCTTGGCCGCCGTATAGGCGCCGATGCCAGCGACGCCGACGATGCCGTTGGCCGACGACAGGTTGACGATGGCACCGCCACCGGCGGCCACGATGGCCGGCAGTTCCGCCTTCAGGCTGAGGAACATGCCGGTCAGGTCCGTCTCGATGACGCTGTTCCATGTTTCCAGCGACAAGTCTTCCAGCAGCGTGTCGTGCGGCCCCGTCAAGCCGGCGTTGTTGACGGCCAGGTGCAAGGCGCCGAAGCCGGCGACGGCACGCCGCACTGCATCCTGCATTGCCGCTTCGTCGCGCACGTCGGCCTCGATTGCCAGTGCCCGCCCGCCTTCCGGATCGAGCTCGCCGCGCAGGCGTTCCAATGCAGCGCCGTCGTGCCCCACCAGCGTCACTGCCGCCCCGCCTGCAAACAGCCGCCGGGCGATCTGTTCGCCGATTCCCGTTGCCGCGCCCGTCACGAGGGCGCTTCGTTTGTTGAGCTCCATGCCAGCCTCCCGGAAAAAAAAGAGCCCGCAAAAGCGGGCTCAAATGGCAGACGTCTAGTCGTATTGCTTACTTGCCGTCGCGATCCCAGTCGCCTGGCAAGGCACGTTCCACCTTGTCCCAGGCCGAGCGGGAAGCGTGTTTCGCTTCATCCCACGACAGGCGCGAGTTGCCCTTGCTGCGTTCCCAGTCGCTGCGCAGCGAGGTTTCGTTGGTATCCCAGTCGCCACGGTAGTTGGTGCGGCTGGTGTAGCCCAGCGAATAGGCTGGGTCGTAGTCGTCGTACTGGTAAGCGGGGTTGTAGTAGGACTCGTTGCGGAAATTGTTTTCCCAGTAGACTTTTTCTTCCGCTGGGTTGACCAGGCCGCCGATACCCTTGCCGGCCATGCCGCCAGCCAGGGCACCGATGGCGCCGCCTGCTGCCATGCCGACCGGGCCGCCCACGGCGCCCATCGCCATGCCGGCCATGGCACCGCCGCCGGCACCGACGCCGGTGGCCATGTGGTGATCGGAGAGGTCGTCACCGCTCTTTGGATTCACCACCTCGGCTGCGCCCTTGCCTGCCAGGCCGCCGGCAATGCCGCCGACCACGGCACCAGCGGCCATGCCGATCGGGCCGCCTGGCGTACCGGCCGCCATGCCGGCCATCGCGCCGCCTGCCGCACCGACGCCCGTGCCGATGACGTGCTGGCCTGCGCTGTCTTTCCAGCTCGATTCGATATGGGCTGCGTCCTCGTCGGAACGGGCATTGACGCCCATGACGATGCCGCCCGACTTCAGGCCTTCTTCATAATGCTTGACGCGTTCTTCCGGAATACCGGCACCGATCAGCGCGCCCAGCAGGCCGCCCGTGACGCCGCCTGCACCGGCACCGGCCAGCGCCGCCGCCAGGGGACCGGCCACGACAATGCCCAGGCCCGGCAGGACCAGGGTCGTGCCCACGGCCGCCACGGCGGCCAGTGCGGCGCCGATGGCACCGCCAACGCCGGCACCGATGCCCGCGCCTTCGGCAGCCTTGCTGCCCAATTCCGTGTCCGCCGTCTCACTGCCGAAATGACGCTTGCGGGTGTCGTCCGACATCAGCACATTGACGTCGTCCTTGCCGTAGCCGCGCGACGTCACGTGCTGATAGGCACGCTCGGCGCTCTCACGGTCGTTGAACAGGCCGGTTACCAAGCGGGAATTTTTTGTCTCGTTGTTCATGGTAATTCCTTTCTAGTGGTTGGGGATACCGGTCCACGATACCCCCCGCACCGCTGGCCTTCTGTACGTTTCCGCACCATACAGTCTGCGTTCCTGCAGGCATGTTTTCCACCCGGCAGGTGCCATCCAACAGAAACCGGTTCTCCGTTCGCTGGCGCACGGACCAGCCCTGCGGCGGCGCATACACTTTTTTCTCGGCAGGGCAACCTGCCCGGTCTCTCAATTAACGATATAAGGGGAATGAGCATGAACTTTATTATCTGGATCGTTATCGGCGGCATTATTGGCTGGCTCGCCAGCCTGGTGATGAAAACGGACGCCCAACAAGGGATGTTCCTGAACGTGGTTGTCGGTATCGTCGGTGCACTGCTGGGTGGTTGGCTGCTCTCGCCTCTGTTCGGTACGGGTACCATCAATGCTGACGACTTCAGCCCGTTGTCGTTGCTCGTCTCCTTCCTCGGCGCAGTCATCCTGCTGGCCATCGTGAACCTCGTGTTCCGCGGTCGCGCGCGCTAAGAAACACGTCCTACCTGGTCGTACCCGAAGCCAACGCCGCGGCGTTGGCTTTTTCACGTCTGGCCTTTCTCCAGCTTATTGCTGCGACGCAGCATCCCGACGCCGAATTTCCTTCAGTTTTCAGGGCAAAATTTGCAATTGACGGATCGCTACGTGAACCGGATACTTCGCGTGCCCGGGCTGGCACGTCGCCACGCCTGCCTGCCTTTACCACTCATCCAGACTCGCATGAAAAAAACTCTTCTCGCGCTTGCAATCCTGTCCGCCACGTCCGCGTATGCCGACGAAGGCATGTGGATGCCGCAGCAACTGCCCCAGATCGCCAAGCAGCTCAAGGCCGCCGGCCTGAAACTGGACCCCGCCAGCCTGACCAAGCTGACCGAATTCCCCGGTGGCGCCATCGTCAGCCTGGGCGGCTGCTCGGCCTCGTTCGTGTCGCCACAGGGCCTGGTCGTCACCAACCACCACTGCGTGTATGACAGCGTGGCGCAGAACTCCACGCCGGAGCGGGACCTGCTGGCCAACGGCTTCGTGGCCCGCTCGCTGGCCGAGGAAGTGCCGGCCGCGCCGGGCACCCGCGTGTTCGTGACCAAGGAAGTCATCGACGTCACGTCCAAGGTGGTGACGCCGGACGTGGCGAAACTGTCCGGTAAGGCGCGCAGCGACGCGATCGAGAAGAACCAGAAGGCCCTCGTGGCCGCCTGCGAACAGGACGCCGGCCACCGCTGCACCGTGCCGTCGTTCTACGGCGGCCTGGAGTTCTACCAGATCAAGCAGCTGGAAATCCGCGACGTGCGCCTGGTGCACGCGCCACCGGCCGGCGTGGGCAAATTCGGCGGCGACACGGACAACTGGATGTGGCCGCGCCACACGGGCGACTACGGCTTCTACCGCGCCTATGTCAGCCCGGACGGCAAGGCCGCCGACTTCAGCAAGGACAACGTGCCGTACGCACCGAAACACGTGCTGAAGCTGGCCAGGGAAGGCGTCAAGGAAGGCGACTTCGTCATGGCCATGGGCTACCCGGGCCGCACCAACCGCCACCGCCTGCCGTCGGAAGTGCAGTTCACCTTCGACTGGCTGTACCCGGCCTTCGTCAAGGCGTCGGGCGAGACGCTGGCCATCATCGACCGCGAAACGAAGGACAACAAGGACACGGCGCTGAAGTATGCCGGCCAGGTCGCCAGCATCAACAACTACTACAAGAACCGCCAGGGCATGCTGGACTCGTATGCCGGCAGCGACTTCCTGGCGCGCAAGACGGCCCAGCACGAAGAGCTGAAGGCCTGGGTCAACGCCGATGCCAAGCGCAAGGCCGAATTCGCCGCCGACATCGGCAAGGTCGAGCACCTGATCGCCGAGCGCGATGCCGCCGTCAAGGCCAACTTCAACTTCAGCTACGCCCAGCCGAAACTGCTGTCGACGGCCGCCATGCTGTATCGCCTGTCGGTCGAGTCGCAGAAGCCGGACGCCGAGCGCAAGGCCGGCTACCAGACGCGTGACCTGCCCCGCATCAAGGCCCGCGTGGCGTCGCTGGTACGCACCTATGACGCCAAGGTCGACAAGGCCCTCGTCATGCACCACCTGAAGAACTACCTGGCGCAACCGGCGGCCGAGCAGAAGAGCGCCTTCAACGCGGCACTGGGCATCAAGGCCGGCATGAGCGAGGCCGAACTGTCGGCCGCGCTGGACAAGCTGTACGCCGGCAGCAAGCTCGGTGTCGATGCCGAGCGCAATGCATGGCTGGACAAGAAGCCGGCCGACTTCCAGGCCAGCGGCGATGCCTTCATCAAGGCTGCCGTCGCCACCTTCGACGCCTTCATGAAGGACGAAGCGGAGGAGGAAGAACTGGGCGGCAAGCTGCAGCAGGCCTACGGCAGCTACATGAAGGCCAAGATTGCCTTCATGAAGAGCCGCGGCCAGGCCGTGTACCCGGATGCCAACAGCACCCTGCGCGTCACCTACGGCAATGTCGCCGGCCGCCCGCACGGCGCCGACGGTACCGCCTGGACCGCCTTCACCACCGTCCAGGGTGTGGCCGCCAAGGCCACCGGCCAGGGCGAGTTCAACGCACCGAAAGCCCAGCTCGCCGCCATCAAGGCCAAGGACTTCGGCAAGTTCGTCGATCCGAAGCTGAAAGCCGTGCCGGTCAACTTCCTGGCCACGCTGGACATCACGGGCGGCAACTCCGGTTCGGCGGCACTGAACGCCAAGGGTGAACTGATCGGCCTGGCCTTCGACGGCACGCTCGATTCGATCATCTCGGACTGGGACTTCAACAAGGCCAACACGCGCGACATCCAGGTCGACCTGCGCTACATGCTGTGGAATATGAAGCACGTCGACAAGGCCGACAACCTGCTGAAGGAAATGGGCGCGGAGTAATCGCCCGGCCTCGACCGTTTTACGTTGTGCATGCAGCCACGCCTTCGGGCGTGGTTTTTTTTCGCCCGCTGCATCGGTCTTCGGACCGGCGCCATCGGCGGCCGCGCTTCTTCCTCGTTATTTTTGGTGAGTTTTGGTGCCTGGCAAAAGCGATATAGTTAGCCCCGTTCTTTTTCCGGAAAGCGACTATTCATGCAACGAATTACCGTGGAACGCACACAGCATGCGATCGGCCAGGGCGGCTTTCACACTGCAATCCTGCGGGCCGGCGGCCGCCGCTTTTCCGTCGTCTATGACTGCGGCGGCGGTACGGCCGAGCGCAGAAGCCGAATTATCGACAGCATCGTCGATGCATATCCCCTGGCGCATGACTGGCTCGTCATTTCACACCTGGATGAAGACCATATCAATGGCATCGCGCGGCTTGAAGAAAAAGGCATCCGGTTCGCGAACGTATTCCTGCCGCACGTCGATCTGGCCCACAGCGTCTTCATGATGCTGCTGAAAATTGTCGGCGAGAGTGCTGGCGCCATTGCCGATGAGCGGCTGGAGTCGGTCCGGATCGCGGGCCGGCTCTACTCCGGTGCGTACGGCCGCCCCATCATCATCGCCCGAAACAGGAACGTGCCGGGAAACGACGCCGTGCGGTCCCTGGATAACCTGGAAGACCTGGCGCCGCACGACTTGCCGCCGCCGTCCGGTTTTTTCCTGACGCCGGCGTGGCAGGAGGCCCTGGCGCCAGCCCGTCGCGGCGCGATTCTGTCCGACGCCAGGTCCATCCACCTGCACCGGCTGGACTGGACGTTCCGCTTTTATTCCCAGGAATGGGCGACACCGCAGGTCGTCGCCGACTTGTGGAACCTGCCTGTGCTCGCCGGCCTGCGTCATGCAATCGATGACCTCGCCCAACTGGGCACCAGGGCTGGCAGGACTTTTACCGACGGTATCCAGGCGGCGCTGGAAACGCCGGTCTCGCAGGCTGACGCCAATGCCGCGCTTCGTGCCAGCCACGCCGGCCACGCAACGGTGAGAAAACGCATCACCGTCAATGCGCTGCTCAAGCTCCTGTACAAGGAGCTGCCCGCTCTGCACGACTACAACAGCAGCTCGCTGTGTCTGTACTCCGGCCCTGCCGGCATCGGCGGCGGGCCGCGGCAGTGGTTTCAAAGAAGGACCAGCCTGACGCAGCATGAAGCGGGCCACCGCTATCTGACGCGCGCCGTCGGCTGGCTCGGAATGGGCGACGCACATCTGGGGAAGCCCGCCGACCTGGCAGCATTCGTCGAGCACTACGGAGGTGAACTGCGCCTGACGTCGACGTTGATGCTGCCGCATCATGGCTCCCGCCTTAACTACGATGATGAGCGGATTACCCTGCATGGCCTCCTGGACACGCTGCCGGCATCGCCTGACCTGACCTTGATCGCCGCGTCCAATCCGGATCATCAGAAATACAGGCATCCGCACAGGCAAGTGGTCGATATCGCCGCCCGCTATGGAAAAGTTCACAACGTGAACCTGGACTGGCGTTCGATGTCCGAGGAATCGGTGGTTTCCGAAGGCTGAACGTTGCCGCCTGCACGCTTCGGCGGCATGAGGTACATTGCATATTCCATATCATTGCAACCACCGGAGCCCACCGCCATGACCAAGAAAGTCGCTGTCCTGATCGGCAGCCTGCGCAAGGAATCGCTGACCCGTAAATACGCCCACGCCATCGCCGCCGTGCTGCCGCCGGAACTGCAATGCGAATTCGTCGAGTTGGGCGACCTGCCCCTGTATAACCAGGACCTGGACGATGCGGGCACGCCGCCGGCCGCCTGGACGGCGTTTCGCGCCACCCTGGGCAGCGCCGATGCGGTGCTGTTCGTCACGCCCGAATACAACCGCTCGATCCCCGGCGCGCTGAAGAACGGCATCGACGTCGGTTCGCGCCCCTGGGGCAAGAGCATCTGGGACGGCCGGCCGTCGGCCGTCGTGTCGCAGTCGCCCGGCGCCATCGGCGGCTTTGGCGCCAACCACCACGTGCGCCAGACCATGGTGGCGCTCAACTCGCCCGTGCAGCCCGGCCCGGAAATGTACATCGGCGGCTCGGCCAAGTTCCTGGCGGACGACGGCACCGTCAACAACGACCAGACCCGCGAGCTGCTGACCACCTTCGGCGCCGCGTTTGCCAAGTGGGTCGAGGCCAACGCAAAGCGCTAAGCTCAGCGGCAGGAAGGTGTGCCGAAGCGGTGGACTTCACCGCGCAGCCCACGCCGCAGCGTGGCCTGGGCCCCGTCCACGGCCAGCAGCACCGGTTCGCCCTCGTCGCGCAGCAGCGCCAGGCGGGCACCGGGAAAATGCCGGGGGATGCCTTCGATCTCGCGCAGCCCCAGCGTCTCGCCGTGCACGAGGATGCGGCAGGGTTCGCCAAAATCGAGCATCACCGTCAGCGCGGCCGGGGCGGCGCCGTGCCCGCGCGGGTCCGGCAGGGCCGTGATGCGCAGCAGCGTCGCGCCCTTGCGCACCGTCAGGGCCTGCCACGTGTCGAGCGCGTACACCGGTTCAGCGCCCGTCTGCGTCACCGTGCCAGCAGGCGCGACGACGGGGATCGCGTGCCGCGTGGCCGGCAAGGCCTGGCCCGGCCGCGACAGCAGGATCAGGTCCGCCGTGAAGGGCACGTCTGCCGGCGGGTCGAGCGCCACCACCAGGGCGCCGACCCGCACTTCGGCCGCGGCGGCGTTGGAAAACACGATGGCGCCGCCCTCTTCGCGCGCGCCGGCGCCGGCCGGGAGGGTCAGCCGGTAACGCGACAGGTCGCCGGCCACCGCCAGTGGATGGAAAAAGGCCGCGGCCAACAGGCCGGCAAGGATCGAGCACTTCATCGGACGCCCTCGGGTGATATGCCAGCCGCCGTGATAGCACGGTGCCCGGGACGGCGATGCGAGCTGGCGCAAAGAGGCGTCGCAAGCGCCTTGCAAGCGGTGGCGGCGCGCCGTTTCGGCGCCCCCCCGCAGGCGGAACGGCCCATGCTGCAGTGCTACAATTCCACACCCGGCAGCCTACCCGGCGCGCCGCTTTTCCCCCTTGCTCCTGAGATCCAGACCATGCACCCAGAACTGCCGACGCCCTACGAACGGGGCAACCAGAACCAGACCACCCTTTGGACCGACTGCATCGCCTTCTACGAAACCCTGGCGCGGCGCTTTCCCGGGGTGTTGAAGTTCGAGCAGGCCGGGGTGTCCGACGGCGGCATTCCCCTGCACGTTGGCGTGGTCAGCGCGGACGGCGTGTTCGACCGGGAGCAGATCAAGCGTGCCGGCCGCACGGTCTTCTTCAACAATAACGGCATCCACCCGGGCGAACCGGAAGGCATCGACGCCTGCATGGCCATGGTGCGCGACCTGTGCTTCGACCCAAGCCGCCTGGCCGCGCTGGGCGACACGGTGCTGCTGTTCGTCCCCGTCTACAACGTCGACGGCTGCCTCAATCGTGCCAGCACGTCGCGCCCGAACCAGGACGGCCCGGAGCTGTTCGGCTTTCGCGGCAACAGCCGCCACCTGGACCTGAACCGCGACTTCATCAAGTGCGACACCCTGAACGCGCGCTTCTTCAACCAGCTGGTTACGGCCTGGGACCCGGACGTGATGGTCGACACCCATACGTCGAACGGCGCCGACTACAGCTACACGATGACCCTGATCCACACCCAGGCCGACAAGCTGGGCAGCGGCCTGGGACCCTTCCTGCGCGACACCATGCTGCCGCATATCTTCAGCGAGATGGATGCGCGCGGTTGGCCGACCTGCCCCTACGTCAACCCGATCGCGGAAACGCCGGATGACGGCATCGTCGAATTCCTCGAAGTGCCGCGTTTCTCGACCGGCTTTACGACCCTGCACAACATCATCGGCTTCATGCCCGAGACGCATATGCTCAAGCCCTACCGGGACCGCTATGCATCGATGCGCACCCTGGTCGAGGTGACGATGGCCTTCACCGTGCAGCATGGCGCACGGATTCGCGCCCTGCGCGCGGAGGCGAAGGCAAGCCAGCGCCGCCAGGCCGCGTGGCCCGTGACGTGGAAGCTGGACGAAGCGCGTCCCACCACGTTCCGCTTCAAGGGCTATGAAGCGCGCCGCCACCCCAGCGTGCTGGGGAACTACACGCGCCTGTCGTACGACCGCAGCAAGCCGTATGAAAAGGACATCCCGTACTACAGCAACTTCGTGGCCGATACCGTGGTCCAGGCACCGAAGGCGTATATCGTGCCGCAGGCCTGGCGCGAAGTGATCGAGCGGCTGCAGTGGAACGGCGTGCAGATGACGCGCATCGAAGCGCCCACCACCGTCACGGCCCGCTACTACCAGCTGGGCGATCTGGCGACCCGCGCCACGGCATACGAAGGCCATATGTTCCATGACGAGGTGCAGGTCGAGCAGCGCACGGGCAGCTTCACGCTGGCCGCCGGCGACTGGTATATCCCGCTGGACCAGGACAATGCCCGCTACGCCGTCGAGACGCTGGAGCCGCAGGGCCACGACAGCTTCTTCCGCTGGGGCTTCTTCAACGCCGTCCTGGAGCGCAAGGAAGCCATTTCCGATTACGTGTTCGAGGACCTGGCCGTCGAGCTGCTGCGCACCGAGCCGGAACTGAAGGCCAGGTTCGACGCCTGGAAGGAGGCCAATCCCGACAAGCTGTCGGACCAGGACGCGGTGCTGCAGTTTATCCTGCACAACTGCGCGGCCCACGCCGAGCCGGAATGGCGCCGTTACCCGATCCTGTCGATCGCGTGAGATGGCCGGGTCCTCACCGATGCACTATGCATTAAACCCGCGCACCTTCTTCTACAGTCACTATTTCCACCTGGGCCTGCGCTTCGGCGCCGGCCTGGTGGGCATCATCTGGCTGACCCTGGCCGTCTCCGACATGCACACGGCCATGTCGGTCGGCATCGGCGCGCTGTGCACGGCGCTGATGGACCTGCCCAGCCCATTGCGCCACAAGCTCAACGAGATGCTGGCGTCGGTACTGTTGTGCAGCATCGTCACTCTCGTGGTGAGCCTGTGCGCGCCCTATTTCTGGCTGCTGATGGTGGTGCTCGTGCTGCTCAGCTTCTTCGCCAGCATGATGGTGGTGTACGGGAAGAAGTCGATGCCGCTGCAGCTGGCTACCCTGTTCATCATGACGATGTCGATGGAGCACCAGATGGCGCCGTTGCAGGCGCTGACGCATGCCGGCCTGTTCACCCTGGGCGGCCTGGCCTACCTGGCCTATGCGATGGCGATCTCCTGGCTGCTGCGCCACCGCATCAAGCAGCAGGTGCTGGCCGAGGCCCTGTTCGAGCTGGCCGCGTATATCGACATCAAGGCCGATTTCTACGACACCCGCTACAACCTGACGGAGCAGTTCAACAAGCTGGTACGCCACCAGGCCTTGCTGGCCGACCGCCAGCAGGCCTCGCGCGACCTGATCCTGCGCGCGCACCAGAACCGCAAGGACGCCATTGTCGTGCAGGTGCACGTCTGCATGCTCGACCTGTATGAGCTGATCCTGTCGACCCACACGGACTACGCCCAGCTGCGCGTGCACCTGGTCGATTCGCCGGCACTGAAATCGCTGCACGACCTGGCCTTCAAGGCCGCGCGCGACATCGAATCGGTGGCGTATGCCGTCACGCGCAAGCTCGCTTCCTATGCGCAGATCAGCTACGCCCCCGAACTGGAAGCGATCGAGGCGGAACTGGCCGTGCTGCAGGCGCGCATCGACGCCGGCAAGCCGCAGCACGAGGCACTGGCCGTGCTGCGCGCCCAGCGCAACAAGGTACGCGCCATCATACGCATGATCGGCGAACTGCACGTGGCCAGCCAGAAGGCCTACGACAGCACGCCGTTCTGGCGCGACGCCGACATGCAGCCCTTCCTGTCGCAGCAGAAGTACGAGCTGCAGGTGCTGCTGTCGCACCTGCGCATGGATTCGCCGATCTTCCGCTTCTCGCTGCGGGTGGCGATGGCCATCGCCGTCGGGCTGGCCATCGGCACCTTGCTGCCGTATGCGGCGCACAACTACTGGATCATCCTGACCATCGTCATCATCCTGCGGCCCAGTTTTTCGATGACGAAGCAGCGCCGGGGCGACCGCATCATCGGTACCGTCATCGGCTGCGTCATCACGGCGGTGATCCTGAAGTGGTTCGATTACCCGGCCGTCATCCTGGCCGTGCTGATCGTCGCCACCGTGGCCACGCCCACCTTCGTCTACCTGCGCTACCGCTACACGGCCATTGCCGTCTCGATCATGATCCTGCTGCAGATGCACCTGGCGGCCGGCGGCAGCGACAACGTCATCACCGAGCGCCTGGTCGACACCTTCATCGGCGCGGCCATCGCCACCGTGTTCAGCTTCGTGCTGGCCAGCTGGGAATACCAGTCGCTGCCGAAACTGATCCAGCAGGTGCTGGCGGCCAACCTGCGCTATATGGAAGCGAGCTTCGAACTGCTGCAGGGGAAGTGCCGCAACGACTTCCCCTACCGCATCCAGCGCAAGGGACTGATGGACAGCCTGGCCGGCCTGTCGGCCGCGCTCGTGCGCATGCTCGACGAACCGGCCAGCAAGCAGCGCGCCGTGGAGGACATCAACCTCTTCATCGTGCAGAACTACCTGCTGGTGGCGCACGTGGCGGCGCTGCGGGCGATCCTGCGCCGCCACGTGACGGACATCCCGGCGCAGGAGGTCAATGCGATGCTGGCCGTGAGCCACCGGCAGGTCTGCCATACCTTGACGGCAGCGCTGGCCCGGCATGGCGTCAGCGTCACGATGCCCGGTTCCGGCGCGCCGGCAGTCCCGGCGCATGCCGATACCGGCTCGGTCAACTGGTCCGGCTGGCCTGTCGTGCAGCGCCGCATCCGCCTGCTGCAGGCCGACGCCGAGAAAATCATCGTGCACAGCGAAGCCATCGAACGCAACGTCGTGCAGGCGTGAAGGCGGGGCCCGCGCCAGCGGGCCCCCGGTGCATCGCGTAGAATCGTTTCGTCGGTGACTCCTCGCCGCGCGAAAGGAATCCGGTATCACCATGAGCAATTCAGGGAGCGCCCATGTGGCGCTGACGGGCCGCGACCTGCTGGCCGCGCTGGCCGTCGTCGTCATCTGGGGCACCAATTTCGTCGCGATGAAATACGGCCTGCGCCAGTTGACGCCGTTCCAGCTGGGTGCGGGGCGCTATGTCTTCGCCGTGCTGCCGCTGGTGCTGTTCCTGCGCCCGCCCGCGCTGCCGGTCCGCTGGATACTGATGTACGGCCTGTTCCAGGGCGTCGGCCAGTTCGGCTTCGTGTTCCTGTCGCTGAAGGTCGGCATGTCCGCCTCGCTCGCTTCCGTGCTGCTGCAGACGCAGATCTTCTTTACCGCCGTGTATGGCTTCGTGCTGTTGAACGAACGGCCCAGCCGCCAGTTGCTGGCGGGGCTGTTCCTGGCCGCGCTGGGCCTGGTCTGCTTCGGCATGAACTATGTCGGCGCGGCCGCGCTGGCCACGGAAACCACGGTGGCGGGCTTCCTCCTCGTGCTGGCCGGCGCCGCCATGTGGGCCGCGTCGAATATCGTCGTGCGGCTCGCACAGAAGGCCGCGCCCGGCTTCGATCCGCTGGCCTTCCTGGTGTGGAGCAGCCTGACGCCGATCCTGCCCTTCATCGCCCTGTCGCTCGCCTTCGATCCGCCCGCCACGCGCTGGGCATGGGTGGACGCGCCGTGGAGCATGTGGCTGGCGCTGGCCTACCTGGGCTGGATGGCCACCATCGTCGGCTACGGCTTGTGGACGTCGCTGCTGAAGCGCTACCCGGCCAACCGCGTGGCCCCGTTCAGCCTGGGCGTGCCGGTGGTCGGCATTACGTCGGGCATGGTGGTGCTGGGCGAATCGATCACGGCCTGGCAATGGTCCGGCATCGCGCTGATCGTGGCGGCGCTGGGCTGCGTGATGTTCGGCGGGCGCCTGTTCAGGCGTCCATGAAGCCTTCGGCCGCCATCGTCGCCAGCGCCACGCGCGCGGCCGCCAGGTCCCAGGCGGCGCAGCCAACCGTCTTGAACAGCACCGCTTCCCGGTCCGCCTGCGGCAGGCGCCCGATGGCCGCGGCCAGCGCATGCACCTTGGCAGGGTCGACGCCGGCGCGGATCAGGTCTCCCGCCTCGTGGCTTGCACCGGCGGCGTCGTCGACATAGATCCGGCTGGCGCGTACCGTGTCCGGGCCGATTTCGGCCTGGTCCGGCTTGAACACGCCGACGGCGATCACCAGCCGGCCCGCCCGCGCCGCGTCGAGGTACACGGGCTCGCGGCTGGTGGTGCACGTGATGACGACATCCACGTCCGGCTCGGGCTTGGCCAGCAGCGCCGGCCGCGCATCGATGCCGTCCAGGTCCGCGCAGAAGCGCACCGCCGCTTCGGCCGAGCGGCCGGCCACGCCCAGCAGCGCCTGCGGGTACAGCTCGGCCAGCGCCAGCGCGTGGTGCCGGGCCTGCGTGCCGGTGCCGGCCAGCAGCACATGGCGGGGCGCGCGGCCCAGCAAGGTGGCGATGCCCAGCATGGACAGCGCGGCGGTCCGGCGTGCCGTGACGGTGGCGCCGTCGAGCACGACCCGCACGGCACCGGTCCCGCCGTCGATGACGCTGACCTGGCCGGCAATCGTCGGCAGGCCCCGCGCCGGATTGTCCGGCACGACGGCGATGAGCTTGTGGATGGCCAGGTCGGGCGCCGTGGCCAGCATCGACAGCAGCACGCCCTCGCGCTGCAGCACGCCAACCTGTCGGGGCGGGCAGTGGATATGGCCGGCGGCAAGCTCCATCACGGCCGTGCCCAGGGCGGCGACGAGGTCTGACCACGGCAACAGCCGGGCGGTGATGTCCTGGTCCAGCATGACGGCTCCCGAAGCGTGATCGATGCCGCCATCTTAGCGTGGCGCGCCCTCAGTTCGCAGCACGAATGAGCAGGCGCCTGCGCCGGGCCGCCAGGGCCACGACGCCCGCGCCGGCCAGCAGCATGGCCAGGCTGCCCGGTTCCGGCACGGGCGGCGCGAAGTCCAGCAGCAGTCCGGACGACGTGTAGGCCGCATACCCGGGCGGCAGCACCAGCGCGATGGACGCGGTGTGACCGAAGTCGACCAGGCCTTCCTGCAGGCCCGGCATCCCCAACGTCATCGTCACCTCGGCCATGGTGGGCAGCGCGGCACCCGGACCGTAATAATTGAAGTTGACGAAGCCCGTGACGGTTTCCCGGAACGTGCCGGTGGCGGTGACGCTGCCGTAAGTGCCGAACATGGCATGGAAAGGCGGGTCGGGAATCGGTGCCGAATACAGGTCGCGCACCGCCAGCGCATAGTCGAAGTAACGATTGAAGCCGCTGACGGAACCGGGCGCGACAAAGCCTTCGATGGTCAGCACGACCGGAATGCCGATCTTGCCGATGGCGGTGCCGGCGGGGACGTCGATCCGCCACTGGTCCATGTATTGCAGCTGCGCCGCGACCTGGCTGCTGCCGGCGATGGCCGAGCTGCCGGTGGCATGGCCGGACAGGCCGCCCGTGCCGGTAGCCGCATCGGCGTGCACCGCGCCGCCGGCACTGCCGCCTGCGCAGGCGGTGGCGGCACTGAGAGCGAAGCTGTCCTGCGCCGTCGTTCCCGGCACGCTGTGCGTGTCGCTGCACTGGCCGGACCCCGACAAGGCCGTGACGATGCCCCCCAGGTTCGCCGTCGCCGACGCCGGCCCGGCCAGGCACCCCACCCACAGAAAACTGCTCGCCAGACGGCGGACAATGCTCATATCGACTCCTTGCAAAGGTGAAGGATCTGCTGCGCTCTCCGACTCTACGCCGGCAGGTGGCGAAGTCAAGCGCAAAGAGGCCACACTGGCGCCGCTGCAACGGTGCCCAGATATATGAATGACGCATGAACAGATATACGAATTTCCTGTGGGAAATTCAATAAGATCGGCGGACATATACTTTTTGTGAATGCCGAACATCACAAATCAAAAGTTTATTTATGTCTCGGCCAGACCTATACTGCACTGCATCAAAGGTCAAAACGATCAACCGGTCAAAAGGAGTCTGCCATGTCCACCGCTATCATCACCACCCAAGCCACGGGCGGCTATCTCGACAACGTCGGCCGCGCCGCCATGAATTTCCTGCGTGCCCTGGTCGCCGCGGCACCGGCCACCGCCGCCGCCTCGCACGGCAGCGCCTCGCAGCCGAGCGTGCATGACCGCGCCGGCCTGCTGCACTTTGCCCGCCAGTTCGACGAGTTCTCGCCGAACCAGGCCGCCGAACTGCGCAGCCTCGCCAACCGCGACTAAGCTCGCAACCGCGATCCGTAACGGACCGCGCCAATGAAAAGAGCCGGCATTGCCGGCTCTTTGTCATTACGGGCTCTCTACCCTCAGTGGTGCTACAGATAGCGGTTGAACCACGCCACCGTGCGCCGCCGCAGGTCCACCTGGTGCGCACTCTTGCGGATACCGTGGCCTTCGTCTTCATAGATCACCAGAGAGGTCGGCACGTTCAGGGCCTTGAGCGCGTGCCAGAACTCCATCGACTGGGCCGCCGGCGTCTCGACATCGCGCTCGCCCACGTAGATGAAGGTGGGCGTCTTCGCCACCTTGACCGATTCGAGCGGCGACAGCTGGCGGTAGATGGCGGGGTCATCGTACATGGTGGCGCCGAAGAAGGGCACCATCCACTGGTCGATGCCGTTCTGGCCGTAGTAGCTGATCCAGTTGGCGATGCCGGCGCCAGCCACCGCGGCCTTGAAGCGCTGGCTGTGCGTGACGCCCCACATCGTCATGAAGCCGCCGTACGAATGGCCCATCAGGCCGAGACGCTGCGGATCGACCGGCGCCGCTTTCGCGGCTGCGTCCACGCCGGCCAGGATGTCGCGCAGGTCGCCGCCGCCGAAATCGCGTCGGTTGGCCCGGGTGAACGCCTGGCCCTGGCCGAAGCTGCCGCGCGGATTCGGCATGAAGACGAAGTAGCCCGCTTCCACCAGGTCACGCACCAGCGGGTTGCCCGTATCGCCTGCGGCGATATAGCGCGGCGTGACGGCCGATGCCGGCCCGCCGTGCACCTGCACGATCATCGGATACCGTTTGCCGGCCACCGGCTGGCGCGGCCCCACCAGCCAGCCCTGCATGGTGAAGCCTTCGTTGGTCCAGCCGACGTTCTGCACGGCGACCTGGGCACCCAGCGCGTCGTTGTCGCGCGTGATGGGCGTCATTTGCGGCAGGCGCCCGGCTACCAGACGTGGCGCCTGCGTGAAGTCCTCGACGGCGCCGGCCGCCATCGCACCGTCGGCGCTGAAGGACAAGCGCCCGTCCGAGCCGTTGGCCGTGACGGCGGCGGACCACAGCCTGTTCGTCGCGCCGCTGGCCGCGTCGACCGTCAGCGCCGCCAACTGGTCATCCATCAGCGCGGTGGCGACGATGCCGCCCGCCTTCCAGGCCACGCCGTTGAACGAGCCCTTGAAGCCTGGGGTCAGGTTCTTCGGCTCGCCTCCCGCCAGCGGCACCGTGTACAGGTCGCCGCCAATGGCGCCGAAATCGCTCATCAGGCCGCCGATGTACACCACCGTGGCCCCGTCCGGCGACACGCGCGGCATGTTCAGCTGCGTCGACGGCGAAGCGATCACACGCAGTGCGCCCGATGCCGCATCGACGTGGGCCAGCTTGGCCACCCACCAGTTGTTGTCGCCGTTGCCCTTGGCGCCGGTGGCCACGAAGCCTTTGCCGTCCGGAGCCCAGTCGTATTCGTAGATGAAGGTGTCCTCGGGCGAGAGCAGCTTCAGGCGCCCGCCAGCCACGGCCACGGTGGCGATGCGCTGGGCATCGTCGCGCGAACCGATTTCGCCCACCAGCCGGGCACCGGCCGCCGTGGCGCCGGTTTCCTTCGAGGCGCCGACAGTGGCCAGCAGCGCCACCTGGCTGCCGTCCGGCGACCAGCGCGCCGAGTTGGCCACGCCCTTGACGGTGGCCAGCGGCCGGGCGCGGCTGCCCGTCGCCACGTACAGCGCCGCGCTGCCTGGCTCGCTGCCGATAAAGGCCACGCTGCGCCCGTCCGGCGACCAGCCGGGCCGGTCGTAGCTGCAGTGGCTGCACGGATCGTACTGGTGCAGGATGCGGCCCGTGGCGGCGTCGCGCACCACCACCACGGCATGGGACTTCTGCTCGCCCGGACCGCCTGCGCTTTCCAGCGCGACGATGCGTTCGCCGTTGCCGGACAGGGCGACGGCCTTGTATTCCCGCGGCGCCGGTTCGGCCCCCTGGGCCAGCGCCCCGCCGAAGACGGCGGTGGCAAGAAGGGTGTGGCGGGCGATGGCGGCGATGCGCATATCAGCCCTTGTTCAGGCGCGAGTGGCGCATCCCGTACGCGAAGTAGGTCAGCACGGAAGCGGCCATCCAGATGGCGAAGATCACGCGCGTGGTGTGCGACAGGTCCTTCATGATGTACAGGCAGGCCAGCACCGACAGGCCGGGAATCAGGTAGGGGCCGAATGGCACGCGGAAACCGCCCTTCTTGTACGTGCCCAGTGCGCGTTCCTTGCGGCGCATGACCGGCACGGCGATCGAGACGACGATGAAGGCCGTCAGCGTGCCCATGCTGACCATATCCCACAGGAAGGTGGCGTCGACGAAGCCGGCGACCAGGCCCACCACCACGCAGACGATCATCGTGTTGGCGACCGGCGACGCGGTGCGTGCATCGACCTTGTGGAACACCTTCGAGATCAGGCCGTCGCGCGAAATGGCGTACAGGATGCGGGTCTGGCCGTAGATCGTCACCAGTGTCACGGAGAACACGGAAATGACGGCGCCGGCCGACAGCACCAGCGCGGGCCAGGCCTTGCCCGTGACGTTCTGCAGGATGACGGCCAGGCCAGCCTCCTGGTGTTCGAACATATGGGCCGGTTGCGCGCCGACGGCGGCCACCGCCACCAGCAGGTAGAACACGGTGACGATGACGAGCGCCGCCAGGATGCCCAGCGGGACGTTGCGCTTCGGGTTGCGCACTTCCTCGCCGGCCGTCGCCACCGTGTCGAGGCCGATGAAGGAGAAGAACACGGTGCCCGCGGCGGCCGTCACGCCGGCCATGCCGGCATGGCCGGCCAGGCCGCCCGCGCTTTCCGGCTTGAAGAAGGGCTTGAAGTTGTTGATGTCGAAGCCCTGCAGTGCGATGGCGACGAAGAACACGAGGATGGCCAGTTTGACCAGCACCATCACGGCGTTCATCGTGGCCGATTCCTTGGTGCCCCTGACCAGCAGCAGGCCGCACAAGGTCACCAGGATCAGCGGCGGCAGGTTCATGTGCCCGATATTGAACACGACGCCATCCTGGGTCGAGACGATCATCGGTGAGCGCAAGGCTGTCGGTATATGCCAGTTGAAGGCATTGCCGAGGAAGTTATTCAGGTAGTCGGACCAGCCGATCGCCGTGGCGCTGGCCGCCAGCCCGTATTCGAGCAGCAGGCAGGCCGCCATGATAAAGGCGAGGAACTCGCCCACCGTGGCGTAGGCGAAGGAATACGAGGAGCCCGACGCGGGGATGCGGAACGACAGCTCGGCGTAGCACAGCGCCGTCAGGCCGGCCGTCAGCGCGGCCATCAGGAAGGACAGGATGACGGCGGGACCGGCCTTCGGTACCGCTTCGACCATCGTGAAGAAAATGCCGGTGCCGATCGTGGCGCCCACGCCGATCATCGTCAGGGGGAACAGGCCGATCGAGCGCGTCAGGCCGCCGGCTTGGGCGGGGTGATCGTCTTCGGCGGCGACATCGACGGGCTTGGTACGGGTCAGTTTCTGGACCAGCGTTTGGCTCACAGGCATTCCTTTTCGGGTGTTGGCGGTTGCGGCGCTTGTGCCGCCGCCCTGCTATCGCGATTTCGGTAAAAAAACCTGACGATTATAGGGCCAGAGCCGATCACATCCCTACTCAATTTTTGGTTGGAATGACAAGTGGTGGAGAAAAATTAGCAACCGTCGGTCGCGCGCGACACCAGCCCTGCCTGCAGGTCGGCCACGCTGCCGAACATCAGCCGCGGCCCATGCGCCAGCAGCGCCTCGGGCTTCGAATAACCCCAGCCGACGGCGCCGAAGTCGAGGCCCTCGGCATGGGCGGCGGCGATGTCGCGCACCTCGTCGCCCAGGCACAGCACGCGCTCGTCGGGCACGCCGCTGCCCTGCACGACGCGGCGCAGCCGGCGCCGTTTGCCGAACAGCGCGGCACCGCATTCGAAGTGGCAGAACAGCCGCGCATCCTCGCCCAGCACGGCGCGCACGTTCGCTTCCGAATTGGACGAGACGATGGCCAGGCGCACACCCCGCGCGGCCAGGGCGCGCAGCAGCTCGCGCATGCCGTCGAACAGGCGGATGCTGGCGATGCTCTGGGCCATCAGCGCGCGAAACTGCAGCGCCACGGGCACCAGCTTCCAGCGCGGCATGCCCAGGTGCCGCATCAGTTGCGGCAGGTCGAAGCCGCGCAGCTCGTCGATGCGGTCGCGCTCGAGCCGGCGGAAGCGGTGCGTGTCGGCCAGCGTGTCGAACACCTGCAGGAAAAAGGGAAAGCTGTCCGCCAGGGTGCCGTCGAAATCGAAGATCAGCAGGTCGTAGCGCCGCGCCTGCGGCGGCGCCTGGTGACCGGGCGGACGGAGGTCGTTCATGGCAGCTTTTTTAACGCTGGCCCAGCTGCGTGTCGCCGAACAGCGCCTTGTATTCGCGCGGCTGCGAACGCCAATACTGGGGCGGTGCATCAACCTGCGCGCCCAACCTGGCCGCAGCATGCCAGGGCCAGCGCGGGTCATACAGGATGCCCCGCGCCAGCGCCACCATGTCGGCCTGGCCCTGCAGGATGATGGACTCGGCCTGTTCGGCCTCGGTGATCAGGCCGACCCCGATGGTGGGCAGGCCGGTCGCCTCGCGGATGCGCGCGGCGAACTGGATCTGGTAGCCGGGCCCGACGGGAATCTTCTGCAGCGGCGAAATGCCGCCGCTGGAGACGTGCATAAAGTGCGTGCCACGCTCCTTCAATGCATTGGCGAAGGCAATGCTCTGTTCCACGTCCCAGCCGCCGTCGACCCAGTCGCTGGCCGAGATGCGCACGCCCACCGCCACCGTCTCTGGCACGGCCGCGCGCACGGCGTCGAAGACTTCGAGGGGAAAGCGCATGCGGTTTTCCAGCGAGCCGCCGTAACGGTCGGTACGCCGGTTCGCCAGCGGCGACAGGAACTGGTGCAGCAGGTAGCCGTGCGCCGCATGCAGCTCGATGGCCTCGATGCCCAGCGCATGGACGCGGCGCGCGGCGGCGACGAAATCGTCCTTCACCTTTTGCAGGCCGGCCTCGTCCAGCGCCAGCGGCACCGTCTCGCCTTCGGCATGGGGTACGGCCGACGGCGCCACTGTCTGCCAGCCCACCGGGCCCGGGGCGATATTGGCGCCGCCTTCCCACGGCACGGCCGACGACGCCTTGCGGCCCGCATGGGCCAGCTGCACGGCCAGCACGATGGGCGAATACTTGCGGATGGCGGCGATGACGGGCGCCAGCGCCCCCTGGTGCCCGTCCGACCACAGGCCCAGGTCGGCCGGCGAGATGCGTGCCTCCGGCGACACGGCCGTCGCCTCCAGCATCAGCAGCGCCGCGCCCGACAGGGCCAGGTGGCCCAGGTGGATCATGTGCCAGTCCGTGGCGAGGCCTTCGACGGCGGAATACTGGCACATCGGTGCGATGGCGATGCGGTTTTTCAGCTGGACCGACCCCAGCGCATACGGCGAGAACAACCTGCTCATATTTCCTCCCTGTTCGATAGGAAGGAGTGTAACGAGGTTTTGCACCGGGCACCTGTCCAGTTACCGGACCCCGTTACAGATGCTTACTTTTGATACAGCCAAATGCTAGCTTGCGGATAATCAAATCGTTAATCTTGCACTACCCCAATACCAAACATGACGTGGAGTTTCCCATGATGCTGCACCAGAAGATCCCGACCACCTCCGCGCGCCTCCACCCGCTGATGGCGGGCGCCGCCGTCGCCGTCATCCTGTTCAGCGTCGTGGCCACGGTGGCAATCGTGCGCTGGTTGCCCGCTGCGGGACGCAGCGCCGACGCGGGTGTCGACGCGGGTGTCGATGCGAGCGTGGATGTCGCTGTCGATACCGGTATCGCTGCCGGGCTGCCGGCCGGGTACGTCACAGTTTCGTCGCCTGTCCCGGCCACGGCCGCGCGGGCATCGTCTGCCACGGCCGCCGCGGCCGAAACGCAAGCGGCGCCGTCGAAGGCCAAGCCGCCCCGCCAGCAGCCCCAGGCGCTGCTGGCGCAACAGTCCGCCGTCTGACCCAAGTTCGCCCGCGCCAACGACAAAGCCGCCCTCGGGCGGCTTTCGTTTTGCTCCACCTTACAGCAGAGACCGTGTCCACCGTGGGGTCAGACCCCGACATGGACACGAGCTGGGCAGTGGTGGCGGGGGATCAGTCGGCGCGGGTGATCATCAGGCCGGCGCGCAGGCCGATGCGGACGTCCGGATTGGGGAAGACCACCAGCTCTTCGTCGTGCTGCACCGTGTAGACGGTGTCGCCGTCGCGGGCGATTTCGTCGCCTTTCCTTAATGGCGTGAAGTTCTGCGTGTCCTTGCCGAAGGCCATCGTGAAGGCGTCCGACAGCTTGATGATGTTGCGCGCGACCTTGTACACATGCGGTTGCGACGCCGTGCCTGGCGCCGGCATGCCGCGCAGCAGCCGGTCCAGCGCGTGCGAGGCGGCGGCGAACTGCGACAGGTCGTTCTGCCCCAGGGTGCCGATGCGGCCCAGTTCCACCGTCGTGCCGGCCGCGCCGTGGTGCTCGGCGCTGTAGTAGCTGTAGGTGCCCACCGATTCCGGATTCATGATGATGGCGCCGATGCCCGCCTCGCCCAGCCAGTCGACCAGGGCGCGGCGGGCGCCTGCTTCGATCAGGTCCGGCACGATGGCGAAGGTGGGGTAGACCGACGGCCGGATCGCCGTGTGCAGGTCCAGGTGCCAGCGCTGCGGCCCGGTGCCGTCGAAGAAGGCCGCCGTGGCGGCGACCATCGCGTCGGCCCTTGCTGCTTCGGCGGTGCCAGACAGGGCGCCGCGTTCGACCCGAAACATGCGATTCAGGTCGGCATCGATGAAGCGCTTGCCGGCCCGGATCGCGCCGATATTGCCGACGCAGACCATCAGGTCCACGGCCAGCGCCTGCGGCTCGCGCGACAGCGCATCGAGCAGGTAGGCCGTCAATTCGATCGGCCCCGTCTCGTCGCCGTGCACGCCCACCGACACCAGAACCGCCGGCCGCTCGCCACGCACCGTGGCATTGCGGCGGATGGTCAGGATGCCGTCGGCCGGTTGCGCGACATCGAAGCCGGCGCCCGTGAAACTGCGGGCGACGTCATCGAAGTCGGCTTCGGCCAGCCTGCGCACTGCCTCGGGCAGTGCTCCAGCAGCTTGCACCATCTCAGGCTGCCTTTGCCAGCGGCGCGTTACCTGCTTCCGACAGGGTCCAGACATCGAGCATCGCCTGTTCCAGGTCGGTCGGCACGGCGAACGTCGGCAGGTTCAGCGAACCGACGACGGCGTCCACCGCCGCGTCGCCGCCGTTACCGGCCGCCGCCAGCACTTGCGCCAGCAGGCGTTGCTGCGTGCGGCGCAGGGCTTGCTGGGCGTAGCTGCGCAGCTGTTCCTGCGACCGGCTCGTCGCCGGCAGCTTCAGGCCCCGCTCCAGCGCATCGATGCCGGCCTTGCTGCGCAAGGTCATGCCGATGTGGATGAAGCCCGGCAGGTCCATGCCGGTTGGACGCTTGACCGACAGTGCCGCGAACAGGAAGGCCGCCACGCTTTCGATCGCATCGACCGTCTTCCACGCCTGGACGAACTCGGTGCGCAGGGCCGGCTGGCCTTCCGCTTCCCACTTGCCGTCGGCCGGCATCAGCTTGGCCAGCATGGACGGTTCGGCGAACAGGCGCTTCAGTTCGGCCATGCCCTCGGCACCGCGCAACTGCTCCTTCGGCACCGCCAGCACGCCTTCCATCACGGCGCGCAGCATGCCGCGGGTGCGCGCATCGACCTTGATCGACACGTCGCGCGGCACGTTCAGCGCGTCGGCGTCGAGCGTGTCGAACACGGGCGCCAGGTTCAGCGCGGACCAGGCCTGGCCCCACGCCAGGATCACGTCCGTTTCCGGCACGTTGTGCTCGGCCGCCAGGCGGCGCAGCATCAGCGGGCCGCAGCGGTTGACCACTTCATTGGCCAGCACGGTGGCCAGGATGGCATTGGCCAGCGGGTGCGCCAATGCAGGACGGGTCGCCACCAGCAGGTCCGGGAAGTACGGCTTCAACACGGATTCGGCCCAGCTTTCCTCCGTCAGCGGCAGCGCCGACAGGGTACGCTTGTAGCGATTCTTTACGTTGGCGATGACGACGGCCAGTTCCGGCGTCGTCAGGCCGCGGTTGTCGGTCTTGCGGCGTGCCAGTTCGGCCACCGTCGGCAGCTGCTCCAGCTCGCGCGACAGGGCGCCCTCTTCTTCCAGGCTGGCGATCAGCGCTGCATAGCCGTCCTGCACCCAGCCCTCGGACTGGGCCTGCTGCTCGCGCACCAGCAGGTGCGTCTGCTGCGTGTTGTCGCGCAGGACCAGGCGCTCGATATCGCCCGTCATGTCGTTCAGCACGCGGTTGCGGTCTTCTTCCGTCAGCTGGCCGGCGTTCACTTCCACGTCCAGCCAGATCTTGGCGTTCACTTCATGGTCGGAGCAATCCACGCCGGCCGAGTTGTCGATCGCATCGGTGAAGATGCGTCCGCCCGTCAGCGCGAACTCGATGCGGCCGGCCTGGGTCGCGCCCAGGTTGCCGCCTTCGGCCACGACCTTGCAGCGCAGCTCATTGCCGTTGACGCGGATATGGTCGTTGGCGCGGTCCTTGACCTGGGCGTGCGTTTCGGTCGACGCCTTGATGTAGGTGCCGATGCCGCCGTTGTAGAACAGGTCGACGGGAGCCAGCAGGATGCGGTGCATCAGCTCTTCCGGCGACAGGCTGGTCTCGGCGATATCGAGGGCCGCGCGGATTTCCGGCGACAGCTCGATGCTGCGGGCCGAGCGGGGGAACACGCCGCCACCCTGCGAGATCAGCGCCTTGTCGTAGTCTTCCCACGACGAGCGGGGCAGCGCGAACATGCGCTGGCGTTCGGCGAACGAGGTGGCGGTATCGGGATTCGGGTCCAGGAAGATATGGCGGTGGTCGAACGCGGCCAGCAGCTTGATCTGGCGCGACAGCAGCACGCCGTTGCCGAACACGTCGCCCGACATGTCGCCCACGCCGACGACGGTAAACGGCGTCGTGTTCATGTCGTGGCCCATCTCGTAGAAGTGGCGCTTGACGGCTTCGAACGCGCCCTTGGCGGTGATGCCCAGCTTCTTGTGGTCGTAACCGTTCGAGCCGCCCGAGGCAAAGGCGTCGCCCAGCCAGAAGCCGCGCTTGACGGCGATGCTGTTGGCGATGTCGGAGAAGGTTGCCGTGCCCTTGTCGGCGGCCACCACCAGGTAGGGGTCGTCGTTGTCGTAGCGGACCGTGTCGGCCGGCGGCACGATCTTGCCCAGCACGCGGTTGTCCGTCACTTCCAGCAGGCTGGCGATGAACAGGCGGTAGACGGCTTCGCCTTCGGCCGCGATGACTTCACGGGGCGCGCCGGCGGGCATCTGCTTGCAGACGAAACCACCCTTGGCGCCGGCCGGCACGATGACGGCGTTCTTCACCATCTGCGCCTTCACCAGGCCCAGCACCTCGGTGCGGTAGTCTTCCATCCGGTCGGACCAGCGCAGGCCGCCGCGGGCGACCGGGCCGCCGCGCAGGTGCACGCCTTCGAAGCGGCGCGAGAACACGTAGATCTCGCGGTACGGGCGCGGCTCCGGCACCAGTGCCAGGTTGCTCGTATCGATCTTGAAGATGATCTTGTCGCCCTGGCCGGCATCCTGGAAGTAATTGGTGCGAACCGTCGCCAGCATCAGGTCGATCAGCGCGGCCAGGATCACTTCCGTGTCGGCGTGGTTGATCGTGGCCAGGCGCGATTTCAGGCCCGTCAGCGCGTCACGCGCCGAGGCATGCTGGCCGTCGTCCAGTTTCGGATCGAAGCGCTGCTCGAACGCGTCGACGATCTGCTTGACCATGGACGGCTGGCGGCGCAGGCTTTCGGCGATATAGCGCACCGAGAACTGGGTACCGGTCTGGCGCCAGTAGCTCATGTACGCGCGCACCAGCTGCACCTGGCGCGCGTGCAGGCCGCCCTCGACCACCAGGCCGTTCAGGCGGCCATCCTCGACGTCGTCGTTGAACAGGGCACCGAACAGGTGTTCGGCCACCTGGACCACACCGTCCTTGCCCAGCTTGGCGGCACTGGCGGCGTCCACCGTCAGGCTGGTGACGTAATGACGCTTGCCGTCGGCCGTGCGGATCGAATGCGAGCGCTCGCGGTCGATCAGTACGCCCGCGTTGTGCAGGGCCGGCAGGATCGACGACAGGGTCGGCACCTTGTCGACCGAGTAGATACGGATGGTGGTGGAAGGCTCGGTTTCCGTGGCCATCTCGACACGCACCGCAACGCGGCCATCGGCGCCGTTGCGCAGGATGGTGTCGAGGTCATGGAAGGCGACGGCCGGCGACGTGGCGCTGACGTAGTCGACCGGCAGGGTCGAGCACAGGCGGCGCAGGTCGTTGCGCAGCGGCTCGTCCGGCACGGCATCGGCCAGCTCGGAGAAGCTGTCGTGCCAGCCGTCCAGGATCGACAGCAGCGGGCGCTGGATATCGCTTTCCAGGTCGAGCGGATAACGGGCCGCGTGGGCGATCAGGTACAGGCGGGCCAGGGGGCCGTCGGCCACCAGGGTCTGCGAGCTGACATTGGTGGCGCCGGCGCTTTCCTGCAGTGCGCGCGACAGCGCATTGGCGACGGTGGCGCTGTAGCGCTCGCGCGGCAGGTAGACCAGCACATTCAGGTGGCGCGAGTAGACGTCGCGGCGCGCGAACACCTTGGTGCGCGGCTGCTTGTACAGCGACACGACCGAGCCGCACACTTCGGCCAGCCACTCCGGGTCCGCTTCCAGCGCTTCGGTGCGCGGCAGCGATTCCAGGATCTCGATGAATTTCTCGGCGCGGAAGCCTTCCTGGCGCAGGTTGGCGATCTTCAGCACTTGCGCAATGCGGCCGCGCGCGAACGGCAGGCGGGCCAGCGGCGTCAGGTTGGCGGCGCGGGTGAACAGGCCGATGAAGCAGTGTTCCCCCAGCAGGTTGCCGGCGGCGTCCGTGGCGCGCACGCCGATGAAGTCCAGCTGCTGGTCGCGGTGCAGGGTGCCGCCGACGTCGGCCTTGACGATCGACAGCACGTGGGCGCGCTTGGCCAAGGTATCGAGGTCGCCCGGGATATTGGCCAGGCAGGTGCCATAGACGGGGTGGGCGGTGTCCTGCAGCACGCCGATGCGGCTTGGCAGGTCGCGTTCCAGTTCCTTCACGCCCGGCTTGACGTGGTAGTAGGCATAGCCGTGCACTTCGAAGCCTTCGTCGCGCGCCCATTGCAGGAAGGCTGCCGCTTCGGCGCCCTCCTCGCCCTGCGCGGCGGCGGCGGTGGCGACGGCGGTGAAGCGGTCCTTCATCGCGCCCAGGTCGCGTTTCACGACGGCGGCGTCGCGCGCCACCATTTCGATGCGGGCCACCAGCTCCTGCAGGGGCGCGTGCTCCAGCGCTTCCGACAGCAGGCACAGGACGTACGATTCGAGCTTGCTGCCGCTTTCGCCGACGGCGGTCACGGTGCCGTTGGCATCGCGCGTGACGGGCAGCACGGCATTGAGCACGCCGCTGGCGACGACTTTCTGCTTGCGCAGCGCCATGACGATCGAATCGACCAGGTAAGGCATGTCGTCGTTCAGGATCAGCAGCGCGGTGGCCATGCCGCCACGGCCGTCCGCGTAACGCAAGGTGGCGATCTGCGGGCCGCCGGCGCGGCGCTGCGCGGCCTGCGAGAAGCCTTCCACAAGCACCGGCGCGAGACTGTCGGGCGAGGTGTCGGCCAGGTCTTCATCGTCCAGCGACTTGAGCCAGGCGGCGATCAGCGCCCGGGCCTGGCCCGTCTCCTGGCTACCATCGGCCGGCTTGCCGGCATTGACGAGATCCAGCGTCTCTTTACGCAGGTCTTGTGGCATTTTGGTCATCGATCTTCTCCAATAATTGTTGTTCGCGCGGCCTGGGCTTGTGGCTGGCCGGGGGCGACGTGTGCCGATCGGGCCGAGGATCGCTCGACCCTATCTGGGGTTGGGTCAAAGAATTGCAAACTTACAGATCATACAGCCCTGGCAGGCCGAGGATGCGCGACAGTTCCTCCAGTGCGGCATGCACCTCGACGGCCAGCGACGGGTCGGCCAGGTCCTGCGGCGCCAGGCGGTCGCGGTAGTGCTTCTCGACCCAGGCCACCAGCGTGTGATACAGCGCTTCCGTCATCACCACGCCCTGGTGCATCGCCTGCGCCTCGCGCTCGTCGAGCGCCACGCGCAGGCGCAGGCAGGCCGGCCCGCCGCCGTTGCGCATGCTCTGGCGCAGGTCGAAGTGAATCAGTTCGTCGACCTTGCCGCCGCTGGCGACCAGGCCTTCCAGGTAACGCGCCACGGCGGCGTTTTCCTGGCATTCCTGGGGAATCACCAGCGCCATCTTGCCGTCCGCCTTGGACAGCAGCTGGCTGTTGAACAGGTAGCTGTGTACGGCGTCCTGCACCGACACCATGCTTGTCTCGACGCGGATCGGGGTCAGCTCGGCATCGACGCCGGCCATGGCCTGGCGCAGCTGGAACAGCGCGCCCTGCTCGTCGGCGAAAGCCTGCTCGTGATAGAACAGCACATCGGCATTGCCGACCGCGATGACGTCGTTGTGGAACACGCCCTGGTCGATCACGTCCGGATTCTGCTGCACGAATACGGTGCGCGCGTCGGCCAGGCCGTGCAGGCGGGCCACGGCCTGCGACGCTTCCAGCGTCTGGCGGGCCGGGAAGCGCTTCGGCGCCGGCGCCTGCGGGTCGAATTCGACACGGCCGTAGACGAACAGCTCGACCGCCTCGGCGCCGTGGTGGGCGCCCAGGCGCGTGTGGTTGGCCGCGCCCTCGTCGCCGAAGGCCGGCGTCGACGGCAAGGTGTCGTGTACGGCGAAGTGACGTTCATCGCCGAAGATGGCGCGCAAGGTGCGCGACGTCTGCACGTGTTCCAGCGCGCGGTGCAGCTTGTTGTTCAGGTTCGCCGGCGTGAAGTGCACGCGCCCGTCCGCCGTGTCGCGCGACGGGCTGACGGTGGCGGCATTGGCCGTCCACATGGGCGAGGCCGAGTAGGCGCACGCCAGGATCACCGGGGATTCCTTGAATGCGCGGGCCAGCACGTCGGCATCGCTGCCCGTAAAGCCCAGGCTGCGCAGCAGGCGGAAGTTGGGCCGGTCCTGCGGCGGCAGCACGGCCTGGGCGAAGCCGCGCGCGGCCAGCGCCCGCATCTTGGCCAGGCCCTGCAGGGCCGCTTCCTTCGGATTCGAGGCGCTCTTGACGTTGTTGAACGAGGCCACGTTGCCGAACGAGAGGCCGGCGTAGTTGTGCGACGGCCCGACCAGGCCGTCGAAGTTGAATTCACGTGCGCTCATGGCAGTCACTTAGAAGGTCAGGCCGGGCGACAGCTTGGCCGGCATTTCAAGGGCGCGGTTCTCGATCGAGGCGACCGGGTAGGCGCAGTAGTCGGCCGCGTAATAGGCGCTGGGGCGGTGGTTGCCGGACTTGCCGACGCCGCCGAACGGCGCCGAGCTGGCCGCGCCCGTGGTGGGGCGGTTCCAGTTGACGATGCCGGCGCGGGCGCGCACCTGGAAGCTCTGCCACAGCGCCGCGTCGTTCGACAGCAGCGCGGCGGCCAGGCCGAATTCGGTGTTGTTGGCGATGCGCAGGGCCGCGTCGAAATCGTCGGCGCGGTAGATCTGCAGCAGGGGGCCGAACCATTCCTCGTCCGGGATGCCTTGTGCGTCGGTGACGTCGACGATGCCGGCCGAGACGAAACCGGTGCCGGGCTGCAGCTGCTGCATTTCCAGCAGCAGCTTGCCGCCCTTGGCGACCATGTCGCGCTGCGCCTGCAGCAGCTTGTCGGCCACGGCGGCGGACACCACTGGGCCCATGAAGGGCTGCGGCTCGGCATGCGACTCGCCGACAACGATCTGCGAGGCCACCTGCACCAGGCGCTGGACGAAGGCATCACCTTGAGCACCCGTCTGCACCACCATGCGGCGCGCGCAGGTACAGCGCTGGCCGGCGGAGATGAAGGCCGACTGGATCGCCATGAAGACGGCGGCGTCGATGTCCTGCACGTCCCACACCACCAGCGGGTTGTTGCCGCCCATTTCCAGCGCCAGCAGCTTGCCCGGCTGGCCGCCGAACTGACGGTGCAGCGCGGCGCCGGTCTGGCTGCTGCCGGTGAACAGCACGCCGTCGATGTCCTGGTTCTGGCCCAGCGCGACACCCGTCTCGCGCCCGCCGTTGACCAGGTTGACGACACCGGCGGGCACCCCGGCCTGTTCCCACAGCTCGACCGTCTTGATGGCCGTGCGCGGCGCGTATTCGCTCGGCTTGAACACCACCGTGTTCCCCGCGATCAGGGCCGGAACGATATGGCCGTTGGGCAGGTGGCCGGGGAAGTTGTACGGGCCGAACACGCCGAACACGCCGTGCGGACGATGGCGCAGCACCGCTTCGCCGTCCGCCACCTTGGCGTGGTTCTCGCCGGTGCGCGCGCCATAGGCCTGGATCGAGATATCGACCTTGTTGGCCATCGTCGTCACTTCCGTGCGGGCTTCCCACATGGGTTTGCCAACTTCCTCGGCGATCAGCTGCGCCAGCTGTTCGTTGTTTTCCTTCAGCAGGTCGCGGAACTTCGTGACGATGGCGATGCGCTGCTCCAACGGCAGGAAGGCCCAGGCTTCGAAGGCATCGCGGGCGGCCTGGCAGGCTTCGGCCACGTCGGCGGTGGTGGCCTCGCGGCTGGCCCACGTCTGCGCGCCGGTGGCGGGATTGACCGTGACGAGTTCGACGCCGCTGCCGGCCTTCCATTGGCCGTTGATGAAATTGCTCAGGGCTTGTTCAGACATTGTTCTTCCTCACATTGAGTGGCAGCGTGCGCACGGTATCGCCGGCATGGCAGCGCAGCAGTTGTTGGTCCAGGGTCGACAGGTCGATGGCGCCGTTGACGGGCGTGGCCTGCGTGACGATCATGCGGAAGTCCTTCAGAATCGTGTTCGATACCAGGGTCGGTTCCGGATGCGCCGGCGCGCAGGCATGCGTCATGTCGGTGTCCGGCGAGACGACGGCCAGGTCACTGTCGCGGATGGCGCGCAGTTCCGACACGCGCGCCTGCAGCACGGGGCCGGCGTCGAAGATGTCGACATAGCCTTCATAGTGCATGCCTTCCTGCTCCAGCAGGCGGCGCGCCGGCGCCGTCGACTTGTGCACGGCGCCCACCACGTCCTGCGCCTCTTTGGGCAGGTAGTCGATGTACAGCGGCTGGCGCGGCATCAGTTCGGCGATGAAGGACTTCTTGCCCAGCGCCGTCAGGTCGTCCACGTGGTGGAAGTCCATCTTGAAGAAGTGGCGGCCCAGGCCCTCGTAGAACGGCGAGCTGCCGTCCTCGGCCTGGTAGCCGCGCATCTCGGCGATGATCTTCTGCGTGAACAGGTGGGGGAACTGGGCGATGAACAGGAAGCGGCTCTTCGACAGCAGCTTGCCGTTGTGGCCCTGGCGGTAGTCGGGATGCAGGAACAGCGAGCACAGTTCGGAAGAACCGGTCAGGTCGTTCGACAGGTACAGCGTGTCCATCTTGGTGAACACGTTCAGTTCGCGGCTGGAGTGCACCAGGGTGCCGATGCGGTAGTTATAGAACGGTTCCGTCAGGCCCACCGCGCCCTTGATGGCGCACACGCCGGCCAGGCGGCCGTTGCTGGTGTCTTCCATCACGAACATGTAGTCGCGCTGTTCCGGCGGGATCGTTTCGGCGAACGAGGCGCAGGCCGTGGCCAGGCGGTCGCCCAGCATCTGCATGTCCGGCTTCAGGGTGGTCATGCCGGTGCCGACCTGCGTGGCCATGCTGTACAGGGCATCCAGGTCGTTCTCGTTGATGGCGCGGACAACTAGCATAGATGTTCTCGATTCTTTCGGTACGGTCGGGCGGTCAAAGCCGCACGCAGGTCACGCTGTCGCCGTCGGCGACACGCAGGATGTCCTGGATTTCCGGGCTCAGGGCCACCGCTTCACAGCCTTCCAGCTCGGCGCTGGCGATGGTGACGGCGCGGAAACCCGGCCCGGCGTTGTTGGCGATGGCGTAGTCGTACAACGGGCCTTCGGCCGGTGCGGCGTCAAGGCTGGTGCGCACGCGCAGCGTCTGCGAGCCGGTGAAGGTACGCAGCGCGTGCTTGTGCGCCTGCAGGATCGGGCCGCCGTCGAAGATGTCGATGTATTCGTCGGCCTCGAAGCCCTCTTCCGTCAGCAGGTCGAAGGCCTGCTCGCCGGATGGATGGATCTGGCCCATGGCGGCCTGCGCGTCGCCCGGCAGCAGCGGCACGTACACGGGGTAGTGCGGCATCAGTTCGACGATCAGGGTGCGGTTGCGGGCGCCGCCGATGGTGCGCTCGGCATCGAGGAAGTCCATCTTGAAGAACTTGCGGCCCAGCGCGTCCCAGAACGGCGAGCCGCCGTGTTCGTCGGTGACGCCGGCCAGCGGCACGAAGAAGCGGTCGCCGAAGCGTTGCGGCTGCTGCACGGCGAACAGCAGGCGTGAGCGCGACAGCAGCGCCGGCGCGGGCCCTTCCGGCACCGAGGCGTCCAGGTAGAACGATGACAGCTGCGAATACGCCGTCAGTTCCGAGCACAGGGTCAGCGCGTGCACGCTGTGGCTGATGTTCAGGTCGCGCGAGACCTGCTGGATGACGTCGTTACGGAAGGAGAAGTAGGTGCCGTTCGAACCGGCCGAGGCGAAGATGGCGGCGGTGCCGACGATCTTGCGCTCGGCCAGCGATTCCAGCACGAACAGGTAGGATTCTTCGCTGGGGATATCGACCTGCGCGGCGAACGAGGCGAGCGAGCGTTCGACGGCCTGCTCGATCTTGTCGCGCGTCTTGGGCAGGGTATGCACCCCCGGCATGGTGACCGCGGCCAGCGCTTCGAGGGCTGCAATATCGCCGGCTTCCACCGGTCGGACGACGTACATATCGACTCCTCAATTTCAATGGAAAAGCCCACCGCGCCCGGCGGCATTGGCTGCGGCGCCGGACGACGGGAAGGCAGGGCCGCAGCCCGGCGGCTTACTTGGCCGCGAGCAGGGTATCCAGGCCCTTGCGCAGCAGGCGCACCGCCTCGTCGATCTGGGCGTCGGTGACGATCAGCGCCGGCGCCAGGCGCAGCACGTCGGGGCCGGCGATCAGCACCATCAGGCCTTCGGCTTCGGCCGCGCGCTGGATGTCCTTCGAGCGGCCCTTGAACGCCTCGCCCACGACCATGCCCAGCAGCAGGCCGGCGCCGCGCACGGCGGTGAACACCTGCGGGTAGTCGCGGATGATTTCCTCGAGCTTGTCGATCAGGTACAGGCTCGCTTCCTTGACGCGCGCCAGGAAGGCCGGCTGGTTGATCGTCTCGAGCACCGTCAGCGCGACGGTGGCGGCCAGCGGGTTGCCGCCGTAGGTGGTGCCGTGGGTACCGACCGACAGCGTCTGCGCCAGTTCTTCCGTCGTCAGCATGGCGGCGACGGGGTAGCCGTTGCCCAGCGCCTTGGCCGAGGTCAGGATGTCCGGCGTGACGCCGTAGCCCATGTAGGCGAACAGCGAGCCGGTACGGCCCATGCCGCACTGGACTTCGTCGAAGATCAGGATGGCGCCGGTCTTGTCGCACAGGGCGCGCAGCTCTTTCAGGTATTCGGGATTGCCGGGCATGACACCGCCCTCGCCCTGCACCGGCTCGACCACCACGGCGCAGACGTCGTCACCGATGGCCGCGCGGGCCGCTTCGATGTCGTTGTACGGGATATGGTCGATCGACGGTGGCAGCGGCTCGAAGCCCTCGGTGTACTTCGACTGGCCGCCGACGGAAACAGTGAACAGCGTACGGCCGTGGAAGGAGTTGAAGCACGAGACGATGCGCGACTTGTGCGGGCCGAACTTGGTGTGCGCGTGCTTGCGCGCGAGCTTGAAGGCCGCTTCGTTCGCTTCCGCGCCGGAGTTGCAGAAGAAGGCGCGGTCGGCGAAGGTTGCTTCCGTCAGCGCCAGCGCCAGGCGCAGCACGGGTTCGTTGGTGTAGCCGTTACCCAGGTGCCACAGCGTATTGGCCTGGCGCGTCAGGGCTTCGACGACGACGGGATTGCAGTGGCCCAGCGCGGCGACGGCGATGCCGGAGGTGAAGTCCAGGTAATGCTTGCCGCTCTGGTCCCACAGGTCCAGGCCGGAAGCACGCACGGGTACCATCGCGGCGGGTGCATACGTCGGCACGAGCACTTCGTCAAAAGTCTGCCTGGTGACAGGGCGGGTGGTAACAGTCGTATCCAGCTTGGCGTTCATGGCAATCCCCATCGAGTTAAGAGGTACGGCCGCAGCAGAGCCGCTGCGGGTGTACAGCATTGTAAAAGCGGGGATGCTAAAACTCTTTTGAATCTGCGACAAGGTTTTTCAAATTCCATCAGGAACAAAAAAAACCGAAAAAACCGGGGACAGTCCCCTGTATCGAGGCAATAGTTTCCCGAAAAATGGGGTCTGTCCCCATTTTTTCGGCAACTACGCGGCGGCGAGCTTGCGCTGGCGCTCTTCGCGCGGGGTGTTGCCGAACAGGGTCCCGAAGGCGGTGGAAAAATGCGAGCCGCTGGAGAAGCCGCACATCAGGCCGACTTGCACGATGGAATGGTTAGTTTCCAACAGCAATTGGCGGGCCCGCTGCAGGCGCAGCTCCAGGTAGTAGCGCGACGGCAGGCTGCCCAGGTATTGCTTGAACAGGCGTTCCAGCTGGCGGCGCGACAGGCCGACCAGGTTGGCGATGTCGTCGGTCGACAGGGGCTCCTCGATATTGGCTTCCATCAGGGTGACGGCCTCGGACAGTTTCGGCTGCAACGCGCCGAAGCGGGCCTGCAGGGCCACGCGCTGGCGTTCGTCGGCGCTGCGCACGCGGTCGATGCACAGGGTTTCCTTGACGGCCGCCTGCACGCCGGCGCCGCACAGGGCCTCGATCAGGGTCAGCGCGAAATCGATGCTGGCCGCGCCGCCGCAGCAGCTCAGGTGGCGGCCGTCGATCTCGAACAGGTGCGGCGTCAGGATGGCGCGCGCGGTGATTTCCTCGGTGTCGGCATACAGGGCCCACGGCAGCGCAATGCGGATGCCGCCCAGTACGCCGGCATCGGCCAGCCACAGCACGGCGCCGCCGACGCCGCCCCAGTAGGCGGCCTGGCGGCACCGCTCGATGACGGCACGCAGCATGGGCGCGGCGGGGCGCGGCAGGTGCTCGTCCGCCACCAGCAGGGCCACGTGCCAGTCGCCGTCGTGGGCGCTGGCGGCCTGCTCCAGGGTGCGCACGTCGAGCACGAAGTCCTGGCCCAGCAGGCGTTGGGCCAGGCGCAGCGGCTGGACCAGTCCGGACCAGGACAGGCTGTCCGTGTCGCCGGCATCGACCAGCAGCACGCGCAGCGGCTGCTCCCGGGCCAGGCGGGTCAGGTCAGCGAAGGACATCGGCGAAGGACAACACGGACAATACGGGCATCGGATTGGTGAGCAATCGGGAAATTGGGCGCGGCCGGTTTCATCGGCTGCCTATGATACTGGAGATTGCGCGGTCGGCGGCAATGGCGCCCGGCGCTATAATCAGCGGATGGGGGAACGCTATCTGAAAAGTATCCGGCCGCTGGCGCCGTGCCTGCAAGGCTTCGAGCAGCTGTCGGTCGGCATGTGCGCGACCGCGGCCTGAAGTCCGTCCTCAACGCCGAACCTCAACCCAACAACGACAACCGACAAGACCAATGCTGAAAACAACCCTGATCGACGGCGTGACGCCGGCCAAATTCGACAAGCAAATCACCGGCAACCTGCTGCTGGAAACCACGTCCACCGACGAAGTGCGCAAGGAAAAGCTGCTGATCGGTGTGCGCAACGAAGACGGCGACATCTACCGCCTGATCGGCGCCACCAAGCACAACAGCTTCACCAATGCCGTCGAAGAGCTGGAAGACCTGGAACTGGTCGACGAGCTGAGCGAAGTGGAAGGCACACAGGAAGGCTGCGACGCCATTTTCCGCCAGGAGTAAGCCCGGCACGGCAATCCCTCTGGGCGTTCGTACAACATCGGCGAAATAAATCGCCACAAAATAATTCCATACGGAAATATTTGGGTATAATTTTTCGATGGACAGACTGGACGCCCTCAAAACCATCGCAGCTCAGGCGAGCCGCGGCGAACTCGCATTTCCCGCCAATGTCGAAGCGTCGATCCGCCTGCAACAAGCCTTGCAGGACCCGGACTGCCACGCCGACCTGGCCACGCGCCTGATCCAGGCCGATCCCCTGCTGGCCGCGCGCACCGTGGCCATCGCCAATTCGGTGGCCTACAACCGCTCCGGCACGGAAATCTCCAGCGTGCGCTCGGCCGTCCAGCGCCTGGGCGTGCGCACCTTGCAGTCGCTGGTGGCGGCCGTGATCGTGCGCCAGATCGGCAGCCGCCAGGCCGATCCCGCACTACAGGCGAAAGTCAACCTGCTGTGGCAGCACACGGCCCACGTGGCCGCGCTGGCGATGGTGATCGCCCGCCGCGTCACCCATGTCGATCCCGATACGGCGCTGTTCGCTGGCATCGTGCACGAGGTGGGCGCCTTTTACCTGCTGTCGCGCGCGGCGGAATTTCCCGGCATCCTCGATGGCGAACCGGAAGAATGGATCGGCCACGGCGAAATCGACATCGGCCACGCCGTGCTGGACCGGCTGATGGTGCCCGAACCAGTGATGGCGGCCATTGCCGCGATGTGGGGCGGCATGCGCGCGCTGCCGCCGGAAAACCTGGGCGACACCCTGCTGCTGGCGGACGACCTGGCACCAGTGCCCTCGCCCATGCACACGCGCCCCGGCGCTACCACGCCGCAGGCGGCGCGCACGATCGACTTCGCCATCGGCGAAGGCACGTTCGACCAGGTGCTGCGTGAATCGGCGCACGAGGTCGAGGCGCTGTACGCGGTGCTGATGCTGTAGCCACGCCGTCGCGGCCCGGCGTTTCGGCGATAATTAGCTTTTTTGCACGCCGAATCGATGACCATGACTTCTCACGCCATGCGGCGCCTGACGGCGGCCGTGCTCCTGGCCGGCAGCGCCGCGCTGGCCTTTGCGCAGGGCGGAACCATCGCGCTGGAAGGCGCGCCGTATGTGCTGGAGGGAACCGAGGTGCGCAGCATCCGCGCGGCCGCCCTGCAGCGCGACTACCAGATCTATGTCAGCCTGCCGCCGTCGTACGCCAGGTCCGGCCGCAGCTATCCCGTCGTCTTCGTTACCGACGCGCCGTATGCCTTCCCCGTCTGCCGCGCCATCGGCCTGCGCGCCGGGCGCGGCGGCAAGGCCATCGAGGAATTCATCCTGGTCGGCCTGTCGTACGCCCGCGGCGACACGGCGGAATACAGCCGCCGGCGCGACTACACGCCCACCGCCACGGCCGATACCACGCTGGTGTCGGACATGCCGGGCCGCGAACCGAAGTTCGGCGAGGCGGCCGCCTACCGCCGCTTTATCGCCGGCGAAGTGTTCCCCTTCGTGGCCAGGCACTACCGCGCCGACATGGGCCGCAAGACCTTCATCGGCCACTCCTACGGCTCGCTGCTGGGCCTGGACATGCTGCTCAACGACCCGTCCATGTTCGAGAACTACGTGCTGGGCAGCCCGTCGCTGTGGTTCAACCGGCGCGTGCTGTTCGACCAGGAGAAGGCCTACGCGGCCACGCACAAGGACCTGCGCGCCAACGTCTTCTTCGCCGTCGGCAGTTACGAGGCGGTGCGGCATGGCCCGCGCTACAACAAGGACGACGATATGGTGCGCGACCTGCGCGCCTTCACCGCCGCGCTGAAGTCGCGCAACTACCCGGGCCTGGAGATGACGAGCATCGTCATTCCCGACGAGGACCACCTGACGGTGGCGCCCATCATCATGACGCGCGGCCTGCGCTGGGCCCTGCCGGGCAGCGAACGAAAGCCGTAGCGGGCCTGGCGCGGATGACAATTTCGTCATCCCGGCGCCGCGTCGGATGGTGCACACTGCTGTGGTGACGGGAGAACACGATGCACATACTGGTGGTGGAAGACGAACCGAAGACCGGCACCCACCTGCTGCAGGGGCTGCAGGAGGCGGGCTACGACACGGCCCTGGCGCGCACGGGACCGGAGGGCCTGCGCCTGGCGCTGGCGCACGACTACGACCTGATCGTGCTGGACGTGATGCTGCCGGCGATGGACGGCTGGACCGTGCTGCGCACGCTGCGCGAGCGCAAGGACACGCCGGTGCTGTTCCTGACCGCGCGCGACGAGATCCCCGACCGCGTGCGCGGGCTGGAGCTGGGCGCGGACGACTACCTGGTCAAGCCCTTCGCCTTTGCCGAACTGCTGGCGCGCATCCGCACCCTGCTGCGGCGCGGCCCCGTGCGCGAGGAAGCGCTGATCCGCGTGGCCGACCTGGAGATCGACGTGCTGCGCCACAAGGTCACGCGCGCGGACGGGCGCATCGACCTGACACCGAAGGAATTCGCACTGCTGCACCTGCTGGCAAAACGGCGCGGCGAAGTGCTGTCGCGCCGGCTGATCGCGGCCCAGGTGTGGGACATGAACTTCGATTCGGACACCAATGTCGTCGACGTGGCGATCCGGCGCCTGCGCGCCAAGCTCGACGACCCGTATTCCGTCAAGCTGGTGCACACGGTACGCGGCATCGGCTACACGGTCGACGTCAAGAGCTGATGCGGCCCCCGTCGATCGCGCTGCGCCTGGCGCTGCTGTTCTCGGCCATCGCGGCAGCCGTGTTCGTCGCCGTCGGCGCCTACCTGTACCAGGCCCTGTGGCAGCAGATGTCCGAACGGGATGACGTCGCGCTGCTGAACAAGGTGGTGCTGATCCGTCACCTGCTGGCCAGCCAGCCGATGCCGCTGGCCATGCCGGAAGAACTGCAGATGGTGCTCGATAACGTGTTCGGCCAGGACGGCATGCAGCTGCGCCTGACCGATGCGGCCGGGCGCACCGTGGTGCTCACGCCGGCCCAGGACAGCCATGCCGGCACGCCGGTACCCTCGTGGCCGGCCGTGCCGCTGGCCCGGGCGCCGGCAAGAAGCGATATCCGCGACTGGCAGTTGCCGGCCGGCCCGGGGCGGG
>NZ_WNKZ01000043.1 GCF_009720835.1 Pseudoduganella buxea
TCAAGATTATGATTTGCCATGAAAGCGGTGGGTTGAGTTAAGAACTGTTGGTCGCACAACAAGTCTATCTCTTCTTCACCGCTTTCCTCACTTCAGCCTCGCCTTCACGTCAATCCGTGAAGAACCTATTTTTTTGCCACCCCCTGGCCATCCTCTCCGCATCCCTGAAACAGGCGTGATCCGGCAATGTTTTGAAACGTGCACGGTGCCGCTTGACCTTCCCGCGATGGGAAGGCTTATCGTGAACTGGTCCGAATCCGAGGAGACGCAAATGTCCGACTTAACACCACGTTTCACAGCCTTGCCGATGCCTTCAAAGGTGAGCGAATGTCTTGAGCGCGCCGGGAACGATCCGGCCATGGATGCACGCGGCGGGGCCGGATCGGGGCCGCGGAGCGATGCAAAGCACGCCGCCGGGCCGGCGCCTGCCGCCGCGGGAACGCACGGGGCCGAGTGCCTGCTGGCGCGGTATCGGCGCCCGTCCAGGCCGGCAGCGGAGCCGTCATGACGAGGGTCACGCTACTGCCGCATCCGGAAGTGGCCCCCGAGGGCGCCGAGATCGACGTGCCCGCCGGAACCAGCATTTGCGACGCGCTGCTCGACAACGGGATCGACATCGACCACGCGTGCGGCAAGGTCGGGGCTTGCACCACCTGCCACGTCGTCGTGCGACGGGGCTTCGATTCCCTGGCCACGGCAAGCGACAACGAGGAAGACATGCTCGACAGGGCCTGGGGCGTGGAGCAGGGGTCGCGGCTGTCGTGCCAGGCGATCGTCGACAGTGCCGACCTGACCGTGGAACTGCCGCGCTACTCGATCAATCACGCGAAGGAAAACACTTGACCGCAAGATCTGCCGACAGCGACAGCGACTACGTCCGCCGTGCCGTCCGGGCCTTCATGCCATGGACGCGCCATGGCGTTCGATAGGCGGCAGGCCTTGACCTTCCCACCGTATCAAGGTGTAGGGTGTCGGCATGGCAAACTGAATGTATAAGGAATCAATATGCATAGCGCAAATTTGAGGCCGTCGACTGCCGGCGGCGCAACGATCAGCCTGCCGATCGAGGGCATGACCTGCGCTTCGTGCGTCGGCCGGGTCGAGGCGGCACTGCGCAAGGTCGCCGGTGTCGGCACGGTTGCCGTCAACCTGGCCACCGAGCGCGCCGTGATCGAGCCGAGCGGGAACTCCGACATCGACCGCGCGGCGCTCGTGGCGGCGGTCGTAAAAGCCGGTTATGAAGTGCCTGCACAGACGGTCGAGTTCGAGATCGAAGGGATGACTTGTGCCTCGTGCGTCGGTCGTGTCGAACGGGCGCTGCGGGCCGTGCCCGGCGTCGACACGGCGGCGGTCAACCTGGCAACGCAGCGCGCGACCGTGCGAGGGGGGGCCGCGACCGAGGCGCTGCTCGCCGCCGTGGACAGGGCCGGCTACAGTGGCAGGATGACGGGCGGCGCCAGCGGCACCCAGGCCGCCGCCGACGGGTTGGCGTCGGCCCGGCAGGATGCCGAGCGCGAGGCGCTCAGGCGCGATCTGCTGCTGGCAACGGCCCTGGCCGCGCCCGTGTTCGTTCTCGAAATGGGCTCGCACCTGGTGCCGGCTATTCACCGGTGGGTCATGGACACCATCGGCATGGCGCCAAGCTGGTATCTACAATTCGTGTTGACCACGCTGGTGCTGGTGCTGCCCGGCCGGCGCTTCTACGTGAAGGGCGTGCCGGCGCTGCTGCGGCTCGCGCCGGACATGAATTCGCTCGTCATGCTCGGCACCCTGGCTGCCTACACCTACTCCGTGATCGCCACGTTCGTACCAGCCTTGCTTCCCGCCGGCACGGTCAATGTCTACTATGAGGCGGCGGCCGTCATCATCGCGCTGATCCTGCTGGGGCGATTCCTGGAGGCGAAGGCGAAAGGCCGTACGTCGCAGGCGATCCAGCGGCTGGTCGGCCTGCAGCCGAAGGTGGTGCATGTCCTGCGTGACGGACTCTTTACCGATGTGGCCGTCGATGCCGTCGCTGTCGGCGACGTCCTCCAGGTAAGGCCCGGCGAACGCATTCCGCTGGATGGCGACGTCATCGAGGGCGACACCTACGTCGATGAATCGATGCTCAGTGGCGAGCCGGTGCCTGTCAGGAAGACGCCCGGCAGCGGGGTGGTGGGCGGCACCGTCAACCAGCAGGGCGCGATCACCGTGCGTGCTTCGGCCGTGGGGGCACAAACCGTCCTGGCCCAGATCATCCGGCTGGTCGAACAGGCCCAGGGTTCGAAGCTGCCGATCCAGGCGGTGGTCGACCGCGTCACGATGTGGTTTGTTCCGGCCGTGATGGTCGCGGCCGGTTTGACCTTCCTGGTGTGGCTCGCCTTCGGCCCCGCGCCCTCGCTGGGCTTCGCACTCGTCAACGCCGTCGCCGTGCTGATCATCGCCTGCCCCTGCGCCATGGGCTTGGCGACACCGACATCGATCATGGTCGGCACCGGGCGGGGCGCGGAACTGGGCGTGCTGTTTCGCAAGGGGGAGGCGCTGCAGTCGCTGCGCGACGCCAGCGTGGTGGCACTGGACAAGACCGGCACCCTGACCGAGGGGCGGCCCACGTTGACGGACCTGCTAACTTCGCCAGGGTACGAGCGCAAGGAAGTGCTTGCGTTCGTTGCAGCGGTGGAGGCACACTCCGAGCATCCGATTGCCCGTGCGCTGGTCGAGGCCGCCGAGCGGGAGGGCGTCGAACGCCCTGCCACGACAGGCTTCGGTTCCGTGACGGGCATGGGTGTGTACGCGGTGGCCGGTGGGAGGCGGGTGGAAGTGGGCGCCGACCGGTATATGCGGCACCTGGGGCTGGACGTGGTGGAATTCGCGCTGGCGGCCGAACAGTTGGGACGCGACGGCAAGTCGCCGCTCTACGTTGCCATCGACGGTCGTCTCGCGGCCATCGTGGCGGTGGCCGATCCGATCAAGGCCGGGACGGCCGCCGCCATCGCCGCATTGCACCGGCTGGGCTTGAAGGTGGCGATGGTAACGGGGGACAACCGGCGCACCGCGAATGCCATTGCCTCCCAGCTTGGGATCGATGACGTCGTGGCGGAAGTGCTACCAGAAGGCAAGGTCGAGGCTGTCAAACGGCTGCGCGCAGCGTATGGCGCCGTGGCGTTCGTCGGCGACGGCATCAACGACGCGCCGGCCCTGGCGGAAGCCGACGTGGGACTGGCGATCGGCACCGGGACCGACGTCGCCATGGAGGCGGCCGACGTCGTGCTGATGTCGGGCAGCCTGCACGGCGTGCCCAACGCCATCGCCTTGTCGAAGGCGACGATTGGGAATATTCACCAGAATCTTTTCTGGGCCTTTGCCTATAATACGGCGCTGATACCGGTAGCGGCCGGCATGCTTTACCCACTGTACGGATTGCTGTTGTCCCCGGTGTTTGCCGCAGGCGCGATGGCATTGTCCAGCGTGTTCGTGCTTGCCAATGCATTGCGCCTGCGCAGGTTCAAGCCGCCGCTTTTGCATGACCAGTGAGAGGAGAATGGATATGAATATCGGCGAAGCTTCAAAAGCCTCGGGCGTATCGGCCAAGATGATCCGCTATTACGAGGAAATCGGGCTGGTGCCGCCTGCCGCGCGCAAGGAATCGGGCTATCGCGCCTACAGCGTCAATGACGCCCACCGCCTGCGCTTCATCCGGCGGGCCCGCGACCTTGGCTTTTCCGTTTCCGAAATCGGGGAACTGCTGGGCCTATGGAACGACCGGTCGCGCCACAGTGCCGACGTGAAGCGGCTGGCGCAGGCCCATATCGCGGAACTGCGCGAACGCATCAAGAGCCTGGACGAGATGGCCGACACCTTGCAGAGACTTATCAGCTGCTGCGCAGGCGACGAGCGCCCGGACTGTCCGATCCTGGCGACGCTGGAGCTGCCGGAAGAGGACGCACCGCCGGCACGGGTACGTGGCCGCAATCCCGCCAGTACCGGCCTTCGCCGAAAGGTATTGGACCAGTAGGCGCCGACCCAGTCCGCCTTCAAGGCTGCTCCCGTCACCATCGGCGGGCCCGGCGAATCCCCACCTGCGGCCCAGCGCCAACCCGGCGCACCAGGGCGTTTTTCCGCGCAAGCCAGTCCGGCCGGCCCAACGATTGAAGGCGAGCGCGCCCGCGCAAGTGTTCGGCGCGCTCTGAGCGAGCCGGGCCATCCCATCCCCATCCCCATCCTCCGCTGCCGTCGGGCCGAACGCATCTTCATTGCATGCAGCGTGTGCAGCGGATTATCTGCCCGTTTCACGTCCTTTCAAACCCGCATTAATCCGCTTCACTTCAATCACCCTGTCAGACTTACGCGTTGTTCAAGGCCGCGACTTGTAGTAATCCACCGGAAAATAGAATCCGATAAGGCGCGGCCGTCAAAAAAAGCATAAAACTGGCTTGCGTGCAAGCAGTGGCTTTATTCTTGCATGTCAAAAAAACATCAACTATCAAATTAAAAGTCACGGCATATGTTGAAACATTCCGGCGCCGTGATAGCATATTTGCCAGATGCGAACGCCTATCATTACGGCGGGCGTGGAGAGCCGCCGCCAGGATATTCGATATTTCTCGAAGTAAAATTTTTGACGCTCAATTCCATTATGCCAAGCCATCATGAACAACTTTAATATCGATAAAGAGTGCTTTAGAAAGGAATTCTTCGAAAAGAATCTCCTTCATATGAAATCCTGCCTCGATCCCGCCCGGTATGACTGGGAGGATTTTGGTAACGATTTTTTTTCGATCGAACCGGGCTTGGGAACGGTACGGCTTTACCGCGATGGCCGGGTCGATCGGCAGGTGTACCAGCATGCCGCGCAGAATAACGAGGAGGTCGGCTTCAAGTTCGACGAGGCGAGCTTCGCCAATATATTGAACAACGGCGGCTCGATGGTGGTGAACCGGTTTGAAAAGTCCAGCAGGTACGTGGCGGCACTGTGCCGGGAATTGTCCGATTACAGCGGCCATGCGACGGTCGGCAACGCATACGCGACGAAGGGCGGCACGGGAACGTTCGGCAAACACTGGGATTCCCACTGCGTCTTTGCGGTCCAGTTGATCGGCAAGAAGCACTGGACGGTGTTCCGGCCCACAGTCGATTTGCCGCTCAGCACCCAGAACGGCTTTGCGAAAGCCCCGCCGACGGACACGGAGATGGTCTTCGACGGCATTCTCGAAGCGGGCGATGTGCTCTACATCCCGCGTGGATGGTGGCATGCGGTCAATCCCCTCGCCGACCAGCCGTCCCTGCATATCGCCGTCGGCATCCACACGCCGAAGGTGCTCGATTACCTGAAGTGGGTACTGATCCACAAGATGTCCGCCAATAAGGAGTTCAGGGAAACCATGGCGCTCACCAGGCTGGACGCCGGCAGCATGGCGCAGGCGTGCGAGCTGCTGACGAGTAGTTCAACCAGTAGCGAAACCTTCGAGGAGTACCTAAATGCCCTGAACATCTCACTGTCTGAAAAACCCTATATAGATTTCGACTCCATCTTCAAATAAGGGAAATACAATGCGTATATTGAGCGGAAATAACTATGCAGTTGGCGAAGTAATGAGTGCAGCGTCGAGCGGGTGCACGACGGCTCCCGAAGGCGAGGATACTTACTCCTTTACGATGCCAATGGGAATGACCGTCAAGTCCACCCTGGAAGCCAATAACAGTACGTCGATCAGCATTTTCAACAGCGCGGGCGAAAACGTCATGTTCTGGAACTCCGGCACGTGGGTGTCCTGCATGGTGATCGGGACCGGTGTCGGCATGATGGTAACCTCGTTTTCGATGAATCCGCTGCTGGGCACATTGGCCGCCAAGCTTGCCCAGTACGGTTGCACCCATTATGTGAACCGGACGTACGAGGACGGCGATTCGTATATCTGCTGACGGAGCGATGGCAGATGGGTAAAAGAGCGCGCTATTACCTGGCCTCGATGTACGGAGCCTTGCTGCTGATCGGATGCGCCGGCTATTTCCTGGCGCCGAAAATCGTCCTGATCGTCGCCTTGGCCATCGGTGGGGCCGTGGGGGCCGCGCTGCTGGAGAAAGCCTATGGAGTTGTCGTCAAGGGCGTCCTTAACGAACAGCCAAGGCTGACACAAGCAGGCTGGCTGATTGCCCTGGCAGTGCTGTCGATCGCCGGTGCGCTTGTCCTGTATGCGACAAGCGGCGAGGTGGGACCGACGGGCTTTTTCCTGGGCATTGGCATTTACTGTTTGCAATCTCTTCTTCTCAGGTCGCCCCCGTGAGCCGGCAAAGACGGGCCGCCGGCCCGCTGTGCTGGTCGGGGAATGTACCGCAAGCTCATGCAAATGCAAGCCACATACTTCGCGCACCCATTCCAGGGGGCGCCGTGATCAACCGCATAGAAAGAAGATATCCATGAATAACGAAATCGATCGCAAGTCGAAACAGAATCAGTTGTCCTCGGATGCAGGCGCCAGCGACCATCCGGCGCGCGAACACGACCGAAGGTCCTTCCTTCGCTTCCTTTCCATCGGCGCCGGTAGCGCCATCATCGGTGGTGCATTCGCCTGTGGACGAAGCGCCCTGGCCGCCGGCACCGACGGCTCGGCGGGCGTCGCCGCCACGACGCGGGCCAGCGCCCTGGTCGACGACCATGGCTTCTGGACGTCGATCCAGGATTCCTTCATCCGGTCGACATCGGACGTGGTACTGAACGTCGATGCCGGCTCCGTTGCGCCGAAACTGGCCCTGCGCGCCCTGAACCGGGACAGCAGCGTCGTCGAGAAGGGCGTCATCGCCGGCGGCTTCACGACACTGGCCTCGCAGCGTGCCACCATTGGCAGCATTCTCGGCGCCGCGCCGGATGACACGGCACTGGTCAACGGCGCCACCGACGGCATCATGCATGCCCTGTCGGGCTTCAACTGGAAGGCCGGCGACATGATCTTCTATACGGATCATGAACATCCCAACGTCATTTCCGTCATCAAGTCGCTGGAATTCGTTTCCAAGATCGTTCCGGTGAAAATCACGCTGCCCACGTCGGCCCGCGTGTCCGCCGCCGAAATCGCCGCGGCCGTCGAAGCGAAGGTGGCGCGCCACCGGCCGGCGAAGCGCAGCCTGTGCGCCCTGGTATGGTCCTCGCCGACCTACCAGACCGGTGTCATGCTGCCGATCGCGCGGATGGCGGCCATCGCCCGCAAATACGATATGGTTTCCGTCTGCGACGCGGCGCACCTGATGGGGATGGCATCGATCGACTTCTCCCGCCTCGATGTCGACTTCCTTTCCACCTGCGGCCACAAATGGCAGTGCGGACCGAGCCTTACGGCGGCGCTGCTGCGCGATCCGCGGCTGGCGGGCATCTGGTCCACCAACAGCCAGCGCAGCAGCGGCAAGGCGTTCGGCCCGAGCCTCGGCTTCGGCGCCGAGGTAAGCAAGGCCGGCGTGTCGTCGGTCGCCAAGTTCGACGCACTGATCGCATCGTGTTCGCTGTGGGACGATATCGGCCGCAGCAAGATCGAAGCCTATTCGCTGTCGCTGGGGGCCTACCTGAAGTCGCGTATCGAGCAGGCGTGGGGACAGAGCAGCCTGCGTTCGCCGCTGGCCGACCCGGAACTGCTGTCGGGGATTACCACCTTCGATCCCTTCGCCGATACACCGCTGGCAAGCAAGCCGAAGGCCTACAAGCTGTTCGTCGACCAGTTGCGCGACACCCATGGCTTCATCGTGCGTGCCGTCAAGCTGCCGTCCGACGGCCAGGTCCGTTCGGGCATCCGGATTTCCACGCCACTGTGGGTGGAGCAGGGCGATATCGACCGCCTGATCGACGTGATGCAGAAACTGGCGAAGAAAATCCAGTCGGTGAAGGTGTCGATCGACGAAGTCGATCCCACGTTCGCGCTCTGAGGGAGCGAGGGCGCTCGCCACGAGTGACCGTACTGAATTAAGCCCCGTTCGAGACGAACCCCAGAAGCCGGATACCGGCTTCTGGGGTTTTTTGTTGGCCACGCAGGGAGCGGGCGGCGGCCCGTCCACCAACGGCTGGCTTATGTAATCGACCGTACGGACGGCGCCAAAGCGCACCGGCATGCTGAAAGCTCGTCGGGCAGCTCACGAAACATGGCCCGGGGCAGGGTAATGGCGCTGACGCGTGCTCAGCGCTTACTCCTACGCCGCAAGGCGGTCGCTCCTGACATGCTGCAACTCAGCATCGCCCGATAATGCAGGAAAAGAACCGGAGACTTCCAAAATGAACGACAGGAGTCCGAAATGCTGCTAACCATGATGGATGCCTGGACCTCGCTTGCCTTCGGCAAGGTCCCGGCCACGCCACTCCCATATTCCATGCCTGCCGCGGCCGATGTCCCGGGCCGCTTTATCGCCGGCCAGTTCCACAGCGACGTCGGCTCGCTGGCCTACAAGCTGTTCGTGCCCAGCTGCTATGACGGCACGCCAATGCCGCTGGTCGTCATGCTGCATGGCTGCGGCCAGGACGCGGACGATTTCGCCCTGGGCACGGGCATGAACGAATTGGCCGAGCAGTTCGGTTGCCTGATCGCCTACCCGCAGCAGTCGCGCGGCGCCAACTGGCATGGCTGCTGGAACTGGTTCGACAAGGCGAATCAGGTGCGCGATCAGGGCGAACCCGCCCTGATCGCGGGTGTCACCCGCAAGATCATGCAAGACTACGCGGTCGATCCCGCCCACGTGGGTGTCGGCGGCCTGTCGGCCGGTGGTGCGATGGCCGTCATCATGGGCCGCACGTATCCGGACCTGTTCACGGCCGTCGGCTGCCATTCGGGCCTGGCCCATGGCAGCGCCACGGACAGCCATGGCGCAATCCTGGCCATGCGCAACGGCGTCGACGTGGCGCCGCTGGAGCAGGCCACGCCGGTGGCGGGCGTGCCCACCATCGTCTTCCATGGCGACAGGGATACGACCGTCCACCTCGATAACAGCGATGGGGTGGTGCGGCAGTCGATGGCGTCGCCCCGGCTGTGCGGGGGCAGCGCGAAGGTGCACCGGTCCGAGCAGGCCGGCAACGCCAAGCGCGCATTCACCCGCATCGTCCACCGGGGCGCCAGCGGCGAAGTGCTGGCCGAGCAGTGGACCGTGCACGGCGCCGGCCACGCATGGTCCGGCGGCAGCGCACGCGGCAGCTATACCGACGCCAGCGGTCCGGACGCCAGCAGGGAAATGCTGCGCTTCTTTATCGGTCCGGCCGCCACGGAACAATAGGGGCGCGCCCGTTCACCCCTTCAGGTGCAGCAGGCGGCGGGTCGTCGCCATGGCCGTGTCGAAGGGCCCGGTGGCGCGCACGATCTTGACCATCACGCTCGCGCCCAGCCACAGCTGGTACAGGCCCTGCGCCACCTGCATGGGAGGCTCGTCGATGGCCAGCGAGCCTTCGTCAACGCCGCCTTCGATGGCGGCGGCAAGCCGGGCGACGATGGCGGAGGTGCCGTCGTCCAGCACCGCGCGCATCGATTCGGACAGGTCCGCCACTTCCGCCGCAAGCTTGACGGCCAGGCACTTGCCCTGGCAATCCTGGAAGGACTGATTGTCCCGCCACATGTCGAAATACGTCACCAGGCGCTGGGCCATCGTCAGCCCCGGACGGGCGAAGGTGTCGTCCATCTCTGCCAGGTAGGCATCGAAGTAGTGCGCCAGCAGCGCCTCGCCGAATGCGTCCTTCGACGCGAAATAATGATAGAAGGAGCCTTTCGGCACCTTCGCCGCCGTCAGGATCTCGTTCAAGCCGACGGCCGAGAAGCCCTTGCCGGACATGATGCGCCGGCCGACGGCCAGGATGGTTTCCCGGGCGTCGGATGCGTCGTTGCTGTGTGCTTTGGCCATCGCGGCACTCTACCAAAGATCAGACCGGTCGGCTAGGCGTCATGGATCAGCCCAGCTGTTCCAGCAGCAGCTTGGCGGCGGCAGCCGACGAAGCGGGATTCTGCCCCGTGATCAGGAGGCCGTCGCGCACCACGTACGAGCCCCAGTCCTCTCCCTTCGAATACACGCCGCCCTTAGCCTTCAGTTCGTCCTCGACGAGGAAGGGCACGATATCGGTCAGCCCCACGCCTGCTTCTTCCGTGTTGGTGAAACCGGTGACCTGCTTGCCTTCGACCAGCGGGCGGCCGTCCGGCGCCTTCACGTGGCGCAGCACGCCCGGTGCGTGACAGACCAGGGCCACGGGTTTACCGGCGCCCAGGAAGGCCTCGATCAGGGCGATCGAATGGCGGTCCTCGGCCAGGTCCCACAGGGGGCCGTGGCCACCCGGGTAGAACACGGTGTCGAAGTCGGCCTGGTCGACGCTGTCCAGCCGTACGGTGTCGGCCAGCTGGGCCTTGGCTGCCGCGTCCGCCTCGAAGCGGTGCGTCGCATCCGTCTGCGACGACGGTTCATTGCTTTTCGGGTCCAGCGGCGGCTGTCCGCCGGCCGGGGAGGCCAGCACGATCTGCGCGCCGGCATCCTTGAAGGCGTAATACGGCGCGGCCAGTTCTTCCAGCCAGAAGCCCGTCTTGCGACCGGTGTCGCCCAGCTTGTCGTGGGAGGTGAGGACCATCAGTACTTTTTTCATCGCTATTTCCTTCAAGATCAATTAGACCGGTCGTCTAGAATGGGGCCCAGTTGCACCGTTTCCCGACCGATGCATCCACGATAACATCAAGTAGACCAGTCGTCTAGTGATTTCGATGCGTGCCGGAGCGGGGCGTGGAGTGGGGGGGGGGCTGCCCCCTGGCTCAGCAGGCCGTCGGCCTGGCCCGTTCCACTTCCAGTCCGAACAGGGGCCGCAGCCGCGTGCCCAGCACATTGCCGGCAAACGCGCACACGAGCCACAGCCAGCCATGCAGGCTGCCCGACACGATGCCGCTGAAATAGGCGCCGATATTGCAGCCGTAGGCGAGGCGGGCGCCGTAACCCAGCAACAGTCCGCCCACGACGGCCGCGATGAGCGAGCGCAGCGGCAAGCGCCAGACGGGGGCATAGCGCCCGGCCAGCGCCGCGGCCAGCATGGCGCCCAGCACGATGCCGATGTCCATCACGGACGTGACGTCCTGGGCGATGGGCGCCGCCAGCGCGGCGGCATTGGCCTTGGCCGACCAGTAGGTCCAGCTGGCCACGTCGATGCCGAGGGCCGATGCTGCCTTGGCGCCCCACAGAGCGAAGGCCGACGTCACGCCCCACGGGCGTCCGGACAGCGCCATCGTGGCGAAATTGAGCAGCACCAGCATCAGCGCGCCCGCCACCAGGGGCCACGGGCCGTGCAGCCAGGGCGAATCGTGCGCCGGCTGCACGTGGGCCGGTACGAGGCGGCCGTGCCGGCGCCGTTCCACCAGCACCGTCAGCGCCGCGATCAGCGCGAAGACGATCCAGTTGGCGGCCAGCGCCGGCGCCAGGCCCAGGGTCTTGACCACGGAGACGGGCGCCAGCTGCGGCAGCGACGTCCAGAACGGCATATGGGCTGTGCCGATGACGGAGCCGGCGATGAAGGCGACCAGCGTGACGAGCATGCGCGTGCTGCCGCCGCCGACGGTGTACAGCGTGCCCGAGGCACAGCCGCCGCCCAGCTGCATGCCGATGCCGAAGATGAAGGCACCAACGATGACGGAGGTGCCGGCAGGCGAGACCAGGCCCCGCACGGGATTGCCGAACAGTTCACCAGCCGCCAGCGCCGGGAAGAACAGGGCCACGCCGACGGCCAGCATCAGCATCTGCGCGCGCAGGCCGGCACCACGGCCGTCGGCGATGAAGACGCGCCAAGCGGACGTGAAGCCGAATGCCGCGTGATACAGGGTCACGCCCAGCAGCGCACCGATACCATACAGCGCGGCCTGGCGTGGTCCGACGGCCTGCGCCAGGTACCAGGCGCCCAGCACGATGAGCAGCAGGGCCACGCCCAGCGGGCGCGGATTGATGGTGGCACGCGAGGCCAGGGAAGGGGAGGCGGCAAGGGACATGGCAGTAGGGCAGTAAAGACGTAGGCAGGCATTTTCTCGTGTTTCCGGTTTTCCTGCAGGCGGCGCGCCAGCGAAACGCGCGCGCCAGCGGCATGCGCCGGGCGCGGGAATCAGGGCCTTTGCGTCACCAGCTCGGGCCCCAGCCGGTTGATGATGCTGTAGTTCAGCGCCGTCCACCATTCCGAGCCTGCGCCCGTCAGCGCGTTTTCGCCAGCTTCGATGACGGCGAAAGCCTCGCTGACGACGAAATCCTCGACGTCGTTCATCGACGCGAACGACAGCACGGAGACGGCGTCGATGCGGCTGCCTTCGGGATCTTCCTGCGTCGAACCGGCGTTGTGCAGCTGGGCGTAGCGCCGCACCAGCTCGCGCGTGGCCGGCTGGGCCAGTACCAGGGCCGCATGCTCGTCCAGCATGGCTTGCTGGAACGCTGCACGCGACAGGCCTGGCGCGCGCACGTGGATCTTGACGAGGCTGATGGGATCGCGGTGTCGCTCGCTGGGGATCAGGAGGTATTCGCGGGCGAATTCGCGCGTCACCATGCGAAAGGCCACCTGCTCGTCGGCGACGATGCGTTCGGCGAATTTTTCCTGCTGCAGCGTGCGGCCGATATCGTCTTCCGACGCGTAGGCGATATAGGCGAAACCGTCCCAGCGGGGGCGGCGCAGCGCCGGCACGTGGCGCTGCGGATCGGCCGGGAGCAGGCCGTCGCCACCAATCATGGCCCGGTACGGCGGGCGCGCGAAACAGGACGGGCCCGACGCGATGCGGTGCACCTGGTCGTAGCGCAGCACGAGGTCGGAACTGCTGCCCGGCTCGTCCCAGGCGAATTTCGGCCCGTGCACCTTGCGCCAGTATTCATCCCAGTGCTCGAAGGCCAGGTTGGGCGTACCCTCCAGCGCCAGCGCGCCGGGATGGCGGTCCGGCTCGCGCACTTCCCGGCCGCTCCGGTCGCGCGACGCGCCCGGGTCCTGCGCCCGCTCGGCGCGCGGCGTGGCATCGACGCGGCTGACGAAGGTGGGCGTGACGATCAGGGGCCGGTCGGTGGACGGCCTCACGGATGCCAGCGGCGGGCGGTGCTGGTTGTCGGCGCGGTCGAAATCGGTGCTCATGGACGTTCTCCTGTAGGGTTGGGGGCAAGTCCGGCGACGGCCGGCACGGCCAGCGCGGCCAGCAGCGCGATGGCGGCGGAAACGTAGCCGACATGGCTGGCGCCCCAGGCCGAGATACCCAGGCCGCCGACCAGGGCGCCCAGGGCGATGCCGCCATTGGCCGCCGAAACATTGATCGTGCCGGCCAGTGCCTGCGCGCCCGTGGCCGCCTTCATCACGCGGATCTGGCAGATCGGATACAGCGCCGTATTGGCGATGCCCCAGACGCCCAGCGCGATGGCGAACGCCATGCCATTGCCGGCCAGGGCCATCGTCGCCGCCATGCCCAGCGCCAGCATGATGCAGAACAGCGCGGTCGTGCCCAGCGGCCTGCGGTCGACCCAGCGCCCGCCCAGCCAGTTGCCGGCCAGGCCGACGGCGCCGAAGCCCATCAGCCACCAGCCCACGCGGCCCGGGGCGATACCGGCGGACTTTTCCAGCATCTCGGCCAGATAGGTGTAGCCCGTGAACATGGCCGTGAAGACCAGCACCGACAGCGCCACATTGGCCAGGAAGAACGGGCTTTTCAGGATACGCGCCTGGCTGCTCAGGCCGGCGGCCTTGTCAGAACGGACGGCGGGCATCGTGACGGCCATCAGGATCGCCACCAGCAGCGACAGGCCGGCCAGCAGCGCAAACGCGCCGCGCCAGCCCAGGGCGTCCGACGCCAGGGTACCCAGCGGGATACCGAACAGCATGGCCGCCGAGATGCCCAGGTAGACGGTCGAGACGGCGCTGCCGCCCTTGCCGGGGCCGGCGATGCGGGCCGCGGTGTCGCTGGCGGTGCCCCAGAACACGGGCAGGGCCAGCGCCGGCAGCAAACGCGCCACCAGCAGCACCCAGTAATTCGATGCCACCGAGGCCAGCGCATTCGATGCCGCGAACAGCACGAGGATGGCGACGAACAGCCGCTTGCGGTCGACATTGGCCAGCAAGGCCGTCAGGAAGGGGCCGGAGACCATGACGACGACGGCGAACAAGGTCACCAGCTGGCCCGCCGTCGTGACGGAAATGGCCAGGTCACGGGACAGGGCCGGCAGCAGGCCGACGATCAGGAATTCCGTCGTGACGATGACGAAGGCGGCGATGGCAAGGATGGCGATCGACAGGCTGCTGCCCGGGTGGGGCAGGGCCGGGGCAGCGGAAACGGTGGAGGAAGACGGCATGGTGGCTCGGCGGAAGTAGACAAGTCGTCATGCTATAGTGGAAAGCATTTCTTATCTCGGATGTTCTTTCCCATAACACTGGAAGAAAAGTCTTAAATCATGCACCCGACGGAACGCCTGAAAGGGCTGGAAACCTTTGTCGCCGTTGCCGAAGCGGGCAGCTTCACGGCCGCCGCCCAGCGCCTGAGCCTGACCAATTCCGCCGTTGGCAAGAGCATCGCCCGCCTGGAAGACCGGCTGGGCAACCGTCTGTTCGAGCGCACCACGCGCCGGCTGGCGCTGACGGAGGCGGGCGAGGCCTTCCTGAAGGTCTGCGTGCGCGTGCTGGAGGAACTCGAAGGGGCCGAGCGGGAGCTCTCCTCGCAAAGGCCGGAGCCGGCCGGGCCGCTGCGCGTGAACCTGCCAGCCACCTTCGGCCGCTTGTGCGCATTGCCGGCATTGATGGCCTTCGCGGCGGCCCACCCGCAGGTGGTGCCGCACATTGCGTTTACCGACCGCTTCGTCGACCTGGTCGAGGAGGGCCTGGACCTGGTGGTGCGTATCGGCGGCGACGGCACCTGGCCGGCCGCGCTGGCGCACGAATACCTGGGCAGCGAGGAACTGGTCTTCTGCGCTTCGCCAGCTTACGTGGCGGCCCATGGGGCGCCCGCGAACGTGGCCGAACTGCTCGAACGCGATGCCATTCTGTATGGCCGGGCCGACGGCGGCGTCAGCCCGTGGCTGCTCGCCACCGGCGACGGACCGCCCGTGCGGCAGCAGGTTACCGCCCGCGCCGTGTTCGGCCAGGCCGAGGCCCAGGCCGCGGCCGTGGCGGCGGGACTGGGCGTCGCGCAGATGGCCACGTGGCTGGTGGAGAAGCAGCTGCGTGCCGGCACGCTGGTAACCATCCTGCCGGCACTGGCCACCGAAGGCCTGCCGCTGTACCTTGTATGGCAGCGCAGTCGCCAGCATTCGCCCAAGGTGCAGGCGCTGCTGGCCCACCTGCGCGGTGCGCTGGCGATCCGGCCACCTGCCGGGTGACGCTCAAGCCGTCCGGGCCACGTCCAGCACCCACGTCACGCCGAAGCGGTCCTTCAACATGCCATACAGCGGTGTCCACGGCGCCGGCGCCAGGGGGTGGAGGATTTCTCCCCCGGCGGCGAGGTTGTGCCAAAAGTCCTGAAGTTGCGCCGGCGAGTCGCCCCGTACGGAGACATAGAACGGCTTGTCGCCGGGGTGCCACGTCGTGCCAGTGGGGACGTCGTGGGCCATGATGTGGAAACCGTTGTCGGCCCGGACCTGTCCCCAGATGATGCGTGCGGCATCGGCATCGGTGTCGGCTTGCCCGGCATCCCGGTAGGTCGCCGCCGTGACTCCCCCGCCGAAGACCGCGTGATAGAAGTGCAGCGCCGCGCCGGCCTGGCCGTCGAAATTGAGATGGGTCACCGTTTGAATCGTCATAATTGCTCCTTGGATGATGAGGGCGTGAGCCGCAACCGGCCGGCCACGGGGTGCTACTATAGCCAGCCCTGCTGCCAGTTTCCGTCAGTTGCCGATGTCCCGATCCGACCGCTTGTTCATCCTTCTCCAGGCGTTGCGCGACGCGCCACCGCCCGTGACGGCCGCGCAGCTCGCCGCGGCAACGGGCGTCTCTCCACGCTCGATCTACCGCGATATCGACAGCCTGCGTGCCGGCGGTGCCACCATCGAAGGTGAGCGGGGCTACGGTTACACGCTGGTGGAAGACGGCAGCCTGCCGCCCCGGGCGTTCAGCCGCATCGAGCTCGATGCGCTCGTGCTGGGACTGGCGGAAGTGCGGCAAATGGGCGACCCGGCCCTGGCCTGCGCCGCCGCGGCCGTGCTGGGGAAACTGGCGGCAACCCTGCCGTCAGTGGGCCAGCAGCACCTGCTGCACGCGGTGTCGAAGGCGCACCGTTTCACGCAGCGCTACCCGGTATTGCCGGACATGGACCTGATCAGGCACTGCTGCTGGCGCGAGGAGGCGCTGGCCATCACGTACCGTGACAGTAAAGGTGTCGAAACGGTGCGCACGATCTGGCCGCTGACCATCGTCTATCTCGACGCGATGCTGGTGGTGCTGGCACGTTGTTGTCTGCGCGGTGATTTCCGGATGTTTCGCACCGACCGGATACTGACGGTGGCTGCCACCGGCGCCAGCTTCCGGCCACGGCGGGCCGCGCTGCTGCGTGACTACCTGGCGGCGCTGGAATGGGCGGGCCGCGCCGGCTCTCACGCCGGGGGCGCCATGATCGCCGCCGCCAGTGCTTCCAGCAATTCGCCCGGCGGCACGGGCTTGACGAAATAGCGGTCGAAGCCTGCCGCCGCGGCCTTTTCCCGATCTTCGCTGCGGCCATAGCCGCTCAGGGCGAACAGCACGATGTCCGTGCTGCGGGCGCGGATCGTGCGCGCCAGCGCGTAGCCGTCCATCACGGGCAGGCCGATATCGAGGATGCAGGCCATCGGCAGGCCACCTTGCAGCCGCCGCAGGGCCGACTCGGCATCGTAGGCGACTTCGCAATCATGGCCGGCGCCGCGCAGCAGCACGGCCAGCATGTCGGCCGCGTCGCGGTTGTCGTCCACCACCAGCAGCTCTACCCGCCGTGCGGGGGCTTCCGCAGGGGCCCCCGCGGGCGCCGCGCTGCGTAGTGCCGTCTGGGGCAGGCCGACGACGAAGCGGGCACCCGTGCCGGAACCTTCGCTGTATGCCTGCACGGTGCCGCCATGCAGGGCGACCAGGCCGGAGACGATGGCCAGGCCGATGCCCAGGCCGCCCTGCGAGCGGTCGGCGCCGCGCTGGCCCTGGGTGAACAGGCCGAACACGTGCGGCAGCAGTTCCGGCGCGATGCCGCAGCCGTTGTCCGTCACGGTCAGTTCGACCTGGTCGCCGGCCCGCGCCAGGCCAACGCCGATGGTGCCGTGAGCCGGCGTGAAGCGGGCGGCGTTGCTGAGAAGGTTGGCCACGACCTGCGTCAGCCGCGCACGGTCGCCGTTGACGCCTTGCGGCGCGGGCGGCAGGTCGACCTGCAACTGCTGGTGCTTCGCCTGGAGCAGGGGCCGCGCCTGTTCCAGCGCGTCCTCGATGGCGAGGCGCAGGTCGAAGGGTTGCGGCACCAGCTCGATCTTGCCGCGGCTGATGCGGGCGGCGTCGAGCAGGTCGTCCACCAGCCGGGTCAGGTGGGACGCCTGCCGCGCGACGATGGCGGCGGCATGCTTGATCTGGGCCGGCTGTGCCATGTCGCCCTGCATGATGGTGGCGGCCGCGCTGATCGGCGCCAGCGGGTTGCGCAGCTCGTGCGCCAGCATGGCGAGGAATTCGTCCTTGCGCCGCTCGGCCGTGCGCAAGCCCTGTTCGGCCACCTCGCGCGCGGTGACGTCGATGGTGACGCCGCGCAGCCGGCGCACGCGGCCATCGGACTCGGCGATGGCCCGCCCGCGCAGGTCCAGCCAGATGGTGGCCCCATCGTCGGCGCGGCGGGCCCGCACGATCATCTGGTACTCGCCGGCGCTGTCGACGGCGGCCTTGCGCGCCTGTTCCAGCGGCGGCAGGTCGTCCGGATGCACCAGGTGCCATGGCTGGCGCAGTTCGTCCAGGGTGGCGCCGAAGAGTTCCGTTGCACTGTCGGAAAACAGCACTTCGCGCCGCTCGATGTCGAGCTCCCACACGGCCATCCGCGCCGCCATCAGCCCGTCCTTCAGGCGCTCTTCGTTCAGCAGCAGGGCCTCGCGCGCGCGGCGCGCCTCCGTCACGTCGACGCCGGACAGGAACACACCCGACGGCCGGCCGTCACCCACCAGCGGTTGCAGCGCGAAGTCGACGAAGTGGAGGCGTTCGGCCAGGCTGCCGGCCGTGCCGGCGTAGATCGGCGTCTCGCGCGCCGCATACGGCGTACCGCTGCTCAGGGCCGCGTCCAGCTGCGCCATCAGGTGAGGCGTGGCCAGTTCGGGCACGGCGCCGGCGAAGGGCAGGCCGATCAGGTTGCGGCGGTCGACCAGCGTCTCGAAATCGACGTTCGACAATTCGATCAGGTGGGCCGGCCCGCGCAGGATGACGACAAAGCCGGGTGCCTGCAGCAGCAGCTTGTACAGGTGATCGCGCTGCGCTTCGCTCTGCGCCACGCGGGTGTCGGCCAGGGCCTGCTCGGCGCGCAGGCCGCGCCCGGCGTAGAGCCGCCCCAGGCCGCCCAGGTAGATCGACAGCAGCCCAACGAGGGCGAAGGCGGCGATGGCGGCCGGCTCCTCGCCTTCCCAACCGGCCACCGCATCGTGCCTGGCCAGCAGCCAGCTGCCGCTGGCCAGGCCGGCGGCGTAGACCAGCATGGCCGGGCCGCGCCCGAAAGCGGCGGCGGCAAAGACGAGGCAGGGGCTGAAGATGAGGAAGGGCGCGCGGCCGCCGTCGAAGGACCATTGCAACAGCTCCAGGCCGACGGACAGGCCCGCCAGCACGGTGGCGCCGCCCCAGCGCGCGCCAGTACCGAGCGAGGCCATGCGGCGCATGATGCGGGCGTTACTGAACATCGCGGGGTCCGCTCCGGGCGTGGCGCAAGGGTGGAGTTCGCACGGGACAGGGCAGGTCAGCCGACCCGGCCCCGGCTTGCTCCGTGGGTCCGGCGCTGGTGGGCTCTGGCTTCGTGTCGCATCGCTGCTCCTCTCCAAAAAGCCAGTGTACCAACGCTGCCGTTTACGTCGCGCCCGGCAGATCGCCGGCCGCGCGCCCCCCCGTCGAGGGCGGCCAGCCGCCGTCGAAATCGAAGATGTCGGTGCGCCCGCCCGCCAGCGCGGTGCTGAACGGCGAACCGTCCTGCCGGCCGCCGCGCGAGTCGGACAGGGGGCCGCTGAAGCGGCCGAACCCGCCAATACCCTGGCTGGTGCGCGGTGTCGGCCTTGCCCGCGGGGCGGGGGGCGGCGGCGGCATGGCCCGGTCTTCCAGTGCCGCGACGCGGGCGCGCAGCGCTACCAGTTCGGCATCCTTTTCCGCCAGCGCCAGCGCATGCTGTTCACGCAGCGCGCGCAGACGCACTTCGGCTTCGTCGTGCAGGCGTTCGGCCAGCTGTTCCACCAGCGCCAGCAGAGTGCGCGCCGTGTCGTCGCGGCCGGCGGCGGGGCTTTCCTCGCCGGCCAGCGCCTTCAGGTAGCGGTGAATGGTCGACTTCGAGCCCGTATCGCCCAGCGCGTGGCGCACGGCGTCAGCGGACGGGTAGCAGCCCTGGGCCAGCAACGCTTCGCGGCAGGCCCGCACCTGGGCTTTCGTCAGGCCGCTGCGTGCCATGGGCCCCTCCGTCGACGTGGCGCCGTCACGAGCTGGCCTGGCCGATCAGGCCGCGGTTGCCGGCCCGGTGCAGCTTCGGATGCACGACGGGGATCGTCAGCATCGTGCTGCCGACAGCCATCAGCAGCAGGGCCGTGAAGGTTTCGCTGGTAATGATGCCCTTGTCCAGCAGGATATTGGCGAAGATGATTTCGATCAGGCCCTTCGACTGCAGCAGCCAGCCGATGATGGTTGCTTCGCCGCGCTGCCACTTCAGCACGCGGCCCGCCAGGTGGGCGCCGGCCAGCTTTCCGCCGACGGAGGCCACCAGCAGCAGCCCGGCCGCGAAAAAGACGGCGTAACCGCCCAGGTCCCACTTGGTGCGCAGGCCCGTGCTGAGGAAGAATACGGGCATCAGCACCAGCAGCACATTCTTGAACAGCGTGTCGAGATTGTCCTGGCCGAACCAGTCGGCATCCATCACGACGCCCGCCAGGAAGGCGCCCACCATGAAGTGCAGGCCGGCCCAGTCGGCGCCAAGCGCGCAGGCGATCAGCCAGATCAGGGCCACATACCAGCGGTCGCTCTGCGGCAGGCGCGCCATCAGCCGTCGGAACAGCACCGTCAGCAAGGCGAAGGCCAGCATGAAGCCCAGCTGGCGGCCGATGCGTTCCCAGTCCAGCATGATCAGGGCCAGCACGCCCCAGATGGCCACGTCGTCCAGGCTGGCGTAGCGCAGGATGCGTTGGCCCATCGGCTGGCGCAGGATGTCGAGTTTTTCCAGCAGCAGCACCAGCACGGGCAGGGCGGTGACGGCGCAGGCCATGCCGGTCCCCAGCAGGAACTGCCACGTGGCCGCCTTCGGGCCCATCCAGCCGGGGTAACTCATCAGCAGCACGGCTGCGCCGCAGCCGAACAGCAGCGGCATTGTCAGCGACAGTCCCGCCGTGACACTGCTTTCGCGGCGGTACTGCCACACTTTTTTCAGGTCCAGCTCGATCCCGGCCAGCATCACGAACAGCATCACGCCCCATTGGGCGATGCCGTTCAAGGTCTTGACGACGTCGGGATTGAAGACGAACTTGTGATACGCGGGGAAGAATGCGCCCAGCACGCCCGGGCCCAGCACGATGCCCATGATGATCTGGACGATGACGAGCGGGGCCACATAGTCGGTCCGCCCCAGCCGCCACACCAGGTAGGGCGCCACGAAGATCAGCAGCATGGCGATCAGGAAGATTTCGGTGGTACTCATGGGTCTCCTCGGTTCTTGTTCGATCGGTTCTTGTTCGCTCAGTTCTTGTTCGTTATGTAATTACGTACCGAGGTCGATAGTAGCGAACAATTAACGCCATGAAAAGCTTTTCATGGCGCTGTGGTACCGTTTCCACAGGCCGAAGGCCTCGGCAGGGATTTGCTGGGTGAGCAACGCGTATCTGGGAGTGACGAGCTTTTGCAACAGGCGACAGGCCAGGATCAATCGGCTTGTGGAGCAAGCGACACGCAAGGAGGCCAGGTCAACGGGCCGATCGGACGGGTTCGGCCTGGCAGGTGTCCCACATTCCCTCATAACCGCCCAGCCCGTGTCAGTTTTCGTGCCTGACCCCGATGTTGACAGGAGCTCAGCCGTGCAACGACGCGTCGGCCGTCCCGGCGGCCGGGGCGGCGGGTGCGGGATAGGTGATCGAACGGCCTGCCACCTGGGCGAACGGGGTCAGCACGTGCGGGCGCGTCTTGCCCGGGTTGATGATGTGCTCGACCCGTATGCCCCGCACCAGCAGGGCATCGGCGACCAGCGAGCGGTGGCAGCGCCACGGCACGGCTTCGGCGCACATCAGCGCGCAGGGCGTGGTGCCGGCCATGCGCGCGACGTCGTCGACGGCGGCGTTGAAGTCAATCTGCTGCATATGGTCGGCATAGCCCCGGAAGGACTGGTTGCGCCAGCCGTCATTGGTCGAATCCTTGCGCGCGCGGCGCAGGCCACCCAGGGCGCCAATATACCGGTATTCGATGCCCGCTTGTGCCAGCGCGCCGGCCAGCGCGTCCTGGCCGAACTGGGGGTTGTGCCGCGATTTGGGCACGGTACGGATGTCGAGCAGGCGCTTCACTTCCTGTTCCTTCAGGAGCTCGATAAACTGCTCGATGGGGCGGGTCGAATGGCCGATGGTGTAGACGGTTTGCATGGCGCCATGGTAGCGAATCGGGGGTGCGCCATCTGTCGGCGCGGGGCGGCATGCGGGGTAGGACTGGTCTTGCGGCGATGCCGGGTCAGGCCGGCAGTGCCGAAGCGGGCAGGCCGAAGGCCCGGTCGAAGGCCAGGTTGAACACGAAGGCATAGACGACGAAGAAGATCACCAGGCCCAGGTCCAGCACGAACGCCTGCCACAGCGAGATCGACAGCCACCACGCGAACAGGGGCACGAGGATCAGCACCAGGCCCCCTTCGAAGCCCACTGCATGGGCGATGCGCCGCGCCAGGTTGCGGCCCTTGCGCGCCTGGCGCGACTCCCACGCCTCGAACAGCGAGTTATAGACGAAGTTCCACACGACGGCGATCAGCGACGTCGTCACGGCAATGGTACCGGCCGCCCCCGTTTCGTGGCCCAGCAAGGCCAGCAGGGCCGTGGTGCAGCCGATGGCAATCAGTTCGAACAACGATACATAGACGATCTTGCGTTTCAGGCCCTGCATGACATGCTCCTGTGTGGATGAGTTTGCATTTTCCGTGAGTCCGGCTGATCGGAAAAGACAGCCGTTATCAGTTTTATTGATAAGATGGTGCATGGCCTTTTCCAGCGACAACGTCACCGTCTTCCTGGCCGTGCTCGATCATGGCTCCTTCTCCGCCGCCGCGCGGTCGCTCAAGCGCGTGCCGTCCGCCGTCAGCATGGCCATTGCGCAACTGGAAGCGGAACTGGACTTGCAGCTGTTCGACCGCAGCTCGCGCGACGCCCGGCCGACGCAGGTGGCGCGGGCGCTGGAGGCCGAAGCGCGCCAGTTCGCCGGTCAGCTGCGCCGGCTGCAGGCCCATGCCCTGTCGCTGCACGGTGGCCTGGAGCGCTCGCTGACCCTGGTCGTGGCGCCGGAACTGCTGTCGGTGCCGTGGAGCGTGCCGTTGGCGCGGCTGGCCGCACAGTTCCCGTCGCTGCAAGTGGAAGTGCGTTCGGCGACCCAGGCCGAAGCGCTGCGCATGCTGCACGACGGGACGGCGCAACTGGCGCTGATGTACGAGCGGCCCCAGGTCGACGAGCGCGAGAGCTTCCAGGAACTGGGCAGCGAAGTGCTGCAGGCCGTGATCGCGCCGCACCATCCGGACCTGCGCGAGCGGGAGAAGGGCTTCCAGCTGCAGGACCTGATCGACCTGCGCCAGATCGCCATCGCCGGCAAGAGCGGCGCGGGCGACGACGGGCGCACCGTCATCTCGCGCAAGCTGTGGCGCACCGACAGCCACCTGGCCACCCTGGGCCTGGTGCAGGCGGGCCTGGGCTGGGCCTTCCTGCCGCTGCGGCTGGCCGCGCCCTTCATCGCTTCCGGCGAGCTGGTGGCCATCGAGTTCGCCCACATGAGCAACCAGGTGCGGCTGTGGGTGGACCTGGTGTGGATCAACGACCGCCCCATGGGCCTGGGCACGCGGCGCCTGATCGAACTGATGAAGGATTTTTCCGGCCTGGACGTGGTCGGACCCGTGCCCGCGCCGGCAGCCGCGCCGGATTCCATACAGGCTCCGGATTGTCTATGATGGCGGTACCATGACAGCCGCCGACCCCATGACTCCTACCAGCATTTCCGCAACCCTCAAGCGTGGCCTTGCCCTGTTCGGCGTGGCACTTGCATTGGCCTGCCCCGCGATGGCGGCCGTCACGATTGGCGCCGACGACGCGCGGCTGCAGTACACGGGCCGCATCGATTTTCGCCAGCCCGCCGCGCCCGTGCTGTCCTGGCCCGCGAGCACCATCGCCGGTAATTTCACGGGCACGTCGCTGGCCATCCGGCTCGACGACCGCCTGGGGAAAAACTACTTCGACGTCTACATCGACGGCGACCTGGCGCGGCCCCGGCTGGTGGCGGCGAGCCAGGGGAGCCGCAGCTACCGCATCGCCGACGACCTGGCGCCGGGCCGCCACGGCTTCCTGCTTGTCAAGCGCACCGAGGGTGAGGAGGGCGCCACGACCTTCCAGGGCCTGGAACTGGCCGATGGTGGCGAGCTGCTGGCGCCGCCCCCGCGCAAGGCGCGCCGCATCGAGTTCTTCGGCGACTCGATCACGAGCGGCATGGGCAACGAGTCGCCCGCGGACGGCCCGGACCACCTGGGCAAGGACAAGAACAGCTACCGTTCCTACGCGTCGATCACGGCGCGCGCGCTGGACGCCGAAGCCCACCTGGTCTCGCACAGCGGCATCGGCGTGACGATCAGCTGGTTCCCGTTCACGATGCCCGATTACTTCGACCAGCTCGACGCGGCCGGCAACAACGATACACAGTGGGACTTCAAGGCGTGGACACCGGACGTCGTCGTCATCAACCTGCTGCAGAACGACAAGTGGCTGATCGACCGCGAACGACGCGTGCAGCCGCCGCCAAGCGACGCCGAACGCGTGCGCAGCTACCGGCGCTTCGTCGAGACGATCCGGGCGAAGTACCCGCGTGCCTACATCGTCTGCGCACTGGGCAGCATGGACGCCGTCGAGCCGGGTTCGAAGTGGCCCGGCCATGTGCGCGCGGCCGTGGGACAGCTGAACGGGGCGGGCGATGGGCGCATCGGCATGGTGCTGTTTCCCTATACGGGCTTCAACGGCCATCCGCGGGTGGCGCAGCACGAGGCAAACGCGGCGCTGCTGACGGCCTTCATTCGGCGGAAGATGGGGTGGTAGGCCGGTGGTGCCGTCCTCCACCGGCTGCGACCGGAAGACTGTCCGCTGAGTTTGCGCGGCCTAGTGACAGTTCCGGTATCGGGGGAACTTATGCGGTGCAACAGGCAAGCCGGACCTGCCGGCCTGCCTTTTCACGTGGGATGTCAGGCTTTGCGACGGGAACGTGCCGCCATGGCCAGCAGGCCGAAGCCGGCGGCGAGCATGGACCAGGTGGATGGTTCGGGAACGGGCGAGACTTGCACGGTCAGCACGAGGTCGCGAACACCGAAGGTCACGCTGGAGTCATATGTGCTGATGTAGTGGTCGTCATAAGGGCCGGCGTAGCCGAAATAAGCACCTGCCTGGGCGGTCAGCTCGAATTCCGTATCCAGCCTCAACATCAAGTCGTCGTAGAATGCCTGGTTCGACGCTACCAGGACGGAGCGGTCGCCCTGTATCGCGTCGTAGGTCTGTGCTGCGAGTGTCGGATAAGGAGACTCGCCCATCCGGAGCCTGACGTCGAACGAATTCGTCACCTCGCCGATCTTGCTGAAGCTCGGGTATTCGGCGGCCGGGGGTATGCCTGGGTTCAACGAACCGTAGATCGTGCCGCTGACCGCGATCGAGTCGATGCGATAGCCGTCGTGCAGGTCGATCGTGAAGTTGCTGCCGAGCTGCAGCGAATACCGGTTGTACCCAAGAGTGTAATCGTTGCTCCCCGATATGCTGTAAAGCGTGAGGGGAACGCCCAGCTCGTTGTTGCGTAAATCCAGGTTGAAGCGGCTCGTGCCTGCTTCACTGGACAGCAACGCCATCTCGTCCGCCAGGCCGTTTCCTTGGATGGCGATACCGAATCCCTCGGTTGTAATCGATGTCGCGGCGTGCACAGTCGAGCTGCCCAGTGCCAGCACACTCAACATGAGTGCAGCAGATATCTTGCGCATTGTCGTTCTCCGCAGTGAAGAGTGAATAAAAGACAATGATATTAGCAGTGGCGCCGCGCCGTAATACTCACGAAAAATCACCATTACAAAATATAGTCCACCCAACATGGACCCCCTATGCCCGCTGCCGGCGGTCCGGGTATGCTTACCCTCGGCACGCTCGCCGTCCGGCTCGCTGCTCTTGGCGACGTACCGGGCGCGGGGTACGAGGAACTGAATCTTGAAGTCCATGCCTGGGCGAATCCGCAACGGATCCGGCCAGAAGCATCAGAGGATGCAACTTGAGATGACGCGACAACTGCGTCGACCAGCACCGCGATCGGGGAGAAAAACCATGGTACGAACCGCCGCCTGCAACTGCGGCCAGCTCACGGCCCGGGTTTCGGGCGAACCCGTACGTATTTCGATCTGCCACTGCCTGGCATGCCAGCGCCGCACCGGCAGCCCCTTCGGCGAACAGGCCCGCTTCGCGCGGGCACCCGTGACGTTCGCGGGGCAGTCCACCACCTACGGGCGGGTCGGCGATGACGGCACACGCGCGACCTTCCATTTCTGTCCCCGTTGCGGCGCCACGGCCTGGTACGGCATGGAGGGGCTGGACGCCTTCGTCGCCATTCCCGTCGGTGCCTTTGCCGATCCGGCGTTTCCTGCGCCGACAGTGTCGGTGTACGAGGCGCGCATGCACGGCTGGGTCGTACCGCCAGCGGGCGCCGAACACATCGACCAGTCCGGGCGGCCTCGCGGCGCTGGCCGGGATGCCGGCTGCCGGTTTCAGTGCCCACCCTGGTTCGCCTTGCGCCGGTAATAATCGGCCAGCACGCCGAACGCCTCCTTGCGCACGCCCGTCTCGGACAACAAGCCCTTGCGGTTCCAGCCGTTCTGGAACACGGGGTGTTCGCGGCGGGGCGAGCGGAAGTCCTTCAATATCCACGGCGACAAGCCGGCCAGGGTCGGCATGCGCCCGGCCATCGCCAACGTGGCGCGGTAGTAGTCGGCCTGGTACTGTTCCGTGAACTTGCGCCGGTCCCCGCTGCGGTAGCCGGCCAGTGCGTCTGCGCCGAATTCGGACAGCACCAGCGGCCGGTCGGCCGGCAGCTGCCAGTCCAGGCCCGCCAGGGCGTCGAGCGTATCGGCGCCGTACCAGCCGGCGTAGGTGTTCACGGCCAGCACGTCGAGCTTGTCCACCAGCGGGTCCTGGATCGCCATCACGGCCTTGCCCCCTGCCGAGCGGCGTTCCACCAGCAGGGCGGCGCTGACCAGCCGGGTGGGGTCGAGGGCGCGCACATTGTCCGCCATGGCTGCATGAAAGCGCGTGCGCGGGCCGGACACGGGCGTCTCGTTCCCCACGCTCCACAGGATGACGGCGGCCCGGTTGCGGTCACGGTAGACCGTCTCTGCCTGCATCGCCAGGGCCTTGCGCAGCACGGCGGGATTGTCCCAGTCCACCGTCCAGTAGACGGGGATTTCGCTCCACACCAGCAGGCCCATTTCATCGGCCAGGCGCAAGGTGGTTTCCGAGTGGGGATAGTGGGACAGGCGCACGTAGTTGCCATGCAGGCCGTGCTTGATCTCGTGCAGCAGCGCGCGCGCCTGCGGTGCAGTCATGTCGCGTGCCGGATTGGGGCCGAACTCCTCCTCGTGCAGCGAGATCCCCCGCAGGAACAGGGGCTCGCCATTGAGCAGCAGCTCCTTGCCCCGCACGGCGATGGTGCGAAAGCCCATGCGCTCGCGCAGCAGGTCGCCGGCGGCCGTCACGCGCACGTCGTACAGGGTCGGCTGGTCGGGCGTCCACCGGCGCAGCGCGCCTGGCGCCGGCAGGTCGATGGCGGCGCGTCCGTCCTTGTCGGTGACGGCGCTGACGCTGGCCAGCGTGCCGATGGCGATCTCGGCTTTCTGCTTCGCGGCGTGTGGCCCCTGCAGGCGTACTTCGCCCGTGATGCGCCCGTCGGTGCCCAGGCTCAGGGTGGCATCGTCGATGAAGGTGGCGGGCGTCCATACCAGCCGCACGGGCCGGGTGATGCCGCCGTACAGGTCCCAGTCCGTGATCGGCGTGGGAATCGACTTGGCATCGTGGCTCGAGTCGGCGCCCACCGTCAGGCGGTTCTCGCCCTCGCGCAGCAGGTTCGTGACTTCCACGACGAAGGGCGTGAAGCCGCCTTCATGCCGGCCGGCCTCCTTGCCGTTCACATACACCCACGCGCGGTAGTTGACGGCCTCGAAGCGCAGGAAGGCGCGCCGGCCCGGGCGCGGCGCGGCATTGAATTTGCGCTGGAACCAGATCAGGCCATCGTAGTAGCGCAGCTCCGGCTCGCGCGCATTCCATGCGCCCGGAATGGCCATGGCGGGGCCCCGGTCCAGGTCGAACTCGAAGAAGTCCGTGCCGCCCCGGCGCTCGCTGGCGGCAATGTCGATGTCGCGAAAGCGCTGCATGCGCGACTTCGCCACCCAGCCGTTGATATCGGTCAGGCCGGTGCGGTACAGGTCCCTGGAATACGTCCACCGACCGGACAGCTCTTCGCCATCGCGGTGCACGGCGGCGGTCAGCAGGAAGGCCGGGCGCAATGGTGCGGGGACAGGCGCGGGGCCGGACGCGGGCGAGGGCGCTTCCTGCGCGGCGCACAGGCAGGCAATGGCCCAGCCGGCAAGGATCGACACCTGGAACGCGGGGTTTTTCATGATCGGACAGGGACCAAAATGGCATCGGTCCGAGTATAGGCCGGCACCCGTGGCGCCGGCGATCATGTTGTTGAGTGCTTACGCCTGGCCCGCGCCTGGGGTGTCGCCCGCGAAGGGGCGGCAATCGACCGGCACGTCGATGATGAAGGTGGTGCCCGTTTCGCGCGAGCTGTCCACGGCCGCGCTGCCGCCGTGGTTCTCGGCCACGCTCCTGACGAAGGGCAGGCCGATGCCCCAGCCGCCGCCGGACGCCGTGCCGCCCGCGCGGGGCAGGTATTCGAAGATGCGCCCGTGCTGCTCCGGCGGAATGGGCGCGCCGGCGTTATGCACCGTCAGCATCAGGCGCCCATGCGCTTGCCTGGCCTGCAGCCGCACGCTTTCGCCGTCGCCGTAGCGAATGGCGTTGTTGACGAGGTTCTCCAGCGCGCGGCGCATCGAACTGCGGCACCAGTAGCCGGGCACGGACTCGCCGCCGGCCTCGAAGCGCACGCCCGCCTTCTGGCTGTATTCCTGGCAGACCTCGTGCATCAGGTCGGCGATATCGAAGCGTGACAGCGACAGCGCCAGGCGCGGACCGCCCTGGAAGATCAGCGCGTCGAGCAGCTCGGCCATCATCTGGCCCAGGCGTTCGGCGCTGGCGGCGATCTTGCCGGCTGCGCGGCGCGCCACCTCCAGGTCGGGCGCCACGCCGACCAGCTCCGCGCCGTTCAGCACCACGCCCAGCGGCGTGCGCATATCGTGCGACAGCGCGGCTGCCAGCTTGCGCCGCAGTTCTTCCTGGATCGACGCGAATTCGCGCACGGCATCGCGCACGGCCGCGTTGATCGACAGGTCGATGATGGCCCAGTCGGCGTGCGTCAGGGCGACCCGGCCCGCCGCCACGAAGGCGATGCACTCGCGCAGGATCTGGTATTCGTGGACGATCTGGTCCGGACCGAAGCGTGTCATGCGCGCACGTTCGCCGCCGTGCGCGGCGGCGGCGCTGTTGTTGCTGGTGCCGCTCTGGCGCGGATGGTTCGGGCTCAGGGCCTCGGCGATATTGTCGAGGAAGGCCGGCAGCATATTGGTCAGCACGGGGCTGAGCAGCGTTTGCGCCCCCTCGACACGCGCGCGGGTCTCGCGTTCCCAGCGCGCCATCACGTCTTCGCGAATGCCCATGAATTGACGCGACGTGCTCGATAGACCGAGTTCGTCCGGGTTCTGGTCTGAAGCCAGTGTCATGCGATATTCCTCACTGAAGCCCGGCTTTCCGCGGCGATGCTTGGGCCGGGAACTGCGAAGCTGTGCGCTCGAATAGCGCTGGAGGCCGTCGCGGGGGCAGGGCGAACGGCTGGTTGCCGAACGCATATTACACATATCGGGCCGTCAGTTGCTGATTATCTGACGTCGGTCGGCTATGCGTCGGTCATCCCCCGGGGCGGGGAAGCGCCTGCTGGGGGCAGGCGGCCGGTTGAACCGGACTAAAACGGGGCGGCGGCATGCTGGGCCGCCCCGGCACGACAGGGCGATCAGCCCAGCGGGTTGACGACGAAGGCCGGCATCGGGCTGTTTTCGCTGGCGCAGGCGAGGAACTTTTCGGCCGCGTCCAGCGCTTCGCCGATCGTTACGTCCATGTCGAGGTAGCGGTAGGTGCCGAGGCGGCCGACGAACGTCACATTCGTTTCGTTCTGGGCCAGTTGCAGGTAGCGTTCCAGCTGCACCTTGTCGTTGGCCAGGCGGATCGGATAATACGGAATATCCTTTTCCGTGCACTGGCGCGAGTACTCGACATAGCAAACGGTGCCTTCGTGCTTTTCCCACGGCGAGAAATGCTTGTGCTCGGTAATGCGGGTATAAGGCTGCGCGTTATCGCAATAATTGATGACGGCATTGCCCTGGTAATCGCCCGTTTCGCGCAGCACTTCGAAGTCCAGGGTGCGATACGGCAGGCGGCCTTCCTGGTGATTGAACCAGGCGTCGATGGGGCCGCTGTAGAACACGTGGGCATAATCGCCCTTCAAGGCGGGATCGAATACCGTGTTGAGGTGCACCGTAACGCCCGGCACGTCGAGCATTTTCTCGACGATGGACGTGTAGCCGTCCGCCGGCATGCCCTGGTATTTGTGGCTGAAATAATTGTCGTCGTAGTTGAAGCGCACCGGCAGGCGTTTCAGGATGCTGGCCGGCAGCTGGGTCGGCTCCAGCCCCCACTGCTTGACGGTATAAGTCTTGAAGAAGGCTTCATACAGTTCACGGCCGACGAAGCGCAAGGCCTGGTCTTCGAAGGTGAGGGGGTTCTCGATCGTCTTGTCGCCCAGCGAAGCGAGGAATTCCTGCGCCTCTGCAGGGCGGAAGGTCTTGCCGAAGAACTGGTTGATCGTCAGCAGGTTGATCGGCAGCGTATAGACGCGGCCGTTCGTGATGGCCTTGACCCGGTTCGTGTACGAATTGAACTTGCCGAATTCGTTGACGAAGGCCCAGACCCGCTCATTATCGGTATGGAAGATATGCGGTCCGTATACGTGGACCATCACGTCGGTTTCCTTGTCGCGTTCGGAATGGCAATTGCCGGCCACGTGTGAGCGCGATTCGAACACTTCGACCTGGTAGCCTGCCTTGGCAAGCTGATTGGCGATCACCGCGCCGGAGAAACCGGCTCCAATAATTGCAACGTTTTTATTCATCGTGCCTGCTCGTTATAAGTTGATGTTGCGTGCGTCATGAGTGCTGCATACGCTTCCCCGAATGTGTACGGCCGCCAGCGGCAATGCGGTACACGTCTGGGGCAAGCGTACCATGTGGCGCGATAAAGTGACGTTCAGTAGCGGTAGAGCAAAAGATGTTATTTGGCGCCCCCGCCACTCTGGCCGGGGCCGCTTATGACGCCGCTTGTGGCCCTGCTTGTTACCCCGCTCGTCGCCCAATATATTCCGCCCATCAGATGCGACAGGTATTGCGGGTCGCGGTACATTTCGGCGTTGTGGCCCAGGGTGGTGACGAAGACGCGGCCGCCCTCGTATCGGTGATGCCACGCGACGGGATGGTCGCGGCCCATGCCGCGTGCCACCTGGCCGGGCCAGATCCTGGTCGGGTCATAGCTGCGCTCGTCCACGTTCAATACCGGTTCGACGGCGATGGCGTGGGGATTGGTGGTGACGTAGAACTCGTCGCTCCAGATCCACCGCTCGGGTAGTCCGAACGTGGCGGGAAAGCCCCGGTCCACTACCGTGACGACGCCCGTCTGCAGCATCGGGTGCACGCCGACGGTGCGGCCCACCATCTTCTCGTACCACGGCCACGCGCCGGGCGCCGTGATGGCGGCGCGGTGCACGACGATGGCATTGCCGCCGCTTCGCATATATGCTTCGAATTTCGCGCGCTGGGCGGCATTGAGTTCTTCCCCCGGCGTGTTCAGGAACATCACGGCGGCGTAACGGGCCAGGTCGCCGTCGAAGGCTTCCGGCCGGTGCGTGTAGGTCAGCTCGAACGCGTGCAGCCGGGCCAGCCGTTCCAGGCTATCGCGCGCGATGGGAATGTATTCGTAGTGGTACTTGCCGGGCATGGCCAGTACCAGCACCTTGTACTGGCTGTCGGCCAGCGTGTCGGGCGCCCACAGCAGGGCACAGGCGGCCAGGGCCGCGGCGGCGTGCTTCATCGGTTCTCCATTGTCCTGATGTTCATGGGGCGGTGACGCCACCGGGAGGGCGCGCCGTTCGCGGTACCAGCCAGCCGCCATCGGCCAGCCAGTCGGCCAGCACGTCGGGCCAGTGCTGCAGGGCGACCTTCTCGCCCCGCTGGCCCATGTTGAAGGCGTGGCCCGTGTCCGCGTAAAGATGCAGTTCGGCGGACACGCCGGCCGCCGTCAATTGCTGGTACAGGCCCAGCGCCGGCGGCATGCAGCAGGTATCAAGTGAGCCGGCCACGAGGAAGGCGGGCGGGGCGCCGGCCGGGCTGCGCGCGGGGGACCCTAGCGGGCCGGGATAGACCAGCACCTGGAAGTCGGGCCTGGCGTCGGTGCGGTCGATGGCGTCGCGCGCGGCCGAAGGCGGGGCCGGATTGTCCGCCACCAGGGCCACCAGTTCGCCGCCGGCCGAAAAACCCATCACGCCCAGCCGGCCCGGATCGACGGCGTGGTCGCTCGCGTGGGCCCGTACCCAGCGCACGGCGCGGCGCAGGTCCGCGGCCGCATCGCCTTCGATGGTGTAGGTCGACCCGGCTTCGCGCGCCAGCCGGTATTTCAGCACGAAGGCCGTCACGCCGATGCGGTTCAGGTAGCGCGCCGCCGCCACGCCTTCGTTCTGGAACACCAGCATGCGGTGGCCGCCGCCCGGCACGACGATGACGGCGGCGCCGTTGGCGTGGCGCGGGTCGGCCGCCAGCACCGTCAGCGACGGCGCGTGGACGTTGCCGACATAGACATCCTGCAGCGTCTCGGCCTCGCCACGCCGCACCGCGCCGGGCGCGCCGTCCGGCCACAAGGTCACCGTCGGCGGCGCGGCCGGCTGGGCCAGCGCGCCGCCCACCGTGAGCAGCAGGGCGCCGGCCATCATGCGAAGGTTTGCCATCTTCGGCTCAGAAGCTGTAGCGCAGGCCGGCCCGGTAGGTGCGGCCCACCACGTCGTACAGGGTCGGATTGATGGCAAAGCTGGCGTTGGCCTGCGGCGCCGGTTCGGGGTCGCGGTCTGTCACGTTGTCGATCTTGAAGTAGACCGCCAGCGCCTTCGTCACGTTGTAGTTGCCGCCGAAGTCGAAGTAGGTGGCGCCCTTCATGCTGTTGTCGTAGATCGTCGGCCGGGTGATGGTCGAGACGGGGCAGCCTGTCTGGCATTCGATGAACTCGTTGCTGTAGACGCCGTCGCTGAACCAGCGCTCGCTCAGGGTCAGGCTCAGCTTGTCGTTTTCCCACGTCTGCTGGGCCAGCAGCTTCCATTTCGGCGTGCCGCCCAGGTTGGCGCCGGCGCCTTCGGACGGAATCGTGCCCACCACGCCGGAGTTGGTGATGAAGTGCAGGTTGCGCGTGGCCAGCGCGCGGAAGGTGAAGCGGCCCGGCAGGTTCACCTTGTCCAGGTTGGCGCGGAAGGCCGTCTCGATATCGAAGCCCTTCGTGTGCAGCGAGGCCAGGTTGAAGTTCTGCAAGGTGACGTAATTGCTGCCCGGGCTGTCGAGCACCATCGCGGCGCAGATCTCCTGGTTGCCGGCCATGCACAGGTCCACTTCCTGCTGCGCAGTCAGCGACGAGATGACGTCCGTGACCTTGATGTCGAAGTAATCGATCGACGCGCTGAAGCCGGGCGCCCAGGCGGGCTGGGACAGCACGATGCCGAAGGAGTGATTGCGCGCCACCTCGGGCCGCAGGGCCGTGTTGCCGACGGTGCGCTGCTGCACGGTGATGGTGTCGCCGCGGTGCTGCACGACGTTGTTGAGTACGACGGGCGCCGCATACAGCTCGGAGAGGTTGGGCGCGCGCACGTCCTTCGACGTCACCGCGCGCAGGCGCAGGCCGTCGACGGGCGTCTTCCACGTGGCGCCCACCTTCCACGTGTTGACGTTGCCGGCCGTGCTGTACTTCATCTGCCGGTCGGCCACGTTCAGGTTCGCCTCGCCCCACGTGGCCGACTTCAGCACGGGGATATTCAGTTCCACGTAGGCTTCGCGCACGTTGTAGCTGCCGTCGCCGTTGTGGTAGTTCCCCGCGTACCAGTTGTTGCCGACGGGGCCGTTCAGCAAGGGGTCGGCCGGATACCGCGCGTCGTTTGGCGAGTTCGCGTCGACGCCGGCGCCATAGGCGTCGCCCCGCACGCTGTACTTCTCGCGGCGGTACTCGGCGCCGAAGGCCAGCGCCACGGGGCCGGCCCAGCCTTCGAAGGCTTCGCCGTTGACGTTGAAGCTGGCCACGTCCTGGCTTTGCCGCGTGAGCTGGCGCGGTCCATTGGGGGGCGCGATATAGGCCCACGCGGCCGGGTCGACGGGATTGTCGCCGATGATATTCAAGGGCACGCAGCCCGACGCCGCCGCCACCGGATTGCGGCAGGCGATGCCCCCGTCCGCCGTGCGCACGGCGTCGATGGCGGCGTTGTAGCGGGCGTTCAAGGTGATGTCATGGACGTCGATGGTCGTCGTGTTCTCGCCGCGCGTGACGTAGGCGTCGTACGACCATTCCTTGCCGAACAGGGGCAGCCGGCCGTCGGCGCCGATGACGAAGCGGCGCTGCGTGCGGGTCGGGTGCACGTTGATATTGGCGGGGAAGATGGCGTTGGCGGTGCCGTACTGGAAACTGGTGATGTTGTTGGCGGCGCAGGCCGCCACGATGGACGCGGGCAGGTAGGGATTGTCGCAGCGGATCGTCAGGTTGGCGTTCTTGGCCGCGCCCGGGTTGGGCGAGAAGTGCGACTTGACCTGGGCATAGTTGGCCGTGAAGTAGATCTCGTTGTCGGCATCGAGGTCCCACGACACGCGCGTGTAGGCGACCTGGCGCTTCAGGTCCATCGCCAGGTTGGTGCCGGCGCCCACGCTGCCGGACAAATCGCCGCCCACGCAAAAGGGGTTGACGCAGCCGGTGACGGCGCCCGTACCCGTTGGCACGCCGTTCGAGCCGTACTGGAACTGGTAGGGCACGCCGCCGGGGCCGAAGGCGGTGCCCTGCAGCGGGCCGTTCGTGATCAGGCCGTACTTCGAGTACTGGTACTGCTGCGCGTGATGGATGACGCGGTACTGCGGCAGGCCGTCGTTCGTCTGGCCCAGGGGCCGGATCTGGTAGGCGCTGTTCTTGAACCAGGTGCGCCCGTTCGGTCCCACCTCGCCGAAGCCGGGCGAATCGATGCCGTTTTCCTTCATGATCTCGCCGCTGACCGTCACGTGCAGCCGGTCGCCCGCGAAGGCGCGGCCCCATGCGGCCTGCAAGGTGCCGTGCTCGTCGTCGTGGTAGCGGGTCTGGCCCCCTTCGGCATTGAACTTGAAGCCCTTGAACTTCTTGTCCGTGATGAAGTTGACGGCGCCGCCGATGGCGTCCGAGCCGTACGACGCGGATGCGCCGCCCGTCACCACGTCGACGCGCTTGACCAGCAGCTGCGGGAACTGGCTGACGTCGGTGACCCCCGTGACATTGGCGCCCACCACGCGCTGGCCGTCCAGCAGGGTCAAGGTGCGGATCGTGCCCAGGCCCCGCAGCGACAGGGAACTCAAGCCCTGGATGCCGCTGCTGGTGCTGTTCGTGCTGGTGGTGCGGCCCGTGCTGCCTTGCAGCGCCGGCAGCTCGGCCAGCGTGTTGAACAGGTTCGGCTTGGCCGCCTTTTCCAGGTCCGCGCTGGTCAGGCTGGTGGTCGGCGTGGGCTGCGTGAAGCCGCGCGCGGCGATGCGCGAACCGGAGATGCGCACCACCGTGGGGGCCTCCGGCGCAGCCCCGCTGGCCGGCGTTTCAGCACCGGCCACGGCGCCGGGGTCGCCGCCGGCTTGCTGCGCATGGGCGCATTGGGCCAGCAGGGTGCAGGCGCCGGCGACGGCGGACTGGATCAGGGTTCTTTGCAGCTTGAGCGAAATGCGCATGGTTGTCTCCATTGGTCATGAATGGCGCGCCGCCTCTGGTGGTTGGCTGCGCCGTGCACTGCGATTGTCGTGATGCCGCTTCAAGGCCTGCCGGCAGCGGCGATGATGCGTTCGACCAGCGTCCCGGCCGGCAGGGCGATATCGACTACGATGCCGGCCTCGCCGGGCTCCAGCGCTTCCAGGTCGCGCAGCTGGCTATCCAGCAGGGCAGGCGGCATGTAGTGACCGGCCCGCCCTGCCAGGCGCGCGGCGATCAGCTCGCGCGGGCCATGCAGGTGCACGAAACGCAGGCCGGGGTCGGCCTGGCGCAGCAGGTCGCGGTAGCGGCGCTTCAGCGCCGAACACGACAGCACCAGGCCCGTGCCCTGCGCGCGCGCGGCGCCGATCTGGCCGGCCAGTGCGTCGAGCCAGCCTGCCCGGTCGGCATCGTCCAGCGCGCGGCCGGCCGACATCTTGGCCACGTTGGCGGCAGGATGGAAGGCGTCACCCTCGACGAAGGGCACGCCCAGCGCCCCGGCCAGCGCGCCGCCCACGGTGCTCTTGCCGCAACCGCACACGCCCATTGCCACCCAGCGCTGCCGGCTGGCCGCCCCCTCCGAACTCCCTGCTGCTGTCATCCTGCCCCCTAGATAGCGCTATCATCACGGCGAGTCTGGACGAAGATACGAATTTTGTAAATAGTTTTAGATAGCGCTATCAGCATCACGCGACAGCTTGGCGAATTGCTGTCGTATTTTTCGTACGAAAAAACGCTCAGAGCGAGGCGGCGCGCTGCATGCAGTCGCTGCGCACGCGGGCCGCGTCGGCCGGGCGGGCAACGTAGTAGCCCTGCAGTTCGTCGCACTGCAGGCGCGCCAGCAGTTCCACCTGTTCGCGCCGCTCGACGCCTTCGGCCACCACCTTCATGCCCAGTGCATGGGCCATGGTGATGATGGCGCTGAACAGGATCTCGCCCTGGCGGTCCACGCCGAGCCGGCGCGTGAACGACTTGTCGACCTTCAGGATGTCGAAGTCGAGCTGCTGCAGCATCGACAGCGAAGAGTAACCGGTGCCGAAGTCGTCCACCAGCAGCTTGATGCCCATCGCGTGGATGGCCTGCAGGTTCTGCGCCGTGCGCCCGGGGTCGTGCAGCATGGTCGATTCCGTCAGTTCGATTTCCACGCACTCGGGCGCCACGTCGTGCCGCTGCAGCGCCTGGACGAACAGCGCATGCATGTCGCGTTCGTTGAACTGGCGGCTCGACACATTGATCGACACGGGCAGCGGCGGATAGCCTTCGCGGCGCCACGCGGCGATCTGGGCGCACACGGCGTCGACGATCAGTTCCCCCAGCGCGACGATCAGGCCCGTCTCCTCGGCCAGCGGAATGAAGGCGTCGGGCTGCAGGGTGCCGGCGGTGGGATGGTTCCACCGCACCAGCGCCTCGACGCTGCACACTTCCATCGTTGCCGTGCGCACGCGTGGCTGGTAATACATGACGAACTGGCCGTCGCGGATCGCCGTGCGCAGGTCGCTCTCGCGCAGCTGGCGCTGCTGCAGCACGCCGTAGAAGGCGGGATCGAAGAACTTGTAGCGGTTCTTGCCGCTGGTCTTGACCTCGTACATGGCGATGTCGGCATGGCGCAGCAGGGCGTCGCCGTCGTGGGCGTCGCCCGGGCAGATGCTGATGCCGATCGATGTGCCGATCGTGGCGGTGCCGGCGCCGATGGAAATGCCGGCATGGAAGGCCTGCACGATCCGGCCCGCCACATGGGCCGCCTCGGCGCTGTCGCGCAGGTGTTCCAAAATGACGATGAATTCGTCGCCGCCGATGCGGGCCACGTGGTCGCCCGGCCGCACGGCGACTTTGAGCCGTTTCGCCACCACCTGCAGCAGCTCGTCGCCGGCGGCATGGCCGAAGGTGTCGTTGACGGACTTGAAGCCGTCCAGGTCGACGAACAGCAGCGCCACCAGCGTGCCGTCGTCGATCGCCCGGGCCACCGCCTGCGGCAGGTGCCGGGCCACCCAGGCCCGGTTCGGCAGGGCCGTCAGCACGTCCTCGAAGTTCTTGCGTTCGAGCTGGATCAGGTGGGCTTTTTCCATCGTCACGTCGCGCACCGTGATGGCCAGCACCTCGCCCGCGCGCACGGCGTTGACCTGGACCTGGCGGGCCGGTCCTTCGCCCTGGCCGTCATCGAGCTCGATCTCGCCCTGCGCGCTGCCACCGGCCATGGCCCGTTCCAGCAGCGCCATGGCCGGCGCCAGCGGAATCGTCGAGGCCACCGTCGACAGCCGGGCCCCCAGCATGCGCTCGCGCGTCGAGTGCGACATGGCCGCGCCCTGTTCGTTGCAGTCCACCGTTATATAGTCGATGACCCTGCCGTTCGGGCCGAACACGGGCGCGGCGATGAAGAACCCTTCACGGCTCGCTTCCGTGGCCTTGCGGTAGGCATCCTGGGCCAGGTCGACGCGGTGGCGGTGCATCGCCAGGCGCACCGACAGGCTCATGCCGGCCAGTACGAACAGCAGCAGCGCGAACGAGGCGCCGATGCCGGTCTGGTACATGGCCCGCTCGCGCGCGCGGAACAGGGCCAGCGCATCTTCCTGGTCCGCCCCGGCCACCACCATCAAGGGAAACTGGTCGATCGCCTTCCAGCTGACATAGCGGTTCCTGCCGTCGCTGAAGTCACCGCTGCCGATGAAGGCGTTCCCCTGCGGCGCCGCCATCGCCTGCACCAGGGAGCGGGGCAGGGCGCGCATCCGTTCGAACGGCGCGCCGACCTTGAAGGCGCGGATCACGCCGGCGCTGTCGACGGCGCCGAGGAAGCCGCGCTGGCCCAGCAGCAGTTCGTCGTAATCGGCCACCAGGGAATCGGTGGCGAAGGAGACGGCCACCACGCCGTCGAATTCGGCGGCGGCATTGAGCAGCTTGCGCGACAGCCGCACGGCGTTGCCGGTACCGATGCTGTCCTCCTGGGGCATGCCGATGAACAAATCGTCGGCCGAGCGCAGCAGGTGGGTCGTGAAAAAGGACAGCGTGGGCACGCGCGCCAGCAGCCCGGGCGGCCACAGGTCGCGGGCGTTGGTCATGCGCAGCTTGCCATCGCTGCCGAAGATGCTGATGTTCAAGGGGCGGCCGGCCGGGTCGAGCAGGCTGTTGAAATCGCCGAGCCGGACCGTGCCCGTGGCCTGCCAGCGCAGCCGGATCAGCATCAATACCTGGTCGACCATGCTCAGGTTGCGCTTCATGGCCTGCTCCAGGTTGCGCGCCGCGTCCTCCGTGGCGCGCAAGGTCTTCTGCTCGACGGCGGTGCGTTCGCTGTCCAGGTTTTCCAGCAGGATGAACCAGCAGGCGGCGGCAACGCCGGCCCCGGCCATCGGCCACAGCAGGATGAACAGCAGGTAGGGCCGCAGGGCGCGCAGCACTGCGGACCAGGATCGGAGAACGGTTGCCGTCATTGCAGGTGCTTTCGGTGGCGTGCGGCGGCACCGGCTGCGCATCGCGCGCCACCGCATCACGAGTCATGTCCCGACTCGATTTTGCCATGAAAGACAGCCCGGCCGGCTTGCGAAATGCAATTTTCGGCGCAGCAACAGGCATTTGCCGTGGCGGACGGCAATGAGGATTGTGGTGGATTGGAAACAGCCGGGGGGATGCGCACCCGGTTCCTGGTGGCCCGGGCGGAAATGATATGGCGGCTGGTGAGGCCGCCGACGGATTACAGGTAGAAAGCCTCGACAGTGCCCTTCAGCTTGATCAGCATCGGCTGGCCCTTGCGGTCCAGCGTCTTGCCGGCGGGAACTTTAATCCAGCCTTCGCTGATGCAGTATTCCGTCACGTCCTGGCGTTCCTTGCCATTGAAGCGGATGCCGACATCGTGTTCGAACACGGCGGCGACGTGATGGGGGCTGCGAGGGTCGGTCGACAGGCGATCGGGCAGGGGTGGGAGTTGGGTCGTATCGTTCATGGGCGCCAATTATCCGCCAGAACCGCGCCGGCGACAACCCGCGCCCGGCAGCCCGTCATCAAGCGTCCATCCAGCGCGCAAACGGCGCCAGCTCGACGCCGGCCGGCACATACCACTTCTTCCGGGCCGCGTCCCAGCGCGCGCCCAGCCGCTTGGCTTCGTCCTTTTCCGCGAACGGCACCTTCAGCACGGCCGCCGCCTGGGGCGTCGATGCCGGCTTTGGCCGCGCTGCCGAAGGCGACGGCGAGGCCGCGCCGGCGGCAGGCCAGACCGGCGCGCTGGTGGCGACCTGGGAGCCGTCCGCCTGGACCTCGACCCAGCGCTCGCCGTCGGCGCCGGCGAGCTTCAGTTTATAGGGCGGGGCGAACGGCAGGTCGGTGGTCATGGTCGGCATCTGGTCGAAACTGGGGTGGGCATTATAGCAAGCGCCCCTGGCCTAATCCGGCACCAGCGCGGCCGGCATGGTGGCGCGGCGCAAGTCGTCGGCGCTGGCCGGCTTGGTCAGGTGCATGTCGAAACCTGCCCGCGCGGCCCGTTCCTTGTCCGACGCCTGGCCGTAGCCCGTCAGCGCCACCAGGCGCATCGGCGCCACGTCGCGGCGCAGGGCCGCCGCCAGCGTGTAGCCGTCCATGTCGGGCAGGCCAATATCGAGGATGGCGACATCGTGCGCATACTGGCGGCCCAGGGCCAGCGCCTCGGTCGCGCTGTGCGCCACGCGCACCTGGTGGCCGATGCCCTCGAGCAGGGCGGCGCTGGTGACGGCGGCGTCCTCGTTGTCGTCCACCAGCAGCACGCGCAGGCCTGGCGCCGTGGCGGGCAGCTCCGTCGGTGCGGGCGCTGCGACCTCCTGGCCCAGCGGCAGCATCACGTCGAAGCGGCTGCCCTGGCCCGGCCCGGCGCTGTGGGCCGCCACATGGCCGCCGTGCAGCTCGACGATGCGCCGTACGATGGCCAGCCCCAGGCCCAGGCCGCCGGTGCGGCGCGCCAGCTGCTGGGGCGCCTGGAAGAAGGGCTCGAACACGTGGGCCAGCAGTTCGGGGCTCATGCCGACACCGTTGTCGGCCACGCACAGCCGGGCATGGCGCCCCTCGGTCGCCAGCGTGACCCGGGTGACAGTGCCGCCGAAGCGGGCCGCGTTGGACAGCAGGTTGTTCAGTACCTGGGCCAGGCGGCTGTCGTCGCCCTGCACCCACACGGCGGGCGGCACCGTCAGCTCGATCTTCTGGGTGGGGAAGGCGGCCACCGCCTGCCGCACGAGATCGGCCAGGTTGACGGCATGCGACTCCAGTTGCAGCTTGCCCGACGTGATGCGCGAGACGTCCAGCAGGTCGTCCACCAGCCGGCGCAGGTGGTTCACCTGGCGGCGCAGCACGGCCCGTTCGCGCCGGTTGGCCGCCTCGTCGCGCAGGTCCATCAGGTCGAGCGAGGCAACGATGGGGCTGAGGGGATTGCGCAGTTCGTGGCCCAGCACGGCCAGGAATTCGTCCTTGGCGCGGCCGGCGTCGCGCGCCTGGGCGAGAGCGTGCTCGCGCTTGTCGAGCGCCTCGCGCAGCGACGCCAGCAGGGTCGAGCGCTCCTGTTCGTGCGCCGTGCGCTGGCGCGCCGCCGCCTCCAGGCCTTCGCCCATCGTGCGCAGCTCGCGGATGCGCGAAGGCGGCACCGTGACGCCTTCGCCGGCGCCCAGGGCGGCGGCGGCCAGCTGCAACTGCCGCGTGCCACGCACGATGCGCGCCGCCAGCAGGGTGGCGGCGATGATGCAGACCAGCAGCGAAATCACCAGACCGATGCCGTAGGTGGCGAAGCTTTCGATGCGGGCCGAACGCAGCAGCGCGGACGGCGTGCCGACCGCCACGACCCAGCCAAAGCGCGAGGAGGTGGTATAGGCCGACGTCACGGGGACGCCTTCGAGCGTCACGGTGGGGCCGACATTCTCGCGGCCGGCCGCGCGTATCAGCGTGCGCAGGGTGGGACTGGTAGGGTGACCGACTGTCTCGGCATGCCTGCTCGAGCGGGCCACCAGCATGCCGTCCGCATCGATGATGGAAATGACGGCGCCATCGGGCACCACCTGGCGTTCGATCACGCGCAGCAGCCGGTCCGGCCGGATCACCGCCGTCAGCGCATAAAGCCGGCCGTTGGTATCGGACACGGGAATGCGCACCGGCACGGCGGCCCGGCCAGACGGCCCCCGCGCGACGCGTCCGACCACCGGGTGGCGCACCGCCAGCACTTCGCGCAGGCTGGCCGGATCGGCGATGGCCCCCGGTGCGGCGCCGAAGGGCGCCCCGGTCCGAAACAGCATGCGGCCGTCGGCATCGGTCATGATCACGCCCAGCCATTGGGGCTGGGTCTGCGCCTGCGCGCGTGCCACTTCGTAAAAGCCGGCGATGTCGCCGGCGGCCAGCGCGGGTGTGCGGGCCATGCCCGTCAACGTGGCAACGACGCCATCGAGTTCGGCGTCGGCCGCGCTGGACAAGGCGCGCGCCAGGTCAAGCAGCGCGCGTTCCTGCTCGCGCTGCTGCGACTGGCTTGCCGTATGAATGCTCCATACGCCCAGCAACGCCAGCGGCAGCAGGCCGAGCGCCGTCAGCAGCAGCAGCAGCGAGCGTAGCGAAATCGTGAAGGGACGGAACACGCGCATGGTTTAGCTTCCAAAAACCCATTATACGGTTGGCGCCGGCTTGGCGGCGCCTGGTGCACAATGTCGGTCCCGATCGAAAACTTGCAAGCTGCATACCATGGAACTGGAATTTCTCGGCACGTCTTCCGGCACGCCCACCCGTACGCGCAACGTCGCCGGTGTCGCGCTGCGCCTGGACGGCGGCGGCTGGCTGCTGGTCGACTGCGGCGAAGGCACGCAGCACCGCATCCTGCAAACCACGCTGTCGCTGCATGCGCTGCGCGCCGTCTTCATCACGCACCTGCACGGCGACCATTGTTACGGCCTGCCGGGCCTTCTCGCCAGCGCCGGCATGGCCAATCGCACCGAGCCGCTGACGGTGGTGGGCCCGCCACCGCTGGACGCCTACCTGCAAGGCGTGATGGCAACCACCGCGCTGCACTTGCCTTATGAGATCCACTGCATCGGCGTCGGCGAAGCCGAGGCCGGCGCGCCGCTGTCGGGCGTGAACGTGTCCGTCACAGCCCTGTCGCACCGCTTGCCTTCGTATGCGTACGGCTTTGCCGAAGCAGCGGTGGAGCGGCGCCTCGACACGGCGCGCCTGCGCGCCGACGGCGTGCCGCCCGGCCCCGCGTGGGGGCGCCTGCAGCAGGGCGACACGGTGACCTTGCCGGACGGGCGTATCCTGCAAGGCGCCGACTACCTGCAGGCACCGCGCAAGGCGCGCAAGATCGTCATCGCGGGCGACAACGACACGCCCGCGCTGCTGGCGCAGGAACTGGCGGCGGCCGACGTGCTGGTCCACGAAGCGACCTACACGGACGCCGTGCTGGCCAAAGTGGGCCCGGGCCCGCAGCACAGCAGCGCGCGCATGGTGGCCCAGTGCGCGGCGGAGGCTAAGCTGCCGAACCTGGTGCTGACCCACTTCAGCCCCCGCTACCAGGACGACGACAGCGACGGCGGCCCGCCCGGCCTGACCCTGGCCGCCCTGCGCGACGAGGCACAGGCGCACTACGGCGGCAATCTGCTGCTGGCGAGCGACCTGGCGCGCTACCGGCTGGACCGCGACGGCACGCTGGTGCCGGTGGCGCCGGTGGCGGCCGATCGCGCCCATCAGGCATAATGCCGCAGCCTCCCCAACCATCCCCTGCCATGGCCCCCGACAGAAAAAAAGAACTCAGCAATATTGCGTCCTACATCCTGGTCGCGGCGTTTCTCTTCCTCGCGCTGGTCAAGGGCCTGCTCGGCGCCCTGTTCGCGGGCCTCCTGATGTATTCGCTCATCCACGTGATCGCGCCGGCGCTGGGCCGGCGCATCAGCGACGCGCGCGCACGTACCATCGCGGCGGCGGCCATCGGCATCATCCTGATCGCGCTGCTGGGCCTCCTGATCTGGGGCATGGTGGCGCTGTTCAAGATCGACGCGAACAGCCTGACCAATGTCTTTCGCAAGCTGGCCGACGTCATCGACTCTTCGCGCGACCAGGTCCCGGCCTGGCTCAGCGCCCGGTTGCCGGTCGGTGCCGAAGGCCTGCGCGCCACCGTCACGGCCTGGCTGCGCGACCATGCCGCCACGGCGCAGGCCTTCGGCGCCGAGGCGGGCAAGGCGCTCACGCGCATCCTGATCGGCATGATCATCGGCCTGATGGCTTCCCTGCGCGACACCTTGCCGCCGCCGCCGCGCCGGCCGCTGGCCGCCGCGCTGGAGCGCCGGCTTGGACTGTTGGCCGACTCCTTCCGCAATATCGTCTTCGCCCAGGTGTGGATCTCCGGGATCAATACCATCATCACGGCCCTCTTCATCTTCGTCGTGCTGCCGCTGGCGGATGTCCAGCTGCCGCTGGGGAAAACCGTGGTGGCCGTGACGTTCATCGCCGGCCTGCTGCCAGTGATCGGCAACCTCATTTCAAATACCGTGATGGTGGTGGTGGGTCTCTCCGTGTCGCTGCACGTGGCCATCGCGGGCCTGGCCTTCCTGGTGGTCGTGCACAAGCTGGAGTACTTCCTCAACGCGCGCATCATCGGCTCGCATATCAATGCGCGCGCGTGGGAGCTGTTGACGGTGATGCTGGTGGGCGAGACCCTGTTCGGCATTGCCGGCGTCATCGCCGCGCCCGTGTTCTACGCCTATGCGAAGAAGGAACTGAGCGCGCGCGAACTGATCTGACCCGGCGCGCGCCCTGCGTTACAGCCGGTAGACGGCGAAGTCCGTGATGCGCTGGCGCGACTGCGTCGTGCGCAGGCCGAACCAGCCGCTGTCGGCCACGGCACCGGCGCCGGCGAAGAACTGCACGCCGTCCACGTAGAGCCGCGTGCCCGCCCCATCGACGACGATGCGCACGCGGTACGGCCGGTTGGCCCGCAGCAGGTAGGGCCCGGCCGTATATTCCTGCAGCAGCCGGCGCTCGCCGCTGCCGTCCAGCCGCCGGAAGCGCGTCGTCGTGTTGCCGTTGCCGCCGATGCCGGCGTAGTACATCGGCGTGCGGTCGTAGTCGGCCAGCTTGCCCGACAGGGCCTTGCCGCCCGTCTGCGCCTGCCAGAACACGTTCAGGTCCGAGACCCGGTCGTGCGCACCGCCTTCCTCCAGCACCGTGCGCGTGAACGCGATTTCGTAATGGCCCCGCAGGGGCTGTGCCAGCCACACGGTCAGGCCGCCGCCGGCATCGAGCAGCAGGGCGCCGTCCTTCACATAGGCCGCCGCCTGCGGCGCGTCGCGTTCGGCCTCCACGCGCCAGCGCCGTGCATCGAAGGCACGGAAATCGTCCTGCACCAGCACGGGGCCGGGTGCACGGGCCAGCGGGTCCAGTGCCAGCAGGCCGAGGGCGCCCAACGCCCACTGGGCGGCGGCGTTGGTCGAAATCGCCGGTGCCTCGTCCACGTCCTGCAATACCTGCGGCACGCGCACGCGGCGCATGGTGAAATCGGCGTCGACCAGGCCCGCCTTGCCGTCGTCGAACTGGCGCCAGGCGCGGGCCATCAGGGCCGGGTCGCGCGCCTGCGCGGCGACAAAGCCCAGCAGCCGGGCGTGGCCCTGGCCCAGGTTCAATTTGCCCAGGTCCTGGCCCAGCGCGGCGCGCTGCTCTTCCGGCGTGGCGTTGTAAAGCCGGCAGTAGCGCAGCCAGGCGTCGCGGAAGGCTGGTTCCGGCAGGTTGCGCAGCAGCTCGGCGCAGATTTCCGTCAGCCCGAACACGGCCGACAGGTGCGACACGGTGATCCGGCCCCGGGTGTCGGGCAGGAAGGCACCCGTCTCCAGGTTCATCACGGCGCTGCCTGTCAGGAAACCGTGCGGCTGGGCCGCGATGGTGGCCATGCTGGCCAGCAGCCGGTCGCGCTGGCGCACGTCGCCGCGCCGCTCCCATGCCGTGAACCAGGCCGACGCGATGGCGCCCCAGTCGGTGCCGAACCCCACGCTGGCGTGGTCCGGCTGGGCGGCCGCTTGCTGGCCGATCTTGCGGCCCGGGACGACGTCGCGCAGGCGTCGCACGGCATCGACCTGTTCGTCCAGCAGGTCGCCGATCCGTTCGTCCGCCGCCAGGTAGTACAGGAAGCGCCGGTTCAGGGCGGTGGAGATGCGCAGCTGCTTGGCGCTGTCGCCCCAGTGCTGCACGCCATGGCGCGTGCCCAGGCCGCCGAATTGTCCCAGGTGGTAGACATCGACTTCGCCCGTGTGGCGCGTCATCGCCTCGGCCAGCCGGAACGCATCGGCCCGGCCGGAATGAAGGAAGTAGTGCCACAGCCAGATGTCGGTGCTCAGTTCCGAGTTGTCCCAGGCATAGCCGCCGACGTCGTAGCGCCACATGTGCCGGGGCCCGTCGTAGGTGTGCATGACGTCGCCGAAGTCCCAGAAGCCGTACCAGCGGCGCTGTTCCACCTGGCCCTGGTAATAGTCGAACAGTTCGCCCAGGCGCCGTTGCAGGATGCGTTCGCGCGCGCCGCCAGTGGCGGCGGCAGGCGCCCAGTAGGGACCGAAGGCTTCGGCCGCATGCAGCCGGGCCGGCGGCGCCATCAGCCGGGGCGGCGCGGCGATGCGCCGGGCAATGGCCACGAGGTCCGTGTCGGACGGCGTGGCTGCCAGCAGTTGTAGTTCCAGTTCGCTCGTGCGCGCCACGCCGACGGGCGAGCCGAAGCCCGGTTCGTAGTCTTCGTAGGTGATGTCCAGGGCGTAGCGCTGTTTCGCGTGCGTGTCCTGTCCCAGGCCGTCGTGGTAGAAACGCAGGTCCATGGCGGGCGCGCCCGGCGCCCACAGCCACAGCGTGACGGTGGCCCGGCTCGTGGCGGCACCGGCGATATCGAGCTGGCCAGGATGGCTTTGCCAGAAGTGGCGCACGCCGAAGGCCACGCCGCCGGCAGTGCCGCCCACATAGCCGGTGCCGGCCGCGCGCGTGCCGCTGGCCGCGTGCACCCAACCATGGCCGGCGGCGGTGCGCTTGGCGATGGCGAAACCGTCGGCGCTGGCCTGCAGCAGCCGGTAGTCGCCAAAGGCGGGAATGTACTGCAGGCCCTTGGCGACGGGCGCCGGCAGGGCTGACACGGGGGGCAGCGGCCGGCCGGCCCGTTGGGCCGCCGTGACGGCTTGGCCCGGGTCGCGCCGCAGGCCCGTGATGCCCCGCACGCTCTCGGCGAACACGCCGCCGTTGTCGCCGACGAAGCGCACGTGCCGGTCGTGCGGCGCGCCGTCGAGCGCGACCCCGAAGCGCAGCCCGATGCCGCGCACGAAATGGCGCGCCGGGTCGAAATCGACCACCAGCGTGTGCAGGATGCGCACGGTGCAGGCGCCCCGGTAGAAGTACAGGCGGATCGTGAACGGCAGCAAGGTGGCGCCATCGGCATGGCGGTGCGTGCCCGCGACCTTGACGACGGCGCGTACGGGCCCGTCCTGTTCGACGGCGACGGTGGCGATCTCGCTGCGGTAGCGGCGACGCGCCGCCGTCGCCGCCTCGTCGTCGCCGGGGCCGCCGTCGGTCAGCACCACCAGCTCGCCGTCCTGCAGCAGCGGCTGCCCGGCACGGGCCACGCTGTCGAACAGGCGCGCCCCACCGGTAGCGATGCGGCATTGCATCGCGTCCGTATCGACGACGACGGCGCCGCCGGTCTGCGTGACCATGCCCGCGCCCTTGTCCTGGGCCGGGCCGGGCAGCAGGCAATAGCGGGCCGACGGGATGGCACGGGCGGCGCCGGGGCCGAGCGCGTGGGCGCTCCACTTCAGCGAGCCGTCCGGCCAGTAGGCCAGCGGCCACGATTGCAGCGGGGCCGCCGCGCCGTCCACACCTTGCAAGGTGAAGCCGGCATCCGCGGGCACCTGGCCCTGCGGCCACGGCACGCCCCACGTGGTGCCGGCGAAGCTGGGCGGCGGCGTGCCGTCCAGCCAGCCC
>NZ_WNKZ01000044.1 GCF_009720835.1 Pseudoduganella buxea
CGATCGCGTGCGCCGTGCTGGCCGTGGGTGCCGACTGGCAGCGCCGGCTGCAGGCGCGCGAATGCGCCCTGCTGCGCACCCGGCTGGCCCAGGAACAGGGCCTGCGCGACCACGCCGAGCGGGCCTTGCGCGCTACCCAGGCCAGTTTATGCCGCCTGGCCGCAAACCGCCAGGCCGACCGTGAAGCCACCCGCGCCGCCAGCCGCGACGCCGAACGGCGCCGCATCGGCCGCGACATCCACGACGACCTGGGCCAGCGCCTGCTGGCCCTGCAGCTCGACATTGGCGGCCTGCACGGCGATCCCCGCCTGCCGCCATGGCTGCGCCAGCACACCGAACGGATCGAACGCCACGTGGGACTGACCACCGCCTCGCTGCGCGCCATCATCAACGACCTGCGCCCGGCCGCGCTGGACGGGGGGCTGCGCCAGGCCGTGCGCTGCCAGGTGGAGGAATTCGCCCGCCGCACGGGCCTGCGCTGCCGGCTCGACGCCGCCGGCCTGGATGGCGTGCCGGCCATCGGCCCGACGCCGTGCGCCGCGGCCGAGACGGCCGTGTTCCGCATCCTGCAGGAAACACTGTCGAACGTGCTGCGCCATGCCGCCGCCACCGAGGTGCACGTGGCGCTGCACCGCGACGCCAACGGCCTGGTGTTGACAGTACGGGACAACGGCGTCGGCATGAAAGCCGAGGCCGCCACAGGCGCGGGCCTGGCCGGCATGGCCGAGCGCGTGGCCGCCGCCGGCGGGCGCCTGGACCTCGACAGCCGGCCGGGCCGCGGCACGACCTTGACGATCGCCGTGCCGTTGCTGGCCGGCGCCGTACTGCCCGACGGGGCGCCTGCCGCGAATGACGTGCAGCATCACGGGAAGCACCACGTCCAGCATCACGCCAGGAATCACACCGAGTATTGCGGTTAGCCAGCCAAACCCCCGCTGCGCGCCGCACGCCCGGGCGAAGTTCCGCCCGGCTTACTTTTCACCTCAACAAAACTACGTGTTATCACGAACGGGACCTCCATGAACACGCAAATCCTCCGGCAACAAGCTGCGGTCGTCGCACCGCACGGGGCTGCTTACAGGCTGCTGGAACTTCTGGTTATACCAACCTTCGTCCTCGATGCCCAGTGCCGGGTGATCGTGTGGAACCGCGCCTGCGAGCGCCTGACGGGCGTCCCGGCGCGCGAGATGCTGGGCACGCGGGACGCGTGGCGCTGCTTCTACGGCAAGGCCCGCCCTACCCTGGCCGACCTGGTGATCCAGCGCCGCACAGGCGAGGTGCCGACCCTGTACGACAGCCACCAGCGCCTGTGCGAGGACGGCGCCCACCTTGCCGCGCAAAGCTGGTGCGACATGCCGCGCGCGCCGCGCCGGCGCTACCTGGCCGTCGACGTCAGCCCCATCGTCGACGACGACGGCAACGTCACGGCCGTGGTGGAGACCTTGCGCGACATGACGGACGAGAAGCAGGCCCAGATCGCGCTGGAGCAGCTGGCCACGCGCGACGGCCTGACAGGGCTGGCCAATCGCCGCTGTTTCGACGACACGCTGCAAGCCGAATGGCAGCGCGCGCTGCGCCAGCACCAGCCGCTGTCGCTGCTGATGGTCGATGTCGACAGCTTCAAGCAGTACAACGACGCCCATGGCCACGTGGGCGGCGATGAATGCCTGCAGCGCATCGCCACCGCGGTGGCGAGCGAAATGCGCGCCAACGACCTGGTGGCCCGCTACGGCGGCGAGGAATTCGCCGTCATCCTGCCGAACCAGTCGCTGAAGGGGGCGGCCATCGTGGCCGAACGCATCCGCTGCCGGGTCGAAAGCCTGAACCTGCCGAACCTGGGCGCAGCCAAGCGGTGCGTCACCGTCAGCATCGGCGCCGCCACGGCGCTGCCGTCGCCGGAAACGGAAGCGGGCCAGCTGATCGCCACGGCCGACGCCGCGCTGTACCGCGCCAAGCACATGGGCCGCAACCGCATCAGCCTGACGCGCGAGGCCGACGGCGAGCTGCCCGCCTACACGGTGTAGAACACGCCGACCGGCAAGCTGGGCGCCAGGCCGGCGATGAATTCGGCCGACTCGGAGAAGTCCAGCAATGCCTGGGCGCGCGACACGCCGTGCGCCAGGTTGTCGACGTGCCAGGCAAAGCCGCCCGGATCGGGCGCGCGGTCCAGCACGTTCTGGTACAGGCGCGTGACGTAGGCGGCATCGTCGAGGCGGCCATTGGCGGCGACGAATTCGGCGCTGCCGACGAAGCTGTCCGCGATGCCGACCAGGCTCGCGCCGGCGTCCTGTTGCGCCAGCCAGTAGGCCATGCCGCCCGGGTCGGGCGCACGGTCGAAGACGGCCTGGTACAGCCGGTACAGCTGGCCCGCGCCGCCGCCGGCCAGGTCCAGCGCGATGCCGCCGTCGGCGAACACGAGCCGCTCCACGTTCACCAGCACATCCTCGACACCGTTGCCGCCGACGGTCACGCCGGTGCCGCCGACGGCCAGCCGGTAGTCGGCAACCTTGCCGGCGAAGACGACCGTATCGAGCCCGGCGCCGCCATCGATGGTGACGCTGGCGGCGGGCGCGACGATGCGGTCGTTGCCGGGCGTGCCGTCGGCGGCGGCGGCCACGTCGCCCACGCGCACGACGCGGTCGGCGAACTGCAGCAGCTCGATTCCGACCAGCGTGTCGCTGCCGTCGCCGCCCACGGCGATGCCGCCGCTGCCGGCCGCCACCGTATAGCGCGCGTAGCTGCCCGCGAAGACGACCGTATCGATGCCGGCGCCACCGTCGATGGTGTCGTTGCCGGCCCCCGCGTGAATCACGTCCGTGCCGGCGCCGCCGCGCAGCAGGTTGCCCAGGTCGTTCGCATGAATGGTCGTGTCGCCCGAGCCCGCGATGGCGCCCTGCACGGCAACGCCGTAGGCGATGGACAGGTTGTTCAGTCCTGGCGCCGTTTCGCTGAAGCTGCCCGCGTTCAGGTTGATGACGGCCGCGCCCGTGCAGGCGGAAAAATCGATGGTGTTGTTGCCGCCCGCGTCCCAGATGCACTGGGGCGTCGCATCGGCGGCAAAGGCATACACATCGTCGCCGGCGTGCCAGCCCGTGTTGGCGCCATACAGGTACTGGATCGCCTGGATGTCGTACAGCATCGGCGTGGTGGCGTAGTGGCGGTTGACGTTCCAGCTGGTCGGCTGGTCATACGACATCTGCGTGTAGTCGCCGTTGTCCGTGGCCGCCGGCAGGAAGGGCCCGGAGCCGCCGCCGCCGGTGGAGTCGTAGTCGCCCGGGTGCTTCAACCCCAGCAGGTGACCGATCTCGTGCACCAGCACGGCCGGACCGTAGCTGCCCGGCGTGAACACGCTGTTGTAGCCGTTCTGGATATTGGTGTACATGGCCAGCGACGTCACGCCCGTGCCCGGCAGGTAGGCATAGGCGCTGCTTTCGCGGCCCTGGTCGTTGCTGCCGAACAGCAGGTTGCCACCGCTGGCGACCTGCTCGAACGTGACGTTGGCAACGCCGGCCCACTTGGCCAGCGCCTCGCGCACGGCGCCCTGCTGGGCCTCGGTCATGGCGCGAAAGCCGTTGCGGTCGTCGGCGCTGGCCCCGGAGGGCGAGCGCGTCAGGAAACTGTAGGTCAGGGTGACGGGCGCGCCGGCCACGCCGGTCCAGCTGTTGTAGACCAGCGCGTCGATGGCGTTGTTACCGGTGTCGAGACTCATGGCAGGACGGAAAATGGTCGAAAACCGCCCGATACTAGCATGCCGTCGCGGGCCTGTCGCGCTGGGGAAACACGCGGCATCCCGGCGCTGTTCATCGGCACCGGGCCGTCGTATTCTGACGCTTGTCGATTCATCATGAAACCATTTGCGCAAGGAGACACCGTGCGATTTTCCGCCCTGCCGTCCGCCCTGAGCTGTTCCCTACTGGTCGCCTGCGCGGCCCTGGTGCTGGCCTTGCCCGCCGCCCGGGCCGCAGCGGCCGCACCGGCCAGCCCCGTGCTGCCCTTCAAGGCGGCCGAGAAGACCCTGCCGAACGGCCTGAAGGTCATTGTCGTGCCCACGGGCTCTCCCGATCTCGTCACCGTCGAGATTCCCGTGCAGACGGGCTCGCGCAACGAGATCGAGCCGGGCAAGTCCGGCTTCGCCCACTTCTTCGAGCACATGATGTTTCGCGGCACGCCCGCCAATCCGCCGGCGAAGTACCAGCAGATGATCGCCCGCGCCGGCGCCCGGCAGAACGCCTATACGAGCGACGACCTGACCAACTACCACATCACGTTCGCCAAGGAAGACCTGGAGGAAGTGCTGAAGGTGGAGGCCGACCGCTTCCAGAACCTGGCCTACGACGAGGACGTGTTCCGGACGGAGGCGCGTGCCGTGCTGGGCGAGTACAACAAGAACAGCGCCAACCCGGTGCAGAAGATGCTGGAAGTGATGCGCGAGGCCGCCTTCACGACGCACACGTACGGCACACGACGATGGGCTTCCTGAAAGACATCGAGGACATGCCGAACCAGTATGCCTACTCGAAGGTGTTCTTCGACCGCTGGTACCGGCCCGAACGCACCACCATCATCGTCGCCGGCGACGTGGTGCCGGCGCGCGCCTTCGCGCTGGTGGAAAAATACTGGGGCCGCTGGCAGCGCGGCAGCTACCGGGCCAGCGTGCCGGTGGAGCCGCCGCCGCAAGGCCCGGCGTACCGGCACGTCACATGGACCACGCCGACCCTGCCCTGGGTGGCGCTGGGCGTGCGGGCGCCACGCTTCTCCGTCGTCGACAAGGAGGGAGCCGCGCTGGCGATGCTGCTGTCGCTGGCCTACGGCGAGACGTCGCCCCTCTACAAGCGCCTGGTGCAGGACGAGCAGAAGGTCGATCAGCTGCTGACCTACACGCCCGAGCGGGTCGACCCCACCTTGTGGATACTGGGCGCGCGCGTCAAGCGCGCCGGGGATACGCTGGCCGTGCGCGACGCCATGCTCGCGACGATGGCCGGGCTGCGCGACACGCCGCTGCCGGCCGCCAAGCTGGCCGACGGCAAGGCCGCCATGAAATACGGCCTGATCCGCTCGCTGGACAACACCGAGCGGATCGCCGCGACCCTGGCCAGCTACGTCCACTTCGAGCGTTCCTACGACACCCTGAACCGCTACTACCGTCTCATCGACAGCCTGACGCCGGCGGACCTGCAGGCTGCGGCCCGCACCTGGCTGCGCGACGAAGGCCTGGTGCTCCTGACCCTCGCACATGGCGAGGCCGACCCCGCGCTGGCGCAACTGCCGGGCCTGGCCTCGTTCGCCGCGCCGGCCGGCAAGGCGGCCTTCGACGTCACCGTGCAGAAGACGGCCCTGCCACAGGTGCGCTACAAGCTGATGTTCGCGGCCGGCTCGGCCCACGACCCGGCCGGCAAGGAAGGCCTGGCGGCGCTGACGGCGGCGATGGTGGCCGCCGGCGGCTCGCTCGAGCGCAAGGTCGACGAAGTGACGAAAGCCCTGTTCCCGATGGCCGGCAGCTTCGACGCCCGCGCCGACAAGGAACTCACCACCTTCACCGGCTCGGTGCACCGCGACAAATGGACCGAGTTCCAGGAAATCGCCATGCCGCTGCTGCTGTCGCCCGGTTTTCGGGAGGAAGACTTCCGGCGCTTGCGGGACGCGCAGAAGAACGCGCTGGACGTGGACCTGAAGAACAATAACGAGGAGGAGCTGGCCAAGGAGCGGCTGCAGGCCAACGTCTTCGCCGGTACCGGCTACGCCCACCCCGTCCTGGGCACGGCGCGCGGGATCGACGCCATCACCCTGGACGACGTCAAGGCCTTTTACCGGCAGGCCTACGCGCGCGGCGCCATCAAGGTCGCCATTGCCGGCGACGTGACGGAGGCGATGGTGGAACAACTGAAGACGCAGCTGGCGCGGCTGCCGGCGGGCACCGGCCTGCCCGCCACGTCGGTGCCCGCCGGGCGCATGCCGCAGGGGCTGGAGGTGGAGATCGTGCAGAAGGACACGCGCGCCACGTCGATCTCGTTCGGCCTGCCCCTGACGGTGACGCGCGCCCATCCGGACTTCCCCGCCCTGTGGCTGGCCAAGACGTGGCTGGGCGAACACAGGGCCTCGAGCGGTGTGCTGTACCAGCGCATGCGCGAACTGCGTGGGCTGAACTACGGCGACTACGCGTATATCGAGGCCTTCCCGCGCGGGATGTTCCAGTTCTTCCCCGATCCGAACGTGGCCCGCAAGGCACAGCTGTTCGAGATCTGGCTGCGCCCGGTGGTGCCGGACAATGCCCACTTCGCCTTGCGCCTGGCCCTGGCGGAGCTGGACAAGATGCTGGCCGACGGCCTGTCGCAGGCCGACTTCGACAGCACCCGCAACTACCTGATGAAGAATGTCTTCCTGATGACGTCGACGCAGGACCAGCAGCTGGGCTACGCCCTCGATTCGCGCTGGTACGGCACCGTGGAATTCACGAAGCTGATGCGGGACGGCCTGGCCAGGTTGACGGTGGCGGACGTGAACGCCGCGATGCGACGGCACCTGTCGTCGAAGAACCTGTCGGTAGTGATGGTGACGAAGGATGCGGCGGGCCTGAAGGAGAAACTGCTGTCCGATGCCTTCTCGCCCATCAAGTATGACGGTAACAAGGCCCAGGCGGTGCTGGAGGAAGACAAGGCCGTCGGTGCGATGAAGCTGGGCTTGCGGCCGGAGGCGGTGCGGATCGTGCCGGTGACGGCGGTGTTCGCGAAGTAAAGCGCGCGGACGAAGACGAAAAAAGCGCCGCACGAAGCGGCGCTTTTTTTGTGCGGCGACCTTACTGGGCGCCGCCCGCCGGTGCTGCCGCCGGTCCCTGTGCGGTGGCTGGAACCGAGGTGGGTACCAGGGTCGCATTCATCTTCAGGGTGCGCGCCAGGAAGCCCCACTTGTCCGCCACTTCCTCGATCTGCTTGGACGTCGGCTTGCCGGCGCCGTGGCCGGCCTTGGTGTCGATGCGGATCAGGATCGGCGCGGGGCCGGCCTGGCTGGCCTGGGCCGCGGCGGCGAACTTGAAGCTGTGCGCCGGCACGACGCGGTCGTCATGGTCTGCCGTCGTCACCATCGTGGCCGGGTAGCAGGTGCCCGGTTTCAGGTTATGCAGGGGCGAGTACTTGACGAGGGCCTTGAACTCTTCCGGGTTGTCCGACGAGCCGTAGTCCGACGTCCAGGCCCAGCCGATGGTGAACTTGTGGAAGCGCAGCATGTCCATCACGCCCACGGCCGGCAGGGCCGCCGCGTACAGGTCGGGCCGCTGCGTCATGGCCGCGCCCACCAGCAGGCCGCCGTTGCTGCCGCCGCCGATCGACAGTTTTTCCGGCGACGTCACCTTGTTGGCGATCAGCCATTCGGCCGCGCCGATGAAATCGTCGAACACGTTCTGCTTCTGCAGCTTGGTGCCGGCCTTGTGCCACGCTTCGCCGTACTCGCCGCCGCCGCGCAGGTTGGCCATCACGTAGACGCCGCCCATTTCCACCCAGGCCAGGTTGGCCACGGAGAAGCTGGGGGTCAAGGACACGTTGAAGCCGCCGTAGCCGTACAGGTAGGTGGGGTTCGAGCCGTCCAGCTTGATGCCCTTCTTCGCCACGATAAACATGGGCACCTTCGTGCCATCCTTGCTGGTGAAGAATTCCTGGCGCGTCTCGTAGGCGCTCGGGTCGAAGTCCACCTTCGGCTGGCGGTAGACCTGGCTCTGGCCCGTCTTCAGGTCGTAGCGGTAGATCGTCGTCGGCGTCGTGAAGCTGGTGTACGAGTAGAAGGTCTCCGTGTCCGTGCGCTTGCCGTTGAAGCCGCCGGCCGAACCGATGCCGGGCAGGCTGACGTCATGCAGGGGTTTGCCCTTCAGGTCGAACACCTGCACCGCGCTGCGGGCGTCCGTCAGGTACTCGGCCACCAGCTGGTTGTTGATGATGTTCGCGCCCGTCAGCGTGGCGGCGCCTTCGGCGACGATTTCCTGCCATTTGGCCGGCGCGGCGTCCTTCACGTCGATGGCGACGATGCGCGACTTCGGCGCGTTCTTGTCGGTGACGAAGTAGAAGGTGCTGCCGATATTGTCGATGAAGCTGTAGGACGCGTCGAACGCCTCCAGCAGGCCCACGACCTTGCTGTTCTTCTTCGTCAGGTCCTTGATGAAGACGCGGTTCTTCGGATCGGTGCCCTGGGACGAATTGATGACGAGCCAGCGGCCGTCGTCCGTCACTTCGGCCGAGAAGCCCCATTCCTTCTGGTCCTTGCGCTCGTAGACCAGCACGTCCTTGTCCTGGCTGGTGCCGATCTTGTGGAAGTACAGCTTCTGGAAGTAGTTGATGCCGGCCAGCTTGGCCGCTTCCGTCGGTTCGTCGTAGCGGCTGTAGTAGAAGCCGGAGCCGTCATGGGCCCAGGCCGTGTTCGAGAACTTGACCCACTTGACATGGTCCTGCGTGTCCTTGCCGCTGTCGATGTGGCGCACGCGGATTTCGTTCCAGTCCGAACCGGAGGCGGCCGTGCTGTAGGCCAGGTACTTGCCGTCCGGGCTGACGGCCGCGCCGGCCAGCGCCACGGTGCCGTCGGCGGCCAGCTTGTTGGGGTCCAGCAGCAGGCGCGGTTCTTCGTCCAGGGTCTTCATCGTGTACAGCACGGACTGGTTCTGCAGCCCGTCGTTGCGGTTGTAGAAGTAGCGGCCGCCTTCCTTGTACGGCACCGAGAAGCGCTCGAAGTTCCACAGCTTGGTCAGGCGCGCGCGGATGGCGGCGCGCTCGGGAATCTGTGCCAGGTAGCCTTGCGTCAGCGCGTTCTGCTGCTCGACCCAGGCCTTCGTGTCGGCGCTGTTGGCGTCTTCCAGCCAGCGGTAGGGATCGGCGATCGTGGTGCCGTGGTAGGTGTCCCGCTGGTCGACCTTCTGCGTGGCCGGGTAGGCGACCTTGGCGGTGTCGGCAGGGTTGGCCGATCCGGGCGCGCAAGGCAGGGCCTGGGCCTGTCCGCCGAATGCGGCCAGCAGCGAAAGTACGAGGGAAGCGCGTCGAAATGCCATGTGTGCTGTGTCCTTATGGTTGTGATCCCGCTCGGGGCGGATCGGCAGATGATAGCGTGAACCCAGGAAAATAAAAGCGGTAAGGTCACGGGAGGTGGCGTGGATTATTCGGCAAAAAACGGTTGTTGCATGGTGCTTCGCTTCATCATCTTGTCACAATGCAAGATTAAGATGGGCGGCATTCCCGCTTCCCCGATGCCACCGTGACCTCCGCGACCGCCCTGTTGTTTCCCGTCCTGCCCGCCGCCAACCTGACCCACCTGCATGCGGACGGCGACCGGCTGACGGCGGCCTACCTGCGCGACATCCTCGCCCGGCGGCAGCTGACGGCCCTGTTCCAGCCCATTATCCACATGGGCACGGGCGACATCGTCGGCTACGAGGGGCTGATCCGGGGCCCGTCCGACAGTCCCCTGCATGCGCCGATGAGCCTGTTCAAGGCGGCCCGCGACAACGGCCTGATGCGCGAAGTGGAGTCGCTGTGCCGCAGGGTCGTGCTGGAGCGCTTCGCCGAACTGGCGCTGCCGGGCCGGTTGTTCCTGAATGTCAGCCCGGACTGCCTGCTGCCGCAGCGCCCCGGCAGCCATGGCGAGACGCTCGACACGATCCGCCAGATCGGCATCGCGCCCGAGCGCGTCATCATCGAGCTGACGGAGAACCAGCCCACCTACGACTACGCGCTGATGCGCGACGCCGTGCTGCACTACCGCGACATGGGCTTCGGCATCGCCATCGACGACCTGGGCGAAGGCTTTTCCAGCCTGCGGCTGTGGTCCGAGCTGCGGCCGGAATACGTCAAGATCGACATGCACTTCATCCAGGGCATCAACCACGACGCCGTCAAGCTGCAGTTCGTCCGCTCGATCCAGCAGATCGCCGAGAAATCGGACACGCTGGTGATCGCCGAAGGCATCGAGACGCAGGCCGAGCTGCTGGTGCTGCGCGACCTGGGCATCGGCTTCGCCCAGGGCTACCACCTGGGCCGGCCCCATCCGACACCGGCCAGGGCGCTGCCGGCCGAGGTGGCCCAGGCCCTGTCGCGCAACGGCGTGGCCGTCTACCCGCAACGCCAGGCGGAGAACACCAGCGTGAGCATCCTGAAACTGCTGCACCGGGTCGCGGCCGTGCCGCCGTCGATGACGAACAACGAGGTGTATGAGCTGTTCCTGCGCGAGCCGAAGCTGCTGATCGTGCCCGTGGTGGATGAGGATGTGCCGCTGGGCCTGATTTCCCGCTTCGACGTCATCGAGCACTTCGCCCGGCCCTACCAGCGCGAGCTGTACGGCAAAAAATCCTGCCGCCAGTTCATGGACAGCACGCCCCTGATCGCCGACAAGGACACGAGCCTGCAGGATTTGTCATACCGGATGGTGGAGTCGGACGCCCACCACCTGTTCAACGGCTTCATCATCACGGACGAAGGCCGCTACCTGGGCATGGGTACGGGCCACGACCTGATGCGCGAGATCACGCAGATGCAGATCAACGCGGCCCGCTACGCCAATCCGCTGACGCAGCTGCCCGGCAATGTGCCCATCAACGAGCACATCGACCGCTTGCTGGCCAGCGGCACGCGTTTCTGGGTGTGCTACTGCGACCTGGACCACTTCAAGCCGTTCAACGACGTGTACGGCTACCGCCGCGGCGACGACGTGATCCAGCTGGCGGGGCGCATCCTGTCCGGCCATTGCGATCCGGACCGGGACTTCGTCGGCCATATCGGCGGCGACGACTTCATGCTGCTGTTCCAGAGCGAGGATTGGGAAAGCCGCTGCGCCGCCATCCTGGCCGAGTTCGCCGGCAGCATCACGGCCTTCTACAGCAACGACGATTGCGAGCGGGGCGGTTATTTCAGCGAGGACCGGCAAGGCCGGAAGGTATTTTATTCGCTGATGAGCCTGTCGCTGGGTGTCATCAAGGTGGAACCGCGCCAGTATTATTCGCACCACCAGATCGCCACCAGCGCGGCCGAGGCGAAGAAGCAGGCCAAGAAGATCCATGGCAACAGCCTGTTCCTCGACCGGCGCCAGGAGCCGCAGCGCTAGTCCCTAGGCGCGGTGCGCGTCGCGCCACCGCTGCGTCATCTGCAATGCCGACCCCAGTTCTTCGCGCGTCAGGCGCCGTTCGATCAGCTTGCGGTTGGTGCGGGCCGTTTCGTCGCCGGCCTCGGCGGCGAGCGAAATCCACATATACGACAGGACGGGGTTCTGCTCGACACCCCGGCCGCTGTTGTACATGCCGCCCAGGTTGTACTGGGCCAGGGGGTGGCACTGTTCGGCAGCCTTGCGGTACCACCGCACGGCCTCGATATCGTCCTGCGGCACGCCCTGGCCGTTGGCGTACATGACGCCCAGGTTGTTCTGCGCGCTGGCATCGCCCTGCGCGGCCGCATGGCGGTACCAGGCGACGGCGCGCGCTTCGTCCTTCGGCACGCCGTGGCCGTTGGCATAGATGACACCGACATTGAACTGGGCATTCGCGGCGCCCTGCTCGGCGGCCTTGCGGTACCAGTCCAGCGCCCGCTCCGCATCGCGCTCGACGCCCCGGCCATACGCATACAGGCTGCCCAGGTTGTATTGCGCCAGCACATGGCCCGCGTCGGCGGCGCGGCGGTACCACTGGGCCGCCAGCGCTTCGTCCTTCGGCAGGCCATGGCCGTTGGACAGCATTACGGCCAAGTGGAACTGGGCATCGGCGTCGCCCTGGTCGGCCGCCCGCTGCAGCCACGAGCAGGCCCGTTCCAGGTCCGCCGTTACGCCCCGCCCTTCCGCGTAGACGATGCCGAGGTGGCGCTGGGCGGCCGCGTGGCCCTGCGCGGCGGCCTGGCGGTACCAGGCGATGGCCTGGGTATCGCTTTGCAGCACGCCATGGCCGCGCCGGTACATCAGGCCCAGGTTGAGCTGCGCCGTGGCGTCGCCCTGCAGCGCCGCCTTGCGGAACCAGGCCAGCGCCAGCGCGAAATTGCGCTGCGTGCCCAGGCCCTGGGCGTACGCTTCGCCCAGCAGGGTCTGGGCGCTGGCAACGCCCTGCTCGGCGGCGCGGCTGAACCACGTCAGGGCCATGTCGTCGCTGCGTGGCACGCCGCGCCCCTTGCGGTACATCAGCCCCAGGTTCTGCTGGGCCGACGCGTCGCCCTGCTTGGCCGCCATGCGGAACCAGAACACGGCCTCGGCATCGTCGCGGGGCGTGCCGCAGCCGTTGTAGTACATGGCACCGAGATGGTTCTGGGCAAAGGCGATACCCTGCAGCGCCGCCAGCCGCATCCACGCGAATGCCTGTTCCTCGTCGCGCTCGACGCCCTTGCCCCGCTTGTACAGCAGGGCCAGGTTGAACTGCGCATACGGATTGCCAGCCTCGGCGGCGCCACGAAACCACGCGCAGATGCTGACTTCCTCCTTCGAATAGCGATGTTTCATGCCAGTTCCCCCATCCAGCACGTCGGTGTTGTAAGAAGTTTAATAAGTGCCTGCGCATTCCATTTGCGCAGTCTCAATCGCTTTATCAGTTTGTCATGCACAACCTTGCAAGACGCGACGCACGGCAAAAGGCCCGCTGCGTCTGCACGCAGCGGGCCCGGAAATCACGGCGACGGACGGCGAATCAGGCGGGCGGCGGCACCGCCCCGGTGGCGGCATGCTTTTGCAGCCATGTGTGCACCTTGGCGGCGGCCAGGCGGTTCACCGACAGCAGCAGGCCGGCATCGACGCGGGCGATGCCGTAGCTGCTGGCAAGGTGGCGGCCGATGTGCAGCAGCAGTTCGGCCGCCACTTCGGCGTCGGCCTCGGCCCGGTGGGCCGTGCCGCGGAACGGGATGCCCAGGCGGCCGCTCAGGGTGCCCAGCTTGTAGCTGCCCAGCTGGGGGAAAACGCGGCGCGACAGCTTGAGCGAGCAGACCGTGCCGCCATGGCCCGATTCCAGGCCCAGGCGCCCCCCTTCGGCGCGGAGGAACTTCTCGTCGAAGCTGGCGTTGTGGGCAGCCAGGGTGTCGGCGCCGATGAATTCCAGGAGGCGCGGCACCACGTCCGTGGCCGGCGGCGCGCCGTCGACCATCTGCTGCGTGATGCCTGTCAGGCTCGTGATGAATGGCGGGATACGCACGTGGCAGTTCACCAGCGACACGAAACGTTCGACGATGCGCCCGTCGACGATGCGCAGCGCCGCCACTTCCGTGATGCGGTCGCCCATGTCGGGCGACAGTCCCGTCGTTTCGAAGTCGATCATGACGACCGGTTCAGCCAGCATTGCTACCTCCGTGTTGTGGGGTCACGCGAACTTGCGCACGGCGTCGAGCGCCAGGCCGGCGCCGATGCTGCCGAACAGGTCGCCCTCGACCTTGCGTGCGCCCGGTACCAGCGCGCCGATGCGCTCTCGCAGCAGGCCCACGCCCGACGAACCGCCCGTGAAGAACACCGTGTCGACCTGGTCCGCGCGCACACCGGCGTCGGCCAGCAGCTTGCCCACCGTCGTGCCGACGTCGTCGACCAGGTGGCCGATGGCAGTCTCGAACAGCACGCGCCGCACGTCAAGCTCGACCTTCGGTGCCAGGCGGTCCAGGTCCAGCCGCACCGCTTCCTGTGCCGACAACGCGATCTTGCCCTCTTCCACCTTCATCGCCAGCCAGTGGCCGGCGCGATCCTCGATCAGGTTCTGCAGCCGTTTCATGGCCTGCTGGTCCTGGGCGTCGCGCACCAGCTCGGCCAGCTGGGTCCACATCTTCTTCGTGTAGGCCTGGTTGATCGTGTGCCAAGTGGCCAGGTTGAAGTAATAGCTGGACGGGATGGCGCTGCTGTTCTTCAACAGCGAGCCGTAGCCCAGCAGGGGCATGACGGCCGCCAGGCTCAGGTACTTGTCGAAATCCGTGCCGCCGATATGCACGCCGCCGTTGGCGAGGATGTCGTCGCGGCGGTCCAGCTTGGCGGCACGCCGGGGCGACAGCCGCACCAGCGAGAAGTCCGACGTACCGCCGCCGATGTCGGCGATCAGCACCAGCTCCTCGCGGTCGATCTGCGACTCGTAGTCGAAGGCGGCGGCGATGGGCTCGAACTGGAAGTCGATATGCTGGAAGCCCACCGAGCGGGCGATCTCGCCGAGCGTGTCCTGGGCCAGCTGGTCGGCCTTGGCGTCGTCGTCGATGAAGTGCACGGGCCGGCCCAGCACGACGGACGTAAACGGCGCGCCGGCGGCACTGTCGGCCCGGCGCTTCAGTTCGCCGATGAATTGCGCCAGCAGAGTGCGGAACGGCACGGCGCGGCCGGCCACTTCCGTCTGCCCGTCCATCAGGCTCGTGCCCAGCAGGCTTTTCAGCGAACGCATCAGCCGGCCTTCGTAGCCGGCCAGGTAATCGGCCAGCGCGGCGCGGCCGAAGGTAACGCCGTCATCCTCCGCATTGAAGAACACGACGGACGGCAAGGTGGTCTTGCCCTCTTCCAGTGCCAGCATCGCGCTCGCGCTTGCGCCGGGGCGCACCCAGCCGACGGTGGAATTGGATGTGCCGAAGTCGACACCGCAAGCGTTCGCCATTACTACCTTTCATTAACCATGGAGGCCGGATGTTGCCGCGCGGATCACGCGGGACCGTCGCGGCGCCGAAGGGGCGGTATTTTAGCAGAGAACGGTTTGCGCCAGATCAAAAAGCCCGGCCCGTAACTAATTACCCTAGGAAATTCACACGAACCCTGGAAGACGCCATGAACCATCCCGCCCCCTCGCCCGCGCCGGACCCAGCCAACCGCCCGTCCGCGCACCCCGTGCCGCCACGTCGCAGCGCAGACATTCACGCCATCGGCAGTGGTGCCCGCGTGCGCCACCAGCAGGCCCTGTCGCGCACCCGGGCCGTCTGGCGCCGCCGCGCCGGCGCCGCCGTGCCCCTGTTGCTGGCCATTGCGGCCGCCGTTGCGCTGGTCTGACCGGCCGGGGTAGCGCAGGCGCGACACCCGAGGCCGGCCTCGGCATATAAAATTGCCACACGGTAAGTATTTCAGTTATGCTCGGTTTCACAACAGGTGCCCTACGGCAACCCAAGAGAGACGATGAGAAAAACGAAACCACCCGCAATGGCCGAACTGGCCGCCGCCCAGTCCGTGAACAACATGGCGCTGGAGCGCCCGATCGACCGGCAAGGCGTGGCGCGCCCGTCCGTGCGCAGTGAACGCCGCGTCACCTCCTACGACGTGGCGATGCTGGCCGGCGTGTCGCAGTCGGCCGTGTCGCGCTGCTTCAAGCCCGGCGCCAGCGTGTCGAAGTCCACCTATGCCCGGGTGATGAAGGCGGCCGCCGGCCTGGACTATATTCCCAACGCGGCCGCGCGCAGCCTGATCACGCGGCGCTCGAACATGGTGGCCGTCGTCATCTCGCAGCTGGCCAACCTGTACTACCCGGAAGCGCTGGCCGAGCTGTCGCAGCAGATTGCCCGGCGCGGCAAGCGCGTGCTGCTGTTTACGATGCAGCACGAAAGCGACGTCGAAGCCATCCTGGCCGATATCTGGCAGTACCAGGTCGATGGCGCCATCGTGGCCGCCGCGCTGACGGATGCCCAGGTCGAGGAATTCGAACGGCGCCGCCTGCCGCTGGTCGTGTTCAACCGCAACCTGCGGGGCCAGTCCGTCAACAGCGTGCTGTGCGACCAGTACGAGGCGGGCCGGCTGCTGGCGTCGAAACTGGCGGCCGCCGGCCACCGCCGCTTCGGCATCATCGCCGGGCCGGCCGACTCTCCCGTCGCCACGGAGCGGCGCAACGGCGCCTGCGAACGTTTGCAGGAACTGGGCCTGCCGCCGCCCGTCATCGTCACCGGCCAGTTCGACTATGCCAGCGGCGTACTCGGCGTGCGCCAGATCGTCGCCCAGGGCGGCGTGCCGGACGCCATCATCTGCGGCAACGACGTGATGGCCATCGGCTGCCTCGACTGCGCCCGCCAGGAACTGGGCATCGACGTGCCGGGCCGGCTGTCCGTGGCCGGCTTCGACGCCGTCGAGCCGTCCAACTGGCTCAGCTACAACCTGACGACCCTGCGCCAGCCCATCCACAATATGGCGCTGGCGGCGGCCGACCTGCTGACGTCCCTGATCGAGTCGCACGGCGGCACGGCGGAGAAGCGCACCTTCGCGCCGCAGTTCATTACCGGCGCGACGGCGCGGCTGGTGCCGGCGACAGCGGCCGACCCGCTGGCCGCCTGAGGCCGAAAAAAAACCCGCCGCGGCGGGTTTCTTCATGGCGGCGCCGAAACTCAGCCCGCCGCGATGCGCGCGGCCAGATGGGCCAGCGCCTCTTCCACCTGGTCGACCAGGATCAGGCACAGGTCGCCCGGCTGCAGCCGTTCCAGCGCCGTGTCGATGGCGACGAATTCGCCGTTGATCTCCAGCACCTGCTCGGTGCGGCTGGCGCCGCGCAGGCCTTCGCGCAGCAGCGCGATCACTTCGCCGTCGGCGCGGCCCCGCTGGCACTGGTCCTGGTACAGCAGAACATGGTCGAAGGCCTTGCCGAGGATTTCCGTCTGCTGGCGGATATCCTCGTCGCGCCGGTCGCCGGCGCCGCTGATGACGACAGAGCGGCGCAGCGCCGGCATCGCCTCGACGGCCTGAACCAGTGCCAGCATGGCGTCCGGATTGTGGCCGTAGTCGGCGATCACCGTGGCGCCCCGGTAGTCGAACACATTGAAGCGGCCAGGTGCATTATGGCTGTCCGTCGTGAAGGTCTTCAGGCCCAGGCGGATGGCCTGCCAGTCGATGCCGGCGCCCCAGGCGGCGGCGACGGCGGCCATCGCATTCTCCACCTGGAAGCCGATCTGGCCGTTGCGCGTGATCGGCACGTCGGCCAGCGCGATGCGCTCCATGAACTTGCCTTCCACCGCCACCAGGTCGCCGTTGTCGACATACACGGTGCGGCGGCCCTGGGCCACGTGCGTGGCCACCACGGGGTGGTAGCGGTCGGCGCCGAAGAAGGTCACCTTGCCGCGGCAGGTGGCCGCCATCGCCGCCACGATCGGGTCGGTCGCGTTCAGCACGGCCATGCCGTTGTCGTCGACGTTCTGCACGATGACGCGCTTGAGCACGGCCAGGTCTTCCACCGTCGTGATGTAGTTCAGGCCCAGGTGGTCGCCCGCGCCGATATTGGTCACCACCGCCACCTTGCAGCGGTCGAACGCCAGGCCTTCGCGCAGGATGCCGCCGCGCGCCGTCTCGAACACGGCAGCATCCACGTCCGGGTGCTGCAGCACGTTGCGGGCGCTCTTCGGGCCCGAGCAGTCGCCGCTGTCGATCTGGCGGCCATTGACGTACACGCCGTCCGTATTGGTCATGCCCACGCGCAGGCCGCTGGACGCGATCAGGTGCGCCGTCAGCCGGACCGTCGTCGTCTTGCCGTTCGTGCCCGTGACGGCGATGACGGGAATGCGGCCGTCGTCGCCTTCGTCGAACAGCGTGCCGACGATGGCTTCACCGATGGGGCGGCCCTTGCCGTAGGACGGCGACAGGTGCATGCGCAGGCCCGGCGCGGCATTGACTTCCACCACGCCGCCGTTCTGTTCCTCGATGGGACGCAGCACGCTGTCGACCACCACGTCGACGCCGCAGATATCCAGGCCGATCATCTGCGCCGCTTCCACGGCGCGCGCCGCCACTTCCGGATGGACGTCGTCCGTCACGTCGGTGGCGCTGCCGCCGGTGGACAGGTTGGCGTTGTTGCGCAGGATGACGCGCTGGCCCTGGGCCGGCACCGAGTCCGCCTCCAGGTCCTGCATCTTCAGGCGCGCCAGCGCGATATCGTCGAAGCGGATTTTCGTCAGCGACGTGGCATGACCGCTGCCCCGGCGCGGATCGGCGTTGACGATGTCGACCAGCTGGCGCACCGAGTGCACGCCGTCGCCCACCACGTGGGGCGGATCGCGGCGCGCGGCGGCCACCAGCTTGTTGCCGATGACGAGCAGGCGGAAGTCATGGCCGGCCAGGAAGCGCTCGACCAGGATATCGTCGCGGAATTCGCGCGCCGTGTGGTACGCCGCGTGGGTCGCTTCTTCCGTCGTAACGTTGACGGTGACGCCCTTGCCCTGGTTGCCGTCCTTCGGCTTGATCACCACCGGCAGGCCGATTTCCAGCGCCGCCGCCCACGCGTCTTCCGCGCTGGTGACGGAGCGGCCCGTCGGCACGGGCACGCCGGCCGCGTCCAGCAGCTTCTTCGTCAGCTCCTTGTCCTGCGCGATCGATTCGGCGATGGCACTGGTCGAATCGATTTCGGCGGCCTGGATGCGGCGCTGCCTGCTGCCCCAGCCGAAGGCCACCATCGAGCCGGACGTCATGCGGCGATAGGGAATCTTGCGGGCCACGGCGGCGTACACGATGGCGCCCGTGCTGGGGCCCAGGCGCACGTCCTCATCCAGGTCGCGCAGTTCCGTCAGCGCGGCCGTCAGGTCGAAGGGCTGGTCGGCCATGGCGGCGTTGACCAGCTGCTCGGCCAGCTCCACGGCGCGGCGGCCCACTTCTTCCTCCGTGTACTCCACCACCATCTGGAAGATGCCCTGCTCGACCGTCGCCGTCGTGCGGCTGAACGTGACGGGGCAGCCGGCTTCGGCCTGCAGCGCCAGGGCCGTCAGCTCCAGCACATGGGCCATCGGCACGGCATCGGCATGACCGTGCGGCTGGAACTGGCCGATGCGGGGAAAGCGGGCACGCAGGCGCACTTCGAAACCGGCCAGCTTGTCGACCGCCAGTTCGTCCGGCGTGCAGGAGACGATCGCCTCGATCGCCGTGTGGTGGCTCCACAGATTCGGGCCGCGCAGGGCGCGGGTACGGATGACTTCCATTGATGTTCCTGTCTGTCTTTGTACTGCTGACTTTTATTCTGAAAAGTTGCCTGAAAAATGGGGTCTGTCCCCATTTTTCAGGCAAGAAGCTTAGGCGGCGCGGCGGGTCTTCCACTCGAAGGTGCGCAGCGCGGCGGCGATCAGGTCCGGCGACAGGCCCAGGGCCCAGCCCGTGGCCAGCGCGGCCAGCACGGCTTCGCGGCATTCCTCCTCGTCGCTGGGCAGGCAGCTGGCGGGCAGCACGGCGACGATGTCGGCACCGTCGGCCAGCACGAAGCCGCCCTCGGCCAGGAACACGGCCTTGCCGCCGGCCTGGCGGTGCGCGTCGATCGGCCCCGCGTGCGGGTCGATGCCGTAGAAGATCACGTCGCCGTCGCACAGGCGCGCCATGTCGGCCACGTGGGCGTCGCCCGCGTTCAGAACGGCCACGCCTTCGGGCAGCACCACGTCGACCTGGTTGCGCAGCACATTGAACATCTTGTCCGGCGTGTCGATATAGAACTCGTGCAGCTCGTCATGGCCTGCCGTGTCCGTGACGACGCCGACGGTGCAGCGGTCGTAGGCGAAGCCCTCGGTCAGGATCATGCGGTTGCCGTTGGCGAAAACGGCCGACTCGACGTTCTTGTTCAGCAGCAGGCGCTGGCCCGATTCCCATTCCGTCAGCGGGCCGCGGGCGATCTTGCGCCCGTTCAGGTAGACCCCTTCCTCGCAGGCCACGCCGACATAGCGGCCCGATACCTGCAGCTGCCACGCCGTCAGGCGCGCGATCAGCGCCGTGTGGCGCGTGCCGGAAACCCCGACGATGGGAATGCGGCCGTCCTCGCCCGCGGCGAACAGCTGGTCGACGATGGCGGCGCCCACGTTGCGGGGCGTGCCGCCGGCGGCCGGCTTCAGGTGGGCCAGCAGGCCCGGGCTGGCATTGACTTCGATGATGGCGCCGCCCTGCGCTTCCAGCGGCTGCGAGACATCCTGCACCACCATGTCGATGCCGGCGATGTCCAGGCCCACGGCGCGCGCGGCCAGGGCCGCCATTTCCGCCACGGCCGGATGGACTTCATCCGTCACGTCGTTGGCAACGTTGCCGTTCAATTGAATGAGGACCTTCCTGCCCGCATCCGGCACGGAATCCGGGGTCAAGCCCTGGCGTTGCAGGTCCAGCTGCACTTCGGCCGACTTCTTCGGCTCGACGATATTGAGGGGGAATTCCTCCGTCGTGCCACGCCGGGGATCGGTATTGATCTGCGAATCGACCAGGCCCTGCACACTGTGCACGCCGTCGCCCGTGACCCACAGCGACTCGCCTTTCGACGCCGCGACGACCTTGCGGCCCACCACCAGCAGCCGGTGTTCGTCGCCGACGATGAATTTCTCGACGATGACGGACTCGCTGCCGCCCCGCTCGACGGCGATATCGTAGGCGGCGCGGATGTCGGCCTCGGTCGACAGGTTCAGCGACACGCCCCGGCCATGGTTGCCGTCGTACGGTTTCACGGCCACGGGCAGGCCGATTTCCTGCGCCTCTTCCCAGGCCGCGTCGGCGCTGGTGACGAGGGCGCCTTCCGGCACGGGCACGCCGCAGGACTTCAGGATGTCCTTCGTCATGTCCTTGTCGCTCGCAATGCCTTCGGCAATCGCGCTGGTGTTGTCCGTCTCGGCCGTCCAGATGCGGCGCTGGCGGGCGCCATGCCCCAGCTGCACCAGGTTGCCGTCGGTCAGGCGGATATGGGGAATGCGGCGCTCGGTGGCGGCATCGACGATATTGTTCGTCGATGGGCCCAGGCACAGCGACTCGACCATGTCGGTCAGCTCGGCCACGGCGGCCGGCACGTCGAAGGCTTCGTCATGGATGGCGGCCAGCAGCAGCTCGCGGCCCAGGGCCAGGGCCTTGCGCCCCACCTGCTCCTGGCGGGTACGGAAGGCCATCTTGTAGATGCCCGAACCTTCGGCCGTCTGCCGCGTCTTGCCGAAGCCCGTACGCATGCCGGCCAGGTTCTGCAGCTCCAGCACGACGTGTTCCAGGATATGGCCGGCATAGGTGCCATCGCGCAGGCGCTCGATGAAGCCGCCCACTTCGCCCACGCCGCAGCGGTGCTCGACCAGGCTGGGCAGCCAGGCCGTCAGGCGGTCGGCCAGGCCCGGCAGTTTATTCGAAGGGAAGTCTTCCAGCTCGCCGATATCCAGCCAGGCTTCCACCACGGGACGATAGGTCCAGATATTCGGTCCGCGCAGGTGTGTTACACGGAGAAGTTCGATGTCTTTCTTCTTTGTCATGTTTTTGCTCTGCTACGTCTTGCGTTATATACTCCGCAAAAGCAGAGCTTCCTCTTCTTTATCGTCTATTCGTACAGCCGAAGAATACAATATTCACTGTCCTACCCTTCGACTACGCTAAATCGTGTCAGCGCAACAGGGGCCTGATCCGTTGATTTTGCTAGTTTAGTTATTTTCCCACCGAATCAACATTCTTGCCACTTGGCAAAAACACCACCGGAGTAGCGCCAACAATGATAACAACCGACTTTCCCTCCGAGCAGACCCGGGTCGAACTGCCAGAACGGTGGCATGCCGAAGCGAAACTCCAGCTTGCTCCAGGGGAAAACGTACAGAGTGCTCTGGAGGTTGACCTCGATTCGAAACTGCATTTCGCCAAAGGTATCATTCTTTTGACGGAGCATCGTGTACTGTCGCGTGCGCCGGGCGCCGCCGAATGGCAGGCCTGGCCCTACCGCGCCGGCATGAGGCTGAAGCTGCACGACCACGCCGGCGTCGGTCACCTGGAACTGTTCGACAGCCATGGCCGCCTGGCAGCCTGGCGTTTCACCCTGGGCCAGAACCTGCACGCGCTGCGCCTGGCGGAGCAGTTCACGCCGATGCTGGAAACGGCGCTGACGGGCGTGCCCCCCGTGCGCATCGAGGAACACGCCTGCCCCACGTGCAAGGCGCCGCTGGCGCCGGACGAAGTCGATTGCCCCATCTGCACCAAGGTGGTCTACACGCCGCCGTCCACGTGGACCCTGTTCCGCCTGTGGCGCTTCGCCCATCCCTACCGCTGGCAGCTGCTGGGCGGCTTCACCCTGATGCTGCTGTCCACGGCGGCGCACATGATTCCGCCCTACCTGTCGATGCCCCTGATGGACAACGTGCTGATCCCGTACCAGAACGGCCAGCCCGTCAACACGGAGCTGGTGACGATGTACATGTCTGGCCTGTTGGGCGCTGCCGTGCTGGCGTGGATACTGGGCTGGGCGAAGACCTATGTGCTGGCGCTCGTGTCGGAGCGGATCGGCGCGGACCTGCGCACGAATACCTATGAACACCTGCTGCGCCTGTCGCTGGAATACTTCGGCGGCAAGCGCACGGGCGACCTGATGTCGCGCATCGGCAGCGAAAGCGACCGCATCTGCGTGTTCCTGTCGCTGCACTTGCTGGACTTCGCATCGGACTGCCTGATGATCATCATGACGGGCGTGATCCTGTTCTCGATCGATCCATGGCTGGCCATGGTGACCCTGGTGCCGCTGCCCTTCATCGCATGGCTGATCCACCTGGTGCGCGACCGCCTGCGCACGGGCTTCGAGAAGATCGACCGGGTATGGGGCGAAGTGACGAACGTGCTGGCCGATACGATTCCCGGCATCCGCGTCGTCAAGGCCTTTGCCCAGGAGACGCGCGAAGCGAACCGCTTCCGCGTCGCCAACCGCCACAACCTGGCCGTCAATGACAAGTTGAACAAGGTGTGGTCGCTGTTCTCGCCCACCGTGTCGTTCCTGACGGAGCTGGGCCTGCTGGTGATCTACGTGTTCGGCATCTGGCAGGTGTCGCAGTCGCACATCACGGTGGGCGTGCTGACGGCCTTCCTGACGTACTCGGCCCGCTTCTACGGCCGCCTCGATTCGATGAGCCGGATCGTCTCCGTGACGCAGAAGTCCGCCTCGGCCGCCAAGCGCATCTTCGACATCCTCGACCACGTGTCGTCCGTGCCGGAGCCAAGCAACCCCGTCAAGGTGGGCAAGATCGAAGGCAATATCACCTTGCGCGAAGTGGGCTTCCGCTACGGCAACCGGGCCGTCAACCGCGGCGTCAACCTCGAGATCAAGGCGGGCGAGATGATCGGCCTGGTGGGCCACAGCGGCTCGGGCAAGTCGACGCTGGTCAACCTGATCTGCCGCTTCTACGACGTGGCCGAAGGTGCCATCCTGCTCGACGGCGTCGACATCCGCTCGTTCGCCGTGTCGGACTACCGCCGCAATATCGGCCTGGTGCTGCAGGAGCCCTTCCTGTTCTTCGGCACCATCGCCGAGAACCTGGCCTACGGCAAGCCGAACGCGACGCGCGCCGAAATCATGGCCGCGGCCCGCGCGGCCCACGCACACGACTTCATCCTGCGGCTGCCACAGGGCTATGATTCGATGGTGGGCGAGCGGGGCCAGGGCCTGTCCGGCGGCGAACGCCAGCGCATCTCGATCGCCCGCGCCCTGCTGATCGATCCGAAGATCCTGATCCTGGACGAAGCGACCGCCTCGGTCGACTCGGAAACGGAGAAGGAAATCCAGAAGGCGCTGGACAACCTGGTGGCCGGGCGCACGACGATCGCCATCGCCCACCGCCTGTCCACCTTGCAGCGCGCCAACCGCCTGGTCGTGATGGACCGGGGCCGCGTGGTCGAGGAAGGCCCGCACGAGGAACTGATGGCCCAGGAAGGCGCGTATTACCGCCTGTACCAGGCGCAGGCCCGCAACGTCGACACCGACCTGGACGACACCAACACGAAACGCCATGACGACAATTGATTTTCAGCTGGAACGCGACGCCTTCGGGCGCCTGAACCTGACCGACGCCGCCGGCACGGTCCACCACAACGTGTCGCCCGTGCGCGCCTTTCCCGTGCAGGCGCCGGACGAGGGCCTGGCACTGGTCAATGGGGACGGCAAGGAAGTGGCGTGGATCGACCGCCTCGACGACCTGCCGCCGGCAGTGGCCGGCCTCGTGCGCGAGGAATTGTCGGGTCGTGAATTCATGCCGGAGATCGCCCGCATCATCGACGTGACGAGCTTTGCCACGCCTTGCACGTGGACGGTGGAGACGAACCGGGGCCGTACGGAGTTCGTGCTGCGCGGCGAGGAAGACATCCGCCGCATCGGCCCGGAGGCGCTCCTGGTGTCGGATACGCACGGCATCCATTTCCTGATCCGGGACCAGTACGCGCTGGACAAGCACAGCAAGAAGATCCTGGACCGCTTCATGTAAGGGCCAGGATCGCGCTCGGGAGGAGCGATGGCAGGCATGCCATCGCCAAGCGGCAGGCACCCCCGCCCCACCCCTTACTGCTGCAAGTACGCCGAGCAGGCAGCCTGCTTGCGTGCAGCGCCGCTGCACACGGCGCGCCGGCACTCGACGGCGCCTGATTCGCCCGGTTTCGGGCAGCGGGCAAACACGGCCGATGCCCGCTCGGGGGCCGTCCGGGCCGGCGTCTTGTCCTTGCCGCGTTCCTTGACCGATTCGGCCGACTCGTCGCCCGACGCGCCGGAACTGGCCGCTTCCACTGGCGCCACGGCCGCCCGCGGTGCCGTGCCGCCCACTTCCGTCGCCAGCCAATCCGGCAGGTCGCGCACCAGCGCCGCCGGCGCCGGCGCCGGCTTGGCCGGCTTCGTTCCCTGTGCCAGCAGTTCCTCGGCCGACGGCAAGGTCGGCGGCGCGCTCGGTCCCGCTCCCATGGCGGCATCGGACCGGGGCAGGTCCATCGTCGCGACCTCCGGGGCGGCCGGAACGGCAGCCGCGGGGGCAGCCGGGATGGCCGGGACGCTCGGGGCCTTGGCGGCGCCCTGCTCCGTGACTGCCTTGCCCAGCTTGTCGACCTGGCTGGTCGTGACGACCTGGTAGCCAAGGTAGACCGAGCCGGCCGTGAACGCCACCACCAGCACTGCCAGCACGCCGAACAGGACCTTGCGCGACAGCGCCGGCGTGGCTGACTCCGCGCGCGGCTGTACGGTTTGCTGCGCGTCCGGCTGACTCTCGGGCCGCGCCGTGAACGGGGGTGGAACTTGGCTTTCGTCTTCCATCGTGGGGCTCTGTTGGCAATCCGTTAAAGCTGGCTATGATATCACTCATGTTCGCGCGGAGGTCCTCGCGCGTCTCCCCACGCGCCGCCTCACGCTGGCCCGCCTCGGCGCCGTCGCTGCCGCGCCTGACCCGGCCTTCTCGACCCGATCCGCCCCTATGTGCGCCCGCGCACCGAGCCGGCGCCCCCACGGCGCTACGGTAGCTCGTTCAAATGCAAGGAGAAACCATGAGCGACGATCGGAAGCGCCAGTCAGCCAAGGCAGTCAGCATCGAACCGGCCACCATGCCCGCCGGCGGCTGGGGCTCGGTGAGCGAAGTGACGCACATCCTGCTGGACCAGCACGTGGCAGGCAAGGACAGCCGCCTGTTGATGAGGCAGAACAAGCCGGACGGCTTTGCCTGTGTCAGCTGCGCCTGGGCCAAGCCGGCCAATCCCCATCCCTTCGAATTCTGCGAAAGCGGCGCCAAGGCCACGGCCTGGGAAACCACCAGCCGCGCCATCGGCGCCGATTTCTTCGAGCGCCACACGGTGACGGCGCTGGAGAGCTGGTCCGACCATGACCTGGAGGACCAGGGCCGCCTGACCGAGCCGCTCCGGTGGGATGCCGCCAGCGACAAGTACCGGCCCGTCGCCTGGGACACGGCCTTCGCCGAGATCGGCGCGGCGCTGCGGGCCTGCCAGCGCGACCAGGTGGTGTTCTACAGTTCCGGCCGGGCTTCGCTGGAGACGTCCTACATGTACCAGCTGCTGGCCCGCATGTACGGCAACAACAATCTGCCGGACAGCTCGAACATGTGCCACGAAAGCACGTCGGTGGGCCTGAAGAAGACCATCGGCGTCCCGGTCGGCACAGTGACCCTGGACGACTTCGAAAAGACCGACTGCATCTTCTTCTTCGGCCAGAACGTGGGCGTGAACAGCCCACGCATGCTGCACCAGCTGCAGGAAGCGCGCCGGCGTGGAGTGCCGATCATCACGTTCAATCCCCTGCGCGAGCGGGGCCTGGTCAGCTTCACCAATCCCCAGTCGCCGCTGGAAATGCTGACGGGCTCCGAGACGGCCATCAGCACCCAGTACCACCAGCTCAAGGCAGGCGGCGACACGGCCGCCCTGATGGGGCTGTGCAAGGCCATCCTGGCACGCGACGACGCGGCCGTGGCGGCGGGCGGCCAGCGCGTGCTCGACATGCCCTTCCTGCACGAGCACACGGACGGCTTCGATGATTTCGCGGCCGCCGTGCGGGCCTGCCCGTGGCAGGACATCGAGCGCGAGGCGGGCCTGCTGCGCGAGGCGCTGGAGCTGGCGGCCGACGTCTACTGCAACTCGTCGGCCGTGATGGCCGTCTACGGCATGGGTGTCACGCAGCACCGCAACGGTGTACAGAACGTGGCGATGATCGTCAACCTGCTCCTCATGCGCGGCAATATCGGCAAGCCCGGCGCGGGAGTCTGCCCCGTGCGCGGCCATTCCAATGTGCAGGGCCAGCGTACCGTCGGCATCACGGAAAAGCCGGAACTGGCGCCGCTGGACAAGCTGAAGGTGCAGTACGGCTTCGAACCGCCCAGGAAGCCCGGCATGAACACGGTGGAGGCCTGTGAAGGCATCCTGGCGCGGCGGGTCCAGGCCTATATCGGCCTGGGCGGCAACTTCATCCGCGCCGTGCCGGAAACGGCGATGATGGAAGCGGCCTGGCGCGAGCTGCCGCTGACGGTGCAGGTCTCCACCAAGCTCAATCGCAACCACGTCATCCACGGCAAGGCCTCGTACATCCTGCCCTGCCTGGGCCGCATCGAAGTGGACCGGCAGGCCGGCGGCGCCCAGTCCGTGACGATCGAGGACAGCACGGCCTGCATGCACGGCTCGCGCGGGCTGGCCGAACCGGCCGCGCCGGGCCTGCTGTCGGAACCGGCCATCGTGGCCGGCATCGCCAAGGCCACGCTCGACGCCAATCCCCGCGTCGACTGGGACGGCTGGGTGGCCGACTATGCCCGCGTGCGCGCGGCCATCGCCGAGACCTTCCCGGAGATCTTCCATGACTTCGAAGCGCGCATGTGGACGCCCGGCGGCTTTCGCAAACCGCTGGCCGCGGCCCAGCGCATCTGGAAGACCGAGAGCGGCAAGGCCGGCTTCACCGTGCCGGATACCTTGCAGGGCGACCCGGACACGGCCGGCCGCGACCCGGACGCGCTGACCTTGTTCACGGTGCGCAGCGACGGCCAGTTCAACACCACCATCTACAGCAACGACGACCGCTTCCGGGGCGTAAAGGGCAGCCGCATGGTGCTGTTCATGGCTCGCGCGGACATGGCCCGCCATGCCCTGTCGGCCGGCGAACTGGTGACCCTGCGCACCCCGTCCGACGATGGCGTGGCGCGCCGCGTCGCCGGACTGGCCGTCGTGCCCTACGATATCCCCGAAGGCTGCGTGGCCGGCTATTTCCCGGAATGCAATCCCCTGATCCCCCTGTGGCACCACGCCAAGGAAAGCAAGGTGCCGGCGGCGAAATCGATCGACGTGCTGGTGGAACGGATGGCGAGCGGGAGCGCGTCATGAACCTGGACGCGCGCGTGCTGCATCCGGCCGCCTCGTGCAGCATCCCGGCGGCGCGCTGGCAGGAAGGCTGCCTGGCGCCCGGCCACGAGGTGGTGCCTGACGAGGTGCCCGTGGCCCTCGTCTACAACGGCATCAGCCACGCCGTCATGCTGGCCTCGCCCCAGGACCTGGAGGACTTCGCGCTGGGCTTTTCGCTGAGCGAGGCGATCGTGCGCCAGGCAAGCGACGTCCGCGATATCGACGTCTCGGAGGCCGACGAAGGCTTTGTCGTGGCGATCGACATCGCCGCCGGTGCGATGGCGCGCCTGAAGGCATCGCGGCGCGCGCGCACGGGCCGCACCGGCTGTGGCCTGTGCGGCATCGAAAGCCTGCAGCACTTCGCGGGGGAGCTGGCGGCCGACGGCGAGCACGCCCGCGTGACGCCTGCCGGCACGCCCCTGGCGCCGGCCGCGCTGCACCGGGCCATGTCGGCCATGCACGCGCAGCAGCACCTGCACCATGCCACCGGCGGCGCCCATGCGGCCGGGTGGGCGGACCGGGACGGTAACGTCCTGGTCGTGCGCGAAGACGTCGGCCGGCACAATGCGCTGGACAAGCTGGTGGGCGCGCTGGCCCATGCCGGCAACGACAATGCCGCCGGCTTTGCCGTCATCACGAGCCGGGCCAGTTACGAAATGGTGCAGAAGGCGGCGCGCGCCGGCATCGGCCTGCTGGCGGCCATCTCGGCGCCGACGGCAATGGCCGTTCGGATCGCCGACGCGGCTGGCGTGACCCTGGCCGGTTTCGTGCGGGACGGCCGGCATGTGCTGTACACCCACGCCGGGCGGCTGGGCGGCTAGGCAAACGAGCAAGGAAACGTCAGGGCTTGCGCTCCAGGTAGGGCCGGCAGGCGGCCTCCTTGCCGGCGCCGCCATTGCAGATATGCCAGCGACACATGACGGCACCCTGCTTGCCCAGCGGCGGACAGCGGATGAAGGTGCGGTCCCGCGCCGCCCTGGCGGCGGCCTGCCGGCGTGGCGCCTGTTTTTTTTCGGCCTTGCGCACCCTGCGTACCGGTTCGTCGCCGTCGGCCTTGCCATCGGCCCTGACGGTGCCTTCCCCGCTGCCGGCAGCCAGGGCTGTCGTCGTCACGGCAGCCGCCGCCAGGGTGGCCGGGTCGACCAGGCTTTCATCGGCGGCGAGCGATGCCGCCGCCGCTTCGGCAGGTGGCTGCGGCGCCACTGCCGGTGTCAGCGACCCCGGTGCACCCAGCGCGGCGGCCTGGCCGACGACCTGCAGGCGCCGGTCGACGGTGATGCCATGCACGATCCATGCGGCCACACCTGCCAGCAGCAGCACGACCAGCGCGCCAGCCGTCCATATGGCGTGCTGGCGGCGGCGTTGCACGCCGAGGAGATCGCGCGGCCCATCCGGCACGGGTGGGGCCGACGCAGTAAAGGAATCGTGCGGCCCGTCCGGCACGGACGGAGCCGGCTCGGAAAGGGGACCTTCGTCAGGAGGAAGCGTAGTAGCCATACTGGACAGTATTACACCGGCGGCCACCGCGGCGCAACGCCGCGCGTCAGCCGTGCGCAACCCCGTCAGGGCGCTTTCTTGCCACGCGGCAGGGTCGTCTCGGCGATCTGGTGCACCATCAGCCGCCAGCCCCGCTCGTCGCGCACCCAGACGCGGATATAGCGTCCCGCCGATATGCCACGCACGCCCTGGCGCACCAGTTGCGTGTGGTAGGTACCGGTGACGATGGCGGCCGTGCCCGTGATGCGGATGTCGTAGCTGCCGATGTCGTAGGTCAGGAAGCGCAGTTGGCCGCGCTGCAGGGCCAGCAGCATTTCCGTCTTGTGCCGCAGGCGCCCGTTGCTGCCGACGTGGATATGGTCGCTGCTGAGGATGGTGCGCAACGCCATCGCATCGCCCCGGCGGATGGCCTGGAGCCACTCCTGTTCGGCCGTCCATACGGAATCGAGGGCAGCGGCGTTCGGACCCGCCGTGTTCGGTCCGACCGGTGCCGGCGCGTCCTGCACGGCCATGCGGACAACGCCGTGGGCATTGCCGGGGCACAGGCAACTGGCCGCCAACAGCGCGGCCGACAGTGACAATTGCATAGGCTGCATGAACGTCCCCTGCGGCAGGCGCTTTGCTGGCGGCCGCCGGAACGGCGGCGCGGCCCTGCCTGCCTGGCCTCATTCTACTGCGGTGCAAGCCACGGGGGCGCGCGCACGGGCCTGACGACTCTGACAGGCGCGGGGCGCGCGCTTACGTGGTCTTGCGCACCGAAGGGCGCCTGCGCCCGTGCTATGTTGGGTTTCGCGCAGTGTCCACGGAACCATGCAGCCATGACCTTTGCCAGTGACCAGTTCAACCAGCCGGAGCGGCTGTCGCCCCTGGCGCAGCACCTGTTGCGCCTGCGCGATACGGTGCTGGACAACTGGACCAATGCCGTCCAGCTGACGATTCCGCCCGCCCGCGCCCTGTATGTGCCGGTACTGATCAATACCCTGCCCGTGTTCTACGACAACCTGGTGCAGGTGCTGTCGCCCGGCTATCCGCGCTGCGCGGGCGACCCCGGCGACAACCTGCCCGCCGCCCATGGCGACGAGCGCGCCCGGCTGACGCAATACAGCCCGCGCGACGTGGTGCGCGAGTACCAGGTCTTCCGCAATATCCTGATCGCCGCCTGCGTGGCCGACGGCATCGCGCTGCAGCCCAGCGAACATGCGTTGATCAACGAGTTCATCGACAGCGCCATTCAGGAGGCCCTGACAGCCTACGTGGCACGCCAGAACGAGTTCCGCGAACGCTACCTGGCCGCGCTGGCCCACGATATCCGCAATCCGCTGTCCAATATCGGCATGGCGGCACAGCTGATCCTGGCGCGCCAGGACAGCGCCGGCGCGCACGCGCTGGCCGGCCGCATCGTCGACAACGTCGCCGCCACCGATACCCTGATCCGCGAAATCCTGGACGGCGCCACGGCCTACCACGGCGAGCAGCTGCGCATCGAGCTGGCGCAATGGGACATGCTGGTCCTGGCGCGTGACGTGGCCGGCGCCGTGCCGGGCCACCCCGTCGTCGTGCAGGGCGACTCCGTGCTGGGCTACTGGTCAGGCGCGCACGTGCGCCGTGCCCTGCAGAACCTGGTGGGCAACGCCGTCAAGTACGGTGTCGACGGCGAGGCGCCCACGATGCTGGTAAGCGCCACGCATGGCCGGGTGCAGGTCTCCGTGCACAACGACGGCGAGCCGATCGCGCCGGAGCGGCTGCACCAGATCCTGCAGCCCTTCCAGCGCGCCGCCTGCGGCAGCGAAGGCTGGGGTCTGGGCCTGCACTTCGTACGCAGCGTGGCCGAATGCCATGCGGGCAGCGTCACCGTCGACAGCTCCGCCGCGCGCGGCACCACCGTCACGCTCGACCTGCCGGTCGATCCGCGGCCGCTGGTCGAGCTCGCGGCCGGCGGCGCCGGCCCCCATTAGAAGCTGCGGCGCACCAGCGCCCTGGCCTGCCGCGCGCTGTGTTCGACGGTCTCGAAATGCAGTGCCCCGCCGGCGAACCACACGCCGCCCTCCCCTTGCAGGCGCGCCACCTGTTCGAAGAAGCGCCCCTGCAGGGCTGCCTGTCCCACATGGGGAAAATAGTCCCATTCGCGCCGCAGGGCCACCCTTTCGAGTTGTCCGCCGGCCCGGGCGACATCGGCCGCCAGCAGCGCCGTCAGATCCGATGGCGTCGCCTGGCCCGGCGCCTGCTGCCAGCCCAGGTACATCGGCGTGGCCGGATTGCGGTTGGCCCACGCGTTCATATGGCCGATGCGCGCCGGCCGCTCGTTCTCCAGCAGGAACAGGAACTCGCCCGTGGCCAGGCCCGTGGCGGCGAACGCGCTGACGACATAGCGGCTGCTGCGCAACTGGCCGAACAGTGCCGTCTCTTCCTCCGTCAAGTCCATGAAGCGGTGCACCGTGTGCAGGGGCGCCGTGACGATGGCGGCGTCGAAGCGGTGCTCCGTGCCGGCCACGGTGAGCCGCACGCCGTCGCCGCCGCGTACCAGCCGGGTGACGGGACTGGAAAGCCGCACGTCGTGCTCGCGCGCCAGCGCTTCCCACAGGCCCTGGAAGCCGTCGGGGAACATGAAGAACTCGCCCGGCAGCAGGCTGCCCTGGACTCCCGGGCGCAGCAGCCAGCCGATCAGCTTCATCAGGTAAAGCGCCGGCACCGTTTCGCTATGGCCGTAGCCGAAGCCCGTCAGCGCGCCACGCGCCAGTTCGGCCACGGGCGTGAAGCCGTGCAGCGCGGCGTAGCGGTCGAACGGCAGTTGCAGGTCGTCCGGCACCTCGGCCAGGTCGTCGTCGCACACGGCGGCGCAGCGGGCCAGTGCTTCGCCATAGCACGCCACCGCGCGGGCGATGGTGGCGCCATCCCAGCGGCTGGCGAGGAAACCGGCCGCGTCGTGGCGCACCCCGTGTTCGTCCAGGAAGCGTTGCGGCACCGGGTAGGCGGCCCGGCGTATGCCGAAGCGCTCCGCCAGGCCCAGTACCAGCTCGCATTCGGCCGATGCCAGCACGGCGCCCAGTTCGACCACGCCCGCCGGCGTGGCGACGGAACAGACCTTGCCGCCCACGCGGCTGTCGGCCTCGAAGACCGTGACGTTGGCGTAGCCCAGCTGGCGCAGGGTGTCCGCGGCCGTCAGCCCGGCGGGCCCGGCGCCGACGACGGCAATGCTGCGGTCTTTTTTCATGCACATTCCTTGTCGATCGTGGGGGTCTCGATGCTGGCGCGCAGCAGCCGGTCCGCTTCGATCCACGCCGCCAGCGCCGGCGGCACGGGCGGCGAAACCGGGTCGATGGCCAGCGCCTCGCACATCTGCGCGCTGCCGACGATGCCGCGAGGGCCGACGATGCCGCCCTTGGCGTGGCCCGATGCGACGGTGACGCCATCGCGCACGAACTCGAAGCGGATATACGACCAGCGCGCATCCCAGCACGTGATGGCGAAACGCAGCGTGTAGCGGCGCAACGGCTTCAGGCCGCGCCGGTAGGCGATCATCGAGCCGCCCAGCATGGGCCGCCAGCCCCGCCGGAGCGCGTGGGCCATGAAGCCGGCCCGCGTCATGTAAGCCACCAGCGCCAAATCGACGATGGTGAGATAACGGCCATTGTTCATATGGCCGTTCAGGTCGACGTCGCTGGGCAGCACCGTCAGTTGCAGCTCGATGGTGTCGCCCAGCGTGACCTTCGGCTTGTGCCGCGCGCCCAGCCAGACCAGCAGCAGCCGCCAATACAGGTTCATCGGCTCAGGCCGCGTTGGCGACGGGCCTGCGCGCCTGCGCCGCCACGTGCCGCAGCACGGCCTGGGTTTCGGGGCGCAGGAAGGCATCGACGAAGGCGTCCAGCGGCAGCGCGTCCACGTCCGCGAACTGGTCGGCCAGGTCGCGCCGGGCGATCGCGCGCGTTTCGGCCAGGCCGCGCCGCGGCAGGGCCAGCAGCTCACGCAGGCGGCCCGACGCCGTTTCCACCACCTGCCCCGGTTCGGCCAGTTCGTCCACCAGGCCCATGGCCAGGGCCTGGCCGGGATCGAGCATGCGGCCGAACACGAGCATGCGCTCCGCGTGCAGCGCGCCCACGACGCGCCGGATCGCGTACTGGAAGCAGGCCGGCAGCGCGACGCCGACGCGCACTTCGTTCAGGCCGATATGCCAGGCCCCGCGCGCCATCACGCGGTAGTCGCAGAACACGGCCAGCAGCGCACCGGCCGCCATGCAGTGGCCCGTGATCGCGGCGACGATGGGCACGGGCCCATGCGCCATCTCGGCCGCCAGCAGGAACACCTGCTGCCAGTAGTCGCGCACGTCGGCCCGGTCGCCTTCGAGCAGCGCGGCGATGTCGACGCCGGCCGAGAACACGCCGGGCAGGCCGGCCAGGACGATGCCCCGGGCGCCGTCGTGCCGGGCCTGGACCAGCCCCGCGCGCAAGGCGCGCAGCACGGCAACGTCGATCAGGTTGATGGGCGGCCGGGCGATGCGCAGTTCGGCGATGCCGGCTTCGTGATTGAGAATGTCGAACATGAAGTCTTTCGCGTTCGTTCGCAGGATCAGGCCTTGATGATGTTGTACTTCAGGCACCACTCGCGCACGTCGCGGAAGCGCTGCTCGTTCAGGCGCTGGTTGTTGGGCGAGTTGCGCACGGCGGCGATGGCCTCGGCGTCGTCCGGCTTGATGGGGAAGTCGAACGACGCGTGCAGCGCGATCTCCGGCATATACGTGTATTCGGCCAGCAGGAAGCCGTAGCCCTTCTGGAAGAAGTCGCACATCTCCGCAATTTCGCCGGCGGGCGCCGTGTCGAAGTAGTTTTCGCAGACTGTCTTGGCGAACGCGATATGGCGCAGTTCTTCCGTGTGGTGCTCACGGAACATGGTGCGGGTCAGCGGGTCGATGCCGTCCGTCTGGGTCTGGAAGATCGAGTTCAGCTCGGCGAACCATTCGATCAGCAGGTTCCAGCAGATGCCGTACACCGGGTGCTTGCCGGCCAGCTGCTGCTCGAACAGCGAATAGTTCGGGATGTTCTCGGGGTGGCTCCACAGGCGCAGGCCGGCCGCCTCCAGGTAGCGGCGGAACATCAGCGTGTGCACGATTTCCTCACGCGAGAACACCATCAGGTATTCGCGCACGTCGTCGGTCAGCGCGCCGTGGTACTTGTTCACGTAACCCACGTACAGCTCGGGCAGGGTCTGCTCCAGCCAGATGAAGTAGGACACGTCGCGGCCCGTCTCCAGCCACAGCACTTCGTTCTGCTGCTCGGGTGTCAAGGCATCCCAGTACGGCGTGCCGTAGATCCAGCTGGACTCGGCCACCTTGGGGGGTTTCGAGAAATCGATGCCCTGCTCCCAGTCGACCACCTTGTCCAGGAACAGCAGGTTGCGGTGCGAGGCATTGATCAGGGTGCGCACCGTCTTGCGGCTGCGTTCGTTCAAGACGATGGGGTTGGCGGCGACTGGCTGTACTGCGGTGATGCTGGCTTCCATGCTGTTCTCCTTCGGGTTTTTGGTATTGGTATGTCGGGAAACGTGCTGCAGCTTCGGTGGTGCTGGTTCAGGCGGCGACGGCTTCGTCGCGCAGTTCGCGGCGCAGGATCTTGCCCACATTGGTCTTGGGCAGGGCGTCGCGGAATTCGATGTACTTCGGCTTCTTGTAACCGGTCAGCTGTTCGCGGCAGTAGGCCATCAGGACTTCGCTGGTAAGGTTCGGGTCCTTGCGAACGACGAACAGCTTGACGGCTTCGCCGGCGGCGGCATCGGGCACGCCAACGCAGGCGCATTCGAGCACGCCGGGGTGGGCCGCGACGACACCTTCGATCTCGTTCGGGTAGACGTTGAAGCCCGAGACGAGGATCATGTCCTTCTTGCGGTCGACGATCTTCACATAGCCCCGCTCGTCCATGATGCCGACGTCGCCCGACTTGAAGTAGCCGTGCGGCGTCATGACCTTGGCCGTCTCGTCCGGGCGGTTCCAGTAACCGGCCATCACCTGCGGGCCGCGGATGGCGATCTCGCCGGCCTGGCCCACCGGCACGGGGCGGCCGTCGTCGTCCAGGATCGCCACTTCCGTCGACGGCACCGGCAGGCCGATGGTGCCGGAGAAGGTGTCCAGGCCGGGCGGGCACAGGGTCGCCGTCGGCGACGTCTCGGAAAGGCCATAGCCTTCCAGGATGGGCGAACCGGTGACCTTGCGCCAACGGTCGCTGACCACTTCCTGCACGGCCATGCCGCCGCCCAGGGTGATGCGCAGGCCGGAAAAATCGACCTTGGCCAGGTCCGGCTGGTTCAGCAGGCCATTGAACAGCGTGTTCACGCCGGGGAAGAAGTTGACACGGTACTTGGACAGTTCGCGCACGAAGCCGGGCATGTCGCGCGGGTTCGGGATCAGGACGTTCATCGCACCCCAGCGCGCGCCCATCAGCATGCAGGCATTGAGCGCGAGGATGTGATACAGGGGCAGCGCGCACATCGTCACCAGGCCGCCGCCTGCGGCATCGCGCAAGGTGGGGCCGGCCCACGCGTCGTTCTGCAGCATGTTGGCGATGACGTTACGGTGCGTGAGCGTCGCCCCTTTCGACAGTCCGGTGGTGCCGCCCGTGTACTGCAGGAAGGCGATATCGTCATGGCCCAGCTCTACGGGCACCGGCGCCATCGAACCTCCTTCGGCCAGCGCGCGCTTGAACGGCACGGCGCCGGGGAGCTCATAGGCGGGCACCATCTTGCGCACGCGGCGCACGACGAAGTTGACAAGGGTGCCCTTGCCCAGGCCCAGCATATCGCCCATCGTGCCGACCACCACGTGGCGCACAGCCGTACGGGAGAGCACCTTCTCCAAAGTGACGGCGAAGTTCTCCAGCAGGATGATGGCCTCCGCGCCCGAGTCGCGCAGCTGGTGTTCCAGTTCGCGCGGCGTGTACAGGGGATTGACGTTGACCACCGTGCAGCCGGCGCGCAGGATGGCCGCCACCGCCACCGGATACTGCAGCACGTTCGGCATCATCACGGCCACTCGTGCGCCCTTGCGCAGTCCCCGCCCCTGCAGCCAGGCCGCCAGGGCCCGCGAAAAGCGGTCCAGTTCGCGGTAGGTCAGGAAGCGGTCCATGCAGGCGTAGGCGCGGCGCTCGCCGAACTTGGCGAACGATTCCTCGAACAGGTGCACCAGCGAGCGATACTGCGCCGGGTCGATGGTGGCGGGTACGCCGGCGGGATACGATCCGAGCCAGATCGGTTCATTGTTCATGCTTGTTGGTCTCCTCTCTCATGCGCATCAAAGCGTGCGTCTTTTCATCGGCGGCGGGGCCCGCCACCGTGTCGATCTCGGCGGGCGTCAGGGCCCGTCCGTCGGCCGCGAGGATGCCGACACCGGCAACCGGCAGCCCCGTGGCCTTTTCCACCATCGTCAGGCGCGCCCCCAGCGGGTTGGGCGCCCATTTCTCGCCCCACAGGGTCATCGCGGCCAGCACCGGGTACAGCGAAAAGCCCTTTGCCGTCAGCCGGTAATGCACCACCCGCGCATCGGTCGCCGACACCTCGCGGCTGAAGATCCCGCTCTCCACCAGCCGCGCCAGCCGCCGCGTCAGCACATTGGTGCTGATGCCCAGGTCGCGCTGAAAGTCCTGGAAGCGGCTCATGCCGCAAAAGGCATTGCGCAAGATGACAAAAGTCCACCATTCGCCCACCTGCTCCAGCGTCTGCGCGATGGGGCAATTCATTTCAACAAACGAGCCCTTGCTCATGCTGTGTCCTTTACAACGTTGAATTTACTTTATGGAAACCACTCTCTTTAAACAAGTGAATTTTTAGTGGCCCGACTCTAGGTTTTTTGGTAACAAAAGCACGAGCGTGCGGCTGCGGGTGGGTGACGGCGGGGAAAATGAAAAATGCCGGCATAAGCCGGCGTCGATGGATGTTGCGTGGTAGCCGCGCGGCGGGGCTACTGACGCTGGAACTTGCCCGTCTCCGTCAGCCTGGCGACAGGACGGCCCTCTTCCAGGCACACGTAGTCGCGGTTGAAATGGCAGCCCGAGATCTGATCCACCACCTTGCCGCCGGCAATAGACAGGTAGACGCCGGACATGACGTCGCGTTCCTCGTTGCGCACGACCTCGAAGTCATCCACGCGCACCAGGGTGACTTGCTTAAACGGCGGGAATACCAGGAAAGTCGCTGCCGCCTTCTGCCGGAACGGCGGCGAGAACCCGCCCGCATATTCCTGGCCGGCCCTTTCGTAGTCGTGGTTGCCGATGATATCCATCAGCGCGTCGCCACGCTTCGCTTCGGCCACGTAGGGGAAATAGTCCGGCGCGCACAGCTCCGTCGTCTGCGGTTTGCCCTTGCGGCCGACGATCTTCGGCCGGCAGGTATTGTTATATCGCTCGTAATCCATCGGCAGCGGCGTCACCTTGTATCCCGCGGCGATGGACGCGACGGCAGGCGCTGGCGCCGGTAGCTTCGGGGCATCGGCCTTTACATAGCTGTGGAAAGTGGCGCCGACGGGAATCAGGATACGGTCACCGACCTGGAAGAATTCCATCACGGGCCCGGCGCAATTGGCCGGCGACGACGTCAGCGAATAGACCGTTTTCGTCTTGGCCAGCCCCACGCCGAAGTTTTGCGCCAGGAAGCTGTCGAGCTGTTTTTCCGTGACGCCCTGCTTGCTCAACGGCTGGAATACTTCTGGAAACAGGTATTCGTCCGGGCTGAATTGCGCCACGCAGGCGTCGGACAGGGCGATTTCCTTGGAACGCACGATCAATGACGTGAATTGGGGAACACTATTGGGGCGGGCGAAATAATCCGCTGTCTTCTCCAGGTTCCAGGGTCGGTCCGGGCCCTTGGCGCTGCAAAAACAGGCACGATGGCGCCCATACACAAGAAAAACACTATTGAAAAACGCATCGATATTCCTGAAGTGGACCGCGCTGAGGCGCTCTGCGAGTCAATCCGAGTGAGAGGATTCGCGGTCGGCTCTCGCACGACGGGCGTCGCCCGCACCGGGGCGGCCGCCAGCTTGCGCCGCAAGGCATCGTTCCGCATTCGCATTGCGGCAAATTCTGTCATTTCCCCAGAGCCATAGTATAGTGCCATCCTCGGAACCGCGTCCTGATGAAAGCGCCGCATCTGGCCGGAAGCCTACAACTGCCGGCATGCCGAGAATAAGGTCATTTTTCTTTGAATCGCAGCGTCGCCGACAACCGACGGACCAGTTCAAGGAAGTACACTTTAGATACCGGCACAATGCCCCTGGACTTCGCAACGTCGGCATTCGTCAGAATGACCAACTCGACATCAACCGAATCTTTCCGCGCAGGATCGCCGCGATGCACACCGATATATCCGAAGTCTCGCTCCCCTGTTTTTCGCACAATCTGCGCAATCGAGGCGAAGCCGTTCGCCGGACCGCTGAACGAAGAAAAGTGCACATCGCTTTTTTCAATCGAAACGATATGTTTGACTGAATCGCCGAGCTGGTATTGCGCCCAGAAATTCTCGTTCACACGCTTCGGTTCAGCATTCAGCGCCCGAACTTTCCCTTCATATGAGGCGGCATTGGAATCTTTGAGATATATCGTTACGTCCGGGTGGTCAACCAGCTTGTACATTGCAGCGACATTCCGGATGCCGGGGTCAACATCACCGATGAATGCGTGCGGCAGGCAAAGTCCCGCTTGTGCCGGAATATGAAAAATGGGCCGATACGATATATTATTCGCGAAGCGCCTTGCCATCTCGCTGCTGGACGGCTCGCCGGGCGCTGCGGCTAGCCGTGTGAACAGGACGTGTTCGCCAATATTTACCAGAAGCCGCACCGACGATTCTGTGTACCACGCCCGGCTCCCGTGAGGGAGACCAGCAAGGACTTCAACTTTCGAAATACCAGCACCATCTGTGCGTTGTTGAGCAAGACGCCGTTCAACAGCTTCTCTTGAAATAGCGAATGCAGTACCGATAGAATCTTTTTGAGCGTCGTCCAACTTGTTTGAAATCAATAACTCGCCTTTGTACAGAAGGCGCACCCCTGACGCCCGCTGCCCATCTGGAAACTCAAAAGGAATGGACTGGGACGGTCTGAGCAATTCCTCGCGAAATACAGCCGGCGAAATGCCCGCAACCGAGGCATTTCCGGGGAGATCCACCAGCAGGCGCCCAACGCATTCACTTCGCCACTGATTTTCCGACGCCTCAGCGCTACATAACGCCGACACGCCCAGTACTAAAATGGAAAAATAGTCAAGATTCGCCGTCATGGCTTCGCCTCCTGCAGTTTTTCGACATTTCGCTCACTTCGCTGGAGCATTGCTTCGTACCGGGATTTTAGAAACGCCCGGAACTTAGGGTCGTCCGGCCCTTGAAAGCGGGTATATTCTCTGGGTTCATCTCTCATGGCGATGCGCCACTTCCTTCTCGCGAGCCCATCGGGGTCAGTTTCAAACTCGGCCAGGAATTCTTTTGCGAGGGTTACATATTCAAGTTCATAATCCATATATATTTTCCATCGCTCTTGCTGGTAATTAAGGGACGGGGTCGGCCAGCCTTTAATCTTTCCCGGCCATTTAGGATGATTTGGTTGATAATCGCTAGAGATCGCCGAAACATTCCCACCCGGGTCACGAAGTATCCACAACTCCCCGGGCGAACCGCTTGAATATGGCGCGACTCTGACATCTTCAATTTTTGTGGTTTCGAATAGATTGCCATCAGACCCTTTAGACGAAACTGTCGTACGTACACGAACCGTCAAATCCGGCCGCCACTTATGTGGCAAAGAATAGCAGCACACAGTCCCTCCAGCGCTGTACGGTTCGATTGTTTCGCCAACTGAGGCGTCCAAATCGTCGCCTTTCAAAATTGAGTAGAAGAATGTCTGTTCGGTATAATTGACGCCGTGCACGCTTACTGAGGTGTTCTCGCTACAGCCAGATCCGGAAAAAACTAGAAGTATTGATATCCCGGTAACGCGACAAAGGTTTTTCATTTTTTTTTCGACCATCGACATCACGCCCTGTCCTCCCTGTCATTTCCTTGGTTACGCCAGTAGGCGAAGTCGGTAACATCAAGGGCTCGCTGAGAATCAGATTGGATGATTATGGCATGATGTGCCCAGCGAACTAGATTAGAGAACTCTAAATCACCCTCCACGATGCTCAAGGCATCCGTAACAAGACGGTAGTAATAAAGTGTATTTGCTGTGATTTGCAGGCCAGTATTTTCGAGAACACTCAGTATCTCATCCACCAGACTGTCTTCGATTAATTCACCGTATTGCTCTGTAGAAAAAACCAACGATGGCGGTTTATTGTCGCTTGTCTCCCATTGCTTAGCACACAGGGAATTCCATTCACCATCTCGCCCGACAAAGTACCATTTTGAAGCAGGGCCGAAAAATAAAGACCTCTGCGAGGAAGACAATACTGCTATGACTCTCTCGATTCTTCTGGTATCGGAAAACCTTAAGTTAAACCGTTGACCGTCAGCCTCGACTATGCAACATTCTGCCAATCTGAGAGCAACCTCTGGTAAGTTTTCTGGGGTTTCTATTGCGGCGACCATCGGCCACCCGTCGCATGCGACTAACGCCCGATTCAAAGCGTCGCGGCTGTCGTAGCGTATTACAAAAGGAGAGACGCTTGCTGCTTGGTCATCAAACCCCGGCAAATATCGGAACAGTAAATCGGTTTCCGCGAAGAGGAATTGTTTATGCAAAGATTGAACAAATGCTCCTTCCAGTAACATGTAGAGGTAATTGTCATTCTCTTCGGGGCTGGCCGAATAGTTCTCCAGCTCAGTGACCCAATCGGTTCGAAATTTCGAGATAAACATAAATTACCCTGCCAATGTGAGTGCCGGGCCAGCCATCAACGATTTCATCATGCACTCAATGCAAACGCTTCGAGGCATAATGGGCAGCGGGTATGGCAGGCTCTCGGCCGATGTAAAACTCTTCTTCCCAGCCTTAACCAAAATCTTCCCCGGACACTGCACAGTAATATTCCCGCCATCAATAGTAATATTCGCCCCACCCGCAGTGGACAGCGAAATACTCTTCGCGGCGGCGAAGTCAACAAACGACGAAGCACTGACCACCGTCACCTCATCGCGTGCCTGCACCTTCAGCACATCCGCCTGGGCCTGAATGTCCACCGCGTCCTTCGCGGCGATCAGCTGCACACCGAGCCCGCCTTCACCAGCAGCGACAGCGCCGCCGAGCACGCCGATGGCCTGGCCGCTGTGCACGCGCAGCGCCCCACCAGCGACGAATTGCGTGTCGGCGCCGCTCATCAAGCCGATGGTTTCGCCATTCGACAGCTGCACCGCACCGCCCGCCGTCACGCCCAGGCCGGCCTTGGCGCTCAAGGCGATCACGGGGTCCGCCGAATGCGGCAAGGCGCCATCGTCCGGGGACGTCTTACGGGCACCGGCATCGGCGCGGGCGGCGTCGAGACTGTCGCCACCGACCATGCCCGAGACGGCCGTCAGCAGCGCGGCGAGTGGTGCTTCCTTGTCCGACAAGGTCGATGCGCCGGCCTTGACGGAACCAATCGACGTGGCCAATGCCACCGTCTGGTGCGTCTTGGCCGCCTCGCTGAACGTTTCGCCCAGTTTCACGGCCTGCTTCATCAGCGCGATGCCGGCGGCGTTGTCGCTGGCCGGGTCGCGGTTGGTGGCACCGTGCGTGATCTGGTAGCTCGACACCAGCAGGCCCGCGCCGCCGCGTACGGCGCCGTAGGCGTCTGTGCGCAGTTCGGCGCCCTGGCCGCGCAGGCTACCCCGGTAGTTATCGGCGGCGTGGATCAGGTGACCGAGCGACAGTTCGGAGCCGGCGAAGGTTGAGCGCAGCTGGACGCGCCCTTGCGCGTCCGTGTCGTCAAACAGCAGCTGGTTGTAGCCGCTGCCGCCAAATTCTTTTGTCCTGACGCCCCATTGGGCGGCGGCGTTGCGATGGCCGTCGTTGGTGCCCGAAGCGCCGTGCCATACGGGGCTGTTGCCGGCAGCGACGTTGCCTTGCGCCGACGGCGTGTGGTCGCCGGCCGGCTGGAAGACGGCCGCCGGGTCGTCGCCGTCTGCCGCTTGCCCGCCGGGTGTGGGGGCGTGACCGCCCTCGCCCTGGCCGTTGTACAGGGCGCCGATGACGATGGGACGGTCGATGTCGTTCTCGATGAACTGCACCAGCACTTCCTGGCCGATGCGCGGCAGGAACTGGCTGCCCATGCCGCCGCCGGCGGTTCTCTGCGCCACCCGCACCCAGCACGAGGCGTTGCTGCTGTCCTGCCAGTGGTAGCGGATGCGGATGCGGCCCAGCGCGTCGCAGTACAGTTCATCGGCGCCGCTGGCCTGGTCGCTGCCGTCGGCGCCGATGACGATGGCGCTTTGCGCACCGCGGGCCGTCGGTTTCGGGTGGCTGCGGGCGTCGCTGCCCGGCAGTTCCGGGCGCCACGGGGCCTCCGCCGCCAACGCGTCAAAGCGGTTGGCGTAGCCGAGTTTGCGGGCTTGGTCGATCACCAGGGCCATGTCCTCGTCGGCGAGGTCGGCTTCAAGGAGCACGTCTTCCAGCAGTTCCGGGATGGGGCCGAACAGTTCGGCCAGGGCCTGCACGGCCGGTGACGGCAGGTTGTTTACGCCCACGCTGGTTACGCGCAGGACCGTGTAGCTGGCCGGGGCGTCGCCGAACATGGCCAATGGCCCCTGCGTGACGTCGATGCGGGTGCCGGCGGCCAGCGTGCGCACGGTCGAACGGCCTTGCCAGGGCTGGCTGCGTGCCTCGCGCGCTTCCATCTGCAGTTCCGCATAATGCTGCGCCAGGGCGCCGCTGGCAAACGCATACTGGCCCGGCACGTCGTAGCTCTCCAGCACCGGCAGCCTGGCGAACTGCTGGCGCGACGGGGCGCTGGCACTGACGGCCTTCTTCGCCTTGTAGTCGTAGCTGAGGAGGGTCGTCAAGGTCGAGACGACCTTGCGTGATTTGTGCAGGGCCTGGATGCTGTCCTGCTTTTCCGCCGTGCGGGCGCCGTGGAAACGGATGCCACCATCCTGTTCGCTGATGGGATCGGGCGGCATCGCGCTTTGCTGGCTGCTGTCGGCGAACAGCACCAGGCCGTGGCCCTCTTCCAGTTCCTCGATGCGCCAGCCCAGGCCTTCTTCCGTCAGCAGGCGGCGCACGAAATCGTAATCCGACTCGCGGTACTGGCAGCAGTAGCTGCGCGGCGGGACGTCGGCCAGGAAGCTGTCCGTCTCCCCGCTCCAGCGCCACTGGGCCAGCGGCTGGTAGGCCGACAGCACGTCGTCGACGATGTCGACCACGCTCTTGTCCTGCCATACGCGGCTGTTGCGTACCTGGCTCAGGCGCCACAGCCATGGCGTCAGTCGCAGGCGGTAGCGCGCCAGTCCGCCTTCGCTGCCCAGCATGGCCGCGTGGGTGATGTCGCCACTGAAGGTGGTGCGGGTGCCGTCCGCGAGGCTGATGTGGAGCGTGGCTTGTTTTGTCACCCTTGTCCAGCAGCGGCACCAGGTCGATGTGGGTGCTAGTTGGCAGAACGCGAATATATGAACGAAACTTATCCCGACAAAAGTATAGGTGGGGTCCATAATATACCCAACCACGGCGGAAATTATTAGAACTAATAATCGAGTGAGTACTCGAGCTGACACCGAGAATGCGTTCGACTAAACTCAGGAAAAGCTATCAAATGCCGTCCGTCAACCCACACTCGGAATGAGGATGTCTTCGCAAAATTATCACAGTCGGGCGAATACTCTGTTGAAAGCGCTGCTGCCGCTGTAACCATGCGATCCAATGTCATCCTATCAAAAATAATTAGATGGCTTCTTGGCGCAGGCTCGTTTGCCACGGAAGCTTTAGGCAGCAGTGTCTGTACAAGTTTCACTGGGGACATTAACGCTCCGGATTCTTTTGAGAACACAGCTGCTTCTTTAACTACTTCAGGTGAACCCGCACATACTGTGTCTTTATTATAAACAACGCTCAAATAATCCCTAGAATCGACAATCTTATCAAAACTTAGCTTGTATTCCCACGGATTGCCCTGTGAGGCGTTGCCACACTGGCGAGCCTCAATCGCAAAATTAGTGACAAATTTTACAATACCTGAATTTATCGATGCTACACTGCTCTTCCTAACCCCCTGTGCAGATCGCAAGCGAATGGACTCTATACTGACGCCCATCTGGAAACTCTTGCTTCCACCAACTTTTACTTCCTGAACAGAGTACTCAATCGGGTTAGCAGCGCCCGCCCTAGCACAACCAAGGATCAATGAAGCAAGAACGAACGACCAAGAACTCTTTGTATTCATAAGAGAATATCCTTATACCAATTGGTGAACACCAACCGCTTCGGAAGATCAGTGTACCCACCATTAATTGCATAGGTGGCTGCCCTACCATCATCTCTATCCATGGCTAAAGCCGCACCCTTTCGAAAAACGGTGATATACCAACATCCCGCGTCAATAGCGTTGAAAACGTTATTCAGAATAATATCTGGATTATCAATGATAGGATGCTGTTTATTTAAATCAATCTCCCAGCCCAAATCGAAGTCCCTTCCAGGACGCAACCAGCCTCTGAATACCCAATATTGAGCATAATTGTACCGCCCAGTAAGCTGCTTAAATCCGCGGCCGATAAATTTCGGACCATCCCCTGGCTCGGTGTTACCTATACTTCGCTTATTCTCATACTTTGTCCCAGTAGTGTCCTCCAGCATCGAATTCAAGCTTGCGCATTCTACCGCCCCTTGCCCAAAGAAATGCGCTTGCCGCAATCGAGAATTTATCCCATATTTGTAACAACACTTATTAAGGTCGATGCGATACTTCTCTCTTATGCTTTCGCTCGTGCCGTGCGTGATTAGGTCATCAGAACTCCGGCGGCGGTTTGGGTAAATTAATGCCAGCTCATCTTTCGTCAACCACATACATTTAGCTAAGTGTTCTATAAACTTAATTGGATGTACGTGCCAAACGGACGCATCTGCAGGGAGTCCCGGGACGCTCTCCCAAAACGACAACTTTTCTATATGCGCAACAAGCCTTGTAAATTGCTCTTGTGTCAATTTAGATGGACCGAACTCCTCCTGCGCCACGCGTTGAAATCGCGTTGCGATATTCCGCCCGCTCCACTCGCTTGTATGCTTCGTCACGATATGCCTCAACTTATCGCGCTGCCCCATAACCGCTGCTCCATCTTTCTCCTGCACGTTTTTTTCGTAGAGCTTTACCAACCGAACAAGACCTTCGGCGTCAACAAAACCATCAGAGCTATACATTCCCGTCTCAGAAACCGTTGAAAATCCGGGCCAGTCAGCATCAGTTATTATTTCTATCGAATCGCGCTCCGCCCAAAAAATCTCGTTTGACTTCGGCAAATACACTTGAATATAAAACTTGCCATCCAAAGACTCCTCACGGAACTCGCCCGCCTTTAGCCAGGGCCCCTTCCATGGGATTATCTCCTCGCCAGCGTCCAGCTCTCGCTCAATCTCTGCTGGGTTTTGCTTATATGCTTTTACGTTTTCTGACTTTAAAAAAAACTGGGTCTGCGGTTTATTTGGTTTCCCACTAATTCCTGTTTTTTCGGAGTCCCGAACTTCAATAAAAGTTTTTTCTATCCAAACTTGTCGACCTGCCACCGAGGCTCTCCAAAACTGCCCTTTCCTAGAATTCTTGTCCACATTGATAGGCCTTGAAGGATCTGCGGCCACTGTCACGCTCTCGGGCAAGTCCGTAAAAACTTTTGTTTTTACTCTCGCAACCGTTTTTCCCCACATAGCTTTGGTGAAATTGGTTAAAAATCCTATATCTTCAAAAAATATTTCGAAATGAATACCTTTCGACGGACGGCTTATATTGTCTGGGATAGAGCCGCAATAGCCCAGAATATCGCCCCGTCGAACAGGAAGGAAATTACGACCATCATGACAACTGCCATCAGCTGTTGGCGCTAGAACTGCAATTCTCTCAGGATTTAATACTGGCTTCTTGTCTCTATCGAGAACCGGTTTTCCATCTTTACCCAGTTTGGGTGACGCCGATACAAGTTTCTTCAGGAAATTAACGGCAAAATCACCGCCTTTGTTTTTTACCGCCCCCCAAGGCTGGAGATGCATGTATAGCGAAAAAAATTTAATTTTGTTTCGCCGAGAGTTGTTTTTCCTAGCTCAGCCTCGTGCTTTAGCAGGACAAAACTACGAGAATACGGTACCTTGTCGAAAAATGCGTCTGTCGAGTCAGTTTCGTCGAACCTATATGCGACAACCTCACCGTCGGCGATCGCGCGTATTGGAGAGAATGGGTCAGGATTGAGATGAACCCCGCCATGCCAGAATCGGTTTTGCCCCATCGGATAGGACCCACTTTGCGTTTCGGCACAGTCGTATAGAATGTCAGGAACAACGCGCTGCTCATTCCCTTTAATATACGGAATCTTGATTGGGTATGTGATAATCATGTTATGTCTGGAGCGCAGCAATAAGCCAAAGCGTTTATGAATAGATCTGCTTATGTGTGAGGCAACTTAGCTATGCATTTCCTGTCTATTCTTTACATTATTCATCAGCTCGAAAAAACAAACTTCCCGTCCAGCTCAGTCTGCACTGCAGGGGAGAATTTTGGGAAGCGATAAGTTCCTTTTACACCGGCAAGAAAACTCTTCTTCCCAGCCTTCACCGAAATCTTCCCCGGACACTGCACAGTAATATTCCCACCATCAATCGTGATATTCGCCCCACCGGCGGTGGACAGCGAGATACTCTTGGCAGCAGCGAAATCAACAAACGACGAAGCGCTGACCACTGTCACCTCATCGCGTGCCTGCACCTTCAGCACATCGGCCTGGGCCTGAATGTCCATCGCATCCTTCGCGGCGATCAGCTGCACACCGAGCCCGCCTTCACCAGCACCGACAGCACCGCCGAGCACGCCCATGGCCTGGCCGCTATGCATGCGCAGCGCGCCGCCGGCGACGAATTGCGTGTCGGCGCCGCTCATCAAGCCGATGGTTTCGCCATTCGACAACTGCACGGCGCCCCCCGCTGTCACGCCCAGGCCGGCCTTGGCGCTGACGGCAATCACGGGGTCCGCCGAATGCGGCAAGGCGCCATCGCCAGGGGACGTCTTACGGGCACCGGCATCGGCGCGGGCGGCGTCGAGACTGTCGCCGCCGACCATGCCCGAGACGGCCGTCAGCAGCGCGGCGAGTGGTGCTTCCTTGTCCGACAAGGTCGATGCGCCCGCCTTGACGGAACCGATCGACGTGGCCAACGCCACCGTCTGGTGCGTCTTGGCCGCCTCGCTGAACGTCTCGCCCAGTTTCACGGCCTGCTTCATCAGCGCGATGCCGGCGGCGTTGTCGCCGGCCGGGTCGCGGTTGGTGGCGCCGTGGG
>NZ_WNKZ01000045.1 GCF_009720835.1 Pseudoduganella buxea
CCGCCCTGCGCCACCTGCTTGATCGCTGCAATCTTGAATTCCTCTGTGTACCGCTTACCGCTCATATCTTCTCCTTGTGCCCGACATTATGGCTCAGGAGTGTCTACGATAGTCGTGGCGATTCAGTTCGTACAGCCGGGTTTCTGAGGCAAAGTTCGCCAACCCAGCAAAAATATCGGAGATATGAGACATGGGATCGATACACAGCCGCGCAAGCACGTAGAGGCGGCTGGCATGTTGCAAGGAATTGTCAATATGCTATTTTAACAAAGCCCCTGACGGAGCCAGCAATTTTTCGCTGAAGTTTGACGTCGGTCGAAAATGCTCAATTGAATAGCTCGCGGTTTCGTGGAGTTAAAAAGCACCTCCACCCTTGCGCCCCCGGCAAAATGTTGGCATCGTACCCAGCCATGAAACCTGTCCTCCGCTCCACGATGAATCGCATCCGCAAGTTCACGAACTTTTCCGTGCGTGACCTGCTCGCTTCCGCCGGCCCCACCGTCCTTGCCATTGCCGCCATTTGCGTGGCTGCCTACCTGATCGTCGATCCGGCGCCGCCGCGCAAGGTGGTGCTGGGGACGGGGCAGGACAACAGTGCCTACGATGTCTTCGGCAAGAAGTATGCGGCCGCGCTGAAGGGCGAGAAGATTGCCGTCACCTTGCAGCCTTCGCATGGCTCGCGCGAAAATTTGCGGCTGCTGAAGGAAGGCAAGGTCGATATCGCCTTCATGCAAAGCGGTACCACCGACGAGGCAGCCGTCGAGCGCGAGGGACTGGTGTCGCTGGGCAGCCTGTTCATCGAACCCGTGTGGCTGTTCCTGCGCGAGGCGCCCGGCAAGGCGCCGCTGACCCAGCTCACGCAGTTGCGCGGAATGAAGATCAATATCGGCGCCAAGGGCAGCGGGGCGCCGCGGCTGTTCCGCCAGATCCTCGACGTCAACGGCGTCGCGGCGACGGATTTACAGGTCAGCCAGCTGGACAACACGCCGGCCACCGTGGAACTGCTGGAAGGCCGGGTCGACGGCATGGTCTTCGCCGCCGCGCCGGACGATCCCCTGATCCAGATGCTGCTGCAAACGCCGGGCATCTACCTGTTCGACTTCACCCAGGCCGAGGCGTACACGCGCCGGCTGCCGTTCCTGACGCACGTGACCCTGCCGCGCGGGATCGTCGACCTGGGACGCGATATCCCCGCGCGCGACTATCACCTGATCGCGCCGACGGCCACCCTGGTCGCGCGCGAGGACCTGCACCCGGCCCTGATCGAGCTGTATGTGCAGGCGGCGGCGAAGATCCACGGCGGGGCAGGGTGGTTCTCGCAGCAGGGCCAATTCCCGTCGGCGAAATACACGGAGATTCCCGTGGCCGAGGAAGCGGCCAAGTTCTACAAGGACGGCCCACCCTTCCTGCAGCGCTACATGAGCTTCTGGCTGGCCAATTTCCTCGACCGCATGTGGGTGCTGGTGGTGGCGCTGGGCGCGCTGATCCTGCCCCTGTCGAAAGTGGTGCCGCCCCTGTACGTATGGCGCATCCGTTCGCGCATCTACCGCTGGTACGGCCAGTTGCGCTCGGTGGAGCAGGCGCTGGAGGAGGTGCCGAAGGATGCGCCGCCGGAGCATCGGCGCGATGTCGGCAAGGTGCAGCTGGCGCGCCTGAACGACATCGAGGACTGCGTCAACCAGATCTCCGTGCCGCTGTCGTTCGCGGACGACCTGTATGGCCTGCGCAGCCATATCCAGTTCGTACGCCAACGTATTCTCGGCCAAAGCCCCGAACTGCAGCATGAAAGTACGGTGATCGCCGAATAAACCGTGCGATTTTCGCCACACCTGCGCCACACCTTCACCACACCTTGCCTGACTGACCATTGATTGCATTGACAGCAAGGCGTCCCCGCCGGGAAGATAAAGCGGCCGGCAGCCAGCCTGCCACGCCTCATCCAATCACGACAAGGGAACAAGATGCTCCGGACCACCGCACCCACCCGATTGATACTCTCGGCCGCCATCGCCGCGCTGTTCGGCGGCGCCGCGCAGGCGCAGCAGGCAGCCGCGGCGCAGGACGCGCCCGCCGTCGACAGCCAGTCCACCGTCGTCGTTACCGGCACGCGCGTGTCGAACCGCACCGTGCTCGATACCTCGTCGCCCGTCGATATCATCTCGGCCGACACCATCAAGAACACGGGCGTGCCGGAGATCACCCAGGCCCTGTCGGTGGCGCTGCCGTCGCTGAACTTCCCCCGCCCCGGCCTGGCCGACGGCACCGACACGATCCGCCCGGCCACCTTGCGCGGCCTGGCGCCGGACCAGACCCTGGTACTGGTCAATTCGAAGCGGCGCCACACCTCGTCGCTGGTGAACCTGAACGGCACCATCGGGCGCGGCTCGGCCGCCGTCGACATGAACACGATCCCCACGGGCATCGTCAAGAATATCGAAGTGCTGCGTGACGGCGCCTCGGCGCAGTACGGCTCGGATGCGATTGCCGGCGTCGTCAATATCCGGCTGCGCAACGACAAGAGCGGCGGCGAGGCCGTCGTCAGCTACGGCAAGCGCATTACGGACTACAGTTTCGCGCCAGTGGCGGGGCCCGCCGGCGCCACCTGGACCAGCGAGACCGGGCGCGAGCGGCGCGACGGCGGCGTCGCCACCGTCAGCCTGTGGAAGGGCCTGTCCTTCGGCGAGACGGGCTTCGTCACCATCGCGGCCGAATACAAGGATCAGGATCACACCGAGCGCAGCGGCTACGACATGCGCCAGCAATACCCCCTTGTCAACGGCCAGTTCGACCCGCGCGAAAACACCATCAACCGTTTCAATGCCTGGTATGGCGAGCCGGAAATGAAGCAGTCCACCGTCTTCGCCAATGCCGGCATGGACCTGGGCGGCAGCGTCAAGCTGTACGGCTGGAGCAGCTACCAGAAGCGCGAAGCGAAATCGGCCGGCTTTTTCCGCCGCCCCCTGCAGGACAACAACACGCTGGCGATCTACCCGAACGGCTTCCTGCCCATTATCGCGCCAGATGTGGACGACTTCAGTCTGGCCGGCGGCGTCACGTGGACCCTGGACGGCTGGGACATGGACAGCTCGCTCAGCTACGGCAAGAACAAGATGGACTACACCATCGAGAACACCCTGAACCGGTCGCTGGGCGCGGCCAGCAAGACCTCGTTCGACGCCGGCGGTTATTCCTACGACCAGCTGACCTACAACATCTCGGCCGTGCGCCAGTTCGATTGGGGCATGAACTCGCCCGTCAACCTGGCGCTGGGCGCCGAGGCGCGCCGCGAAGGCTACAAGCTCGAAGCGGGCGAACCGGATTCTTACCGCAACGGCGGCATCCTGCTGCCTTCGGGCCTGCCGACGGCATCGGGCTCGCAGGTATTCCCGGGCTTCCGCCCCAGCGACGAGTCGGACAGCCACCGCAATGCCTTCAGCGTCTTCGCCGACGTCGAGGCGAACCTGACGCAAAGCCTGCTGGCCTCGTTCGCCGTGCGCGGCGAGCATTATTCGGACTTCGGCAACAACTGGTCCGGCAAGCTGGCCGGGCGCTACAACTTTACCCCCAGCTTCGCCCTGCGCGGCTCGGTGCAGAACGGCTTCCGCGCGCCGTCGATGCAGCAGCAGTTCTTCACGTCGACGTCGACCAACTTCATCAATGGCATCCCGTTCGACATCACCACCTTCAAGCCGACCGACGCGGCCGCCGTGGCGCTGGGCGCGAAACCGCTGGACGCGGAAAAATCCACCAACTTCTCGCTGGGCCTGGTTGCCAAGGTCGGCAAGGGCAGCATCACGGTGGACGGCTTCCACATCAAGATCCGCAACCGCATCGTGCTGTCCGAGAATCTGACGCAGGCGAACGTGCGCAACTTCCTGGCGGCCAACGGCTTCCCCGGCGTGGGCGGCGGGCGCTTCTTCATCAACGGCGTCGATACCACCACCAAGGGCGTCGACGTGGTCGCCAACTACCCGCTGGCGCTGGGCGCGGCCGGCCGGCTCGACCTGACCCTGGCAGGCAACTACACGGACACGGAAGTGACGAAAGTGCCGGCCACGGCGCAGCTGGCGGCCCTGTCGCCGGCCCCGGTGCTGTTCGACCGGGTGAATGTACTGACGTTCGAGGAAGGTACGCCGAAGACCAAGTTCACGGCCAGCGGCACGTGGAGCCTTGGTCAGTGGGGCGCCACCCTGCGCGCCACCCGCTACGGCAAGGTGCTGACGCCGAGCTCGGCACCATTCCCGGACCACACGATGTCGGCCAAGACGCTGGTCGACCTGGAAGGGCGCTTCGCCATCACGAAGGGCATCACCTTCGCGCTGGGCGCGGAAAACCTGTTCGACCAGTATCCGGACCCGTACCCGGCCGTACTGAATTCGACCGGCAACGCCCCGTTCACGAACTACTCGCCGTTCGGCCGCTCCGGCCGCTACGTCTACGCACGCCTGAGCTACACCTTATAAGCTGCAACAGTTGCCGGGAAAATGGGGTCTGTCCCCATTTTTCCGGCAATATTGCTCAGAAAATGGGGACAGACCCCGTTTTTTGAGAAATACCTTCGACCTATGCCCCCACCCAAGGCAAGCCCGCCTTACACCACCCGCCCACGGTCTTCCGATGGCCTTCGACATCCTTGTCGCCCTCGAAGCCTTCCAGGATATCGAAGCTGTTGGCGTAGCCGTGCTCCGTGGCCAGCCTGGCGGCATGGCGCGAGCGCACGCCGGAGCGGCACAGGAACAGCAGAACATCGTCCGGGGTGGCCTGGCTGGCCAGCTGCGCGACGAAGTCTGGGTTCGGCACGCCCCCCGGATAGGTGCTCCACTGGACGGCACCATGTCGGGCTTCGGGAATCGCCACGCGGCCCACCCAGTCACGCTCGGCATTGGTGCGCACATCGATCAGGCGCACGTTCCGATTTTCCTGTAGCAATTGATACGCTTCCTGGGGCGTCACCGCTCCAGCATAGGGCAGGCCGGCGCCGCGCTGGCGGGCGCGTTCGAGAATGTCGGAGTCGGAGCTCATTTCGCGGTAATTCCTTGGGATCGTCGTTTATCATTGCCGGCGCGCGCACGGCACCGGAAAGTGTTCGCAGCCCGCCTTGCACCATTTTCTGCACATTTTGGGGCGTCACGCCCAAAAGCGGTGCAAAATGCGCAAACTGCACCAAATCTGTGCGACACGGGGATTGCGCCAAGGTGGTGCAAAAGGGGTGCAGGGCAGGCCCCGAACGATTTTAGTTTCCGATGGCAGCAAGATCAATGAAGCAATTGCCCTAAGCTTATAACAAGCGTATTGCCTTGCTGCTGGCACGCATCCTGCTTTATGTTGTTGGAGTTTCCGCCGCACACTGTGCTGGCAGCCCTTTTCACTTAGGAGATACGCATGGCAATGACCGCCGAAGAAGTTTTGCAGATGGTAAAAGACAACGAAGTCAAATTCGTTGATTTCCGTTTTGCCGATACCCGTGGCAAGGAACAGCACGTGACCGTGCCCGTTTCGCACTTCGATATCGACAAGTTCGAAAGCGGTCATGCCTTCGACGGTTCTTCCATCGCCGGCTGGAAAGGTATTGAAGCATCCGACATGATCCTGCTGCCGGACCCGGCAACCGCGAACATCGACCCGTTCATGGAAGAGACCACGCTGTTCATGCAGTGCGACGTCATCGAACCATCGGACGGCAAGGGCTACGACCGCGACCCGCGCTCGATCGCCAAGCGCGCCGAAGCCTACCTGAAGTCCTCCGGCCTGGGCGACACCGCCTACTTCGGTCCGGAACCTGAATTCTTCATCTTCGACTCCGTCAAGTGGAAGATCGACATGTCGGGCGCCTCCGTCAAGATCGACTCCGACGAAGCGTCGTGGTCGACCGACAAGGACATCGAAGGCGGCAACAGCGGCCACCGTCCCACCGTCAAGGGCGGCTACTTCCCCGTGCCACCGGTCGATTCGTTCCAGGACATGCGTTCGGAAATGTGCCTGATCCTCGAATCGATGGGCATCCCTGTCGAAGTGCACCACCACGAAGTGGCCGGCGCCGGCCAGAACGAAATCGGTACCAAGTTCTCGACCCTGGTCGAGCGCGCCGACTGGACCCAGAACATGAAGTACGTGATCTGGAACGTGGCCCACAGCTACGGCAAGACCGCCACCTTCATGCCGAAGCCGATCGTCGGCGACAACGGCTCGGGCATGCACGTGCACCAGTCGATCTGGAAAGACGGCAAGAACCTGTTCGCCGGCGACGGCTATGCCGGCCTGTCCGACTTCGCGCTGTACTACATCGGCGGCATCATCAAGCACGCCAAGGCGCTGAACGCCATCACCAACCCTGGCACGAACTCGTACAAGCGCCTGGTGCCAGGCTACGAAGCCCCGGTCAAGCTGGCCTACTCGGCCCGCAACCGCTCGGCATCGATCCGCATCCCGCACGTGGCGAACCCGAAAGGCCGCCGCATCGAGACGCGCTTCCCCGACCCGCTGGCGAACCCGTACCTGTGCTTCGCCGCGCTGATGATGGCCGGCCTGGACGGCGTGCAGAACAAGATCCACCCGGGCGAAGCAGCGTCGAAAGACCTGTACCACCTGCCGCCGGAAGAAGACGCGCTGATCCCGACGGTCTGCGCCTCGCTGGAAGAAGCCCTGGACGCACTGAACAAGGACCGCGAGTTCCTGACCCGCGGCGGCGTGTTCAGCGACACCATGATCGATGCCTACATCGAGCTGAAGATGACGGAAGTCACGCGCATGCGCATGACGACGCACCCGCTCGAATTCGACATGTACTACTCGCTGTAACAGCGACATGCCGGTCTTGAAACACCGGTAACGAAGACGCGAGGCGGGCGCTTGTCCACCTCGCGTTTTTTTTCGGATGTTGTATAGTCGGGGCATGAAAATCCGCCGCTTTCCCGTACCGCTGGCCGTGTTGCCGTTGCTGTTTTGTTCAGGCCTTGTGCAGGCTCAGATCTACCGCTGCGTCGATGCGGCGGGCCACAAGGAATACACGGACCGCAAGAAGGGCAGCCACTGCGTGGCGCTGGACCTGCCGGACCCCGTGATCGCCGCGCCGCCCAAGCGCGAAGCGGCGCCACGGCCCCGTGCACCAGCGAGCCCGGCCACGACGGCGGCCACGGCGCCGTCGGCGTTTCCACGGGTCGACAGCGCCGAGCAGAAGGCACGCGATGCGGACCGCCGCCAGATCCTCACCGACGAACTGAACGCCGAAATGCAGAAGCTTGGCGAGCTGCGCCGCGAGTACAACAACGGCGAGCCGGAACGGCGCGGCGACGAGCGCAATTACGCCAAGTACCAGGAACGGGTGGCCAACCTGAAAGGGTCGATCGCCCGCTCGGAACAGAACGTTGAAGCGCTGAAGCGGGAAATCGCCAACATACGATGAAAATTGTGACCAATATCGCGCGCGCGGCAGCAGCCGCGGCGGCGGCCTTTCCACGTCCATCCTCCGTGGCCGGACTCGACCTGCTGGCCTCGGCGGTCGTCATCGTCGACGGCGAAGGCCATATCGTGTACGCCAACGCGGCTGCGGAAAACCTGCTGGAAAGCTCGCTGAAGGCGCTGTCGCGCCAGAAGCTGTGCGCGCTGTTTTCCAATCCTGGCGAACTGGAAAACGTCATCGCCCAGGCCCGGGCCCACAAGTTTTCCGACCTGCGCCAGGAACTGAACCTGGAGCGCAGCGGCCGCGAGCCCCTGCACGTGCACACCATCGCCAGCGCGCTGGACGACCCGACGGACAACGTGCTGCTGGAGCTGCGCGAGACGGTGCAGCAGATGAAGCTGGACCGGGAGGAGCGCCTGCTGGACCAGAGCCAGGTCAACAAGGAGCTGATCCGCAACCTGGCCCATGAAATCAAGAATCCGCTGGGCGGCATCCGCGGCGCGGCCCAGCTGCTGGAGATGGAACTGCCGCCGCTGCACCTGCAGCAGCTGCGCGAGTACACCCAGGTCATCATCAAGGAAGCGGACCGGCTGCAGACCCTGGTCGACCGCCTGCTGGCGCCGCACCGCCGCCCCCATATCGTCGGCGACGTGAATATCCACGAAGTGCTGGAACGGGTGCGCAGCCTGATGATGGCCGAATTCCCGTCCGGCCTGGCCATCGTGCGCGATTACGACGCCTCCTTGCCCGAATTCCGGGGCGACAAGGAACAGCTGATCCAGACCGTACTGAACATCGCCCACAATGCCGCCCAGGCCCTGGCCGAGCGCATCGAGCAGGGCGATGCGCAGATCGTCTTCAAGACCCGCGTGGCCCGCCAGGTCACCCTGGCGAAGGTCCGTTATAACCTGGCATTAGACTTGCATATCATCGACAACGGGCCCGGCATCGCGCCCCAGATCCGCGACCGCATCTTCTACCCCCTGGTATCCGGCAGGGAGGGAGGCAGCGGCCTCGGACTGACCCTGGCGCAGACCTTCGTGCATCAGCACATGGGCGTCATCGAGTGCGAGAGCCGGCCCGGATACACGGACTTCAGGATTCTACTGCCGCTGCCATAAGCGTCCGGCGGCAGGGTCCCGAAATAGCAGGGGCGCCCACGGGAACCTCCATCCACATTGCGGGAAGCGTACAACACACATGAAGCCAATCTGGATAGTCGACGACGACGAATCGATCCGCTGGGTACTGGAAAAAGCATTGGCGAGGGAAAATCTCGCAACGAGAAGTTTTGCCAACGCGCGCGATGCCATCGCCGCGCTGGAATTTGAAACACCGCAGGTCCTCGTGTCGGACATCCGCATGCCGGGCGACTCCGGCCTGGACCTGCTGCAACTGGTCAAGTCCCGCTTTCCGGGGCTGCCCGTCATTATCATCACGGCTTTTTCCGACCTCGATTCGGCCGTCGCTGCCTTCCAGGGCGGCGCTTTCGAGTACCTGGCCAAGCCGTTCGACATCGACAAGGCCGTCGAACTGATCCGCCGCGCACTGGACGAGAGCCTGCGCGAAGCGAGCGTCGAATCGGGCCCGGCCGAAACCCCGGAAATCCTCGGCCAGGCGCCGGCCATGCAGGAAGTGTTCCGTGCCATCGGCCGCCTGTCGCAGTCGAACGTGACGGTGCTGATCACGGGCGAATCGGGCACCGGCAAGGAGCTGGTGGCGCGTGCCCTGCACAAGCACAGCCCCCGCGCCACCCAGCCCTTCATCGCGCTGAACACGGCGGCGATCCCGAAGGACCTGCTGGAATCGGAACTGTTCGGCCACGAGCGGGGCGCCTTCACGGGCGCCCAGACGACGCGCCGGGGCCGCTTCGAGCAGGCCGAGAACGGCACGCTGTTTCTCGATGAAATCGGCGACATGCCGTTCGACCTGCAGACGCGCCTGCTGCGCGTGCTGTCGGACGGGCACTTCTACCGCGTCGGCGGCCACCAGCCGCTGAAGGCGAATGTGCGCGTCATTACCGCGACGCACCAGAACCTGGAGCAGCGCGTGCGCGACGGGCTGTTCCGCGAGGACTTGTACCACCGCCTGAACGTCATCCGGCTGCGCCTGCCCAGCCTGCGCGAGCGGCGCGAGGACATCCCTTTACTGGTACGCCACTTCCTGCTGCAAAGCGCCAAGCAGCTGGGCGTGGAAGCCAAGCGCATGAGCGACGCCACCGTGGCCTTCCTGTCCAGCCTGGACCTGCCTGGCAATGTGCGCCAGCTGGAAAACCTGTGCAACTGGATCACCGTGATGGCCCCGGGCCAGACGGTGGAAGTGAAAGACCTGCCACTGGAACTGTCCGAAGGGCAGAGCGCCATGCAGGCCGCGCCCGAGCTGCTGGCGGTGCCGCCCCATGCCCACCACGTGCACGTGGCCGCCGCCATCGCCCCGGCCGCACCGGGTCCGGACGGCTGGCTGAGCCTGTTGGAGCTGCAGGCCGCGACGATGCTGTCGGACGGCCAGCAGGACGTGATGGACGTGCTGGGCCGCCAGTTCGAATCGGCCCTGATCCGCACGGCCCTGAAATACACCCACGGCCGCAAGAACGACGCCGCCGTCCGCCTGGGCATCGGCCGCAACACCATCACCCGCAAAATCGCCGAGCTGGGCATCGACGGCGCGAAGGAGGACTGACGCGGGACAGCGTCAACCCAACGGCACAGGCCGTGTCCACCTTGGGGTCAGACCCCGACAAAGACACGAACACAGCCATAGTACGCAGTCGAGCTCGTGTCCATGTCGGGGTCTGACCCCACGGTGGACACGGACCCAGCAATAATGCAGTCGAGCTCGTGTCCATGTCGGGGTCTGACCCCACGGTGGACACAAGCTCGACAGTAGCCGGTTTTGCGGTAAGCTCTGGCCTTCATGCCCAGGGCTTTTTTTATTTGGATTTCGTATGCTGATTAACTGCGTCGCCTATCAACACGGCCACAAGCTTGCCGATATTCCCGTGGCCGATATCAGCGACCATATTGCCGAGAAGGATACCTTTGTCTGGGTGGCGCTGAAGGATGCGCAGGCCGACGAGCTGGCGGAGATGCAGGCGGAGTTCGGCCTGCACGAGCTGGCCGTCGAGGATGCACTGCGCGGCCACCAGCGGCCCAAGGTCGAGGAGTATGGCGATTCGCTGTTCGTCGTCGTCAAGACGGTCGAACTCGAAAAGGATGAGCTGGTGCTGGGCGAGATCGATATCTTCGTCGGCAATAATTATGTGCTGTCGTCGCGCCAAAACAGTGCACAGAGCTTCATGGGCGTGCGCGCCCGCGCCGAACGGGAGCCCCACCTGCTGCAGCACGGCTCCGGCTTCGTGCTGTATGCGCTGATGGATGCGGCCGTCGACCGTTACTTCCCCATCGTCGATGCCTTCGAGGAAGAGCTGGAGCAGATCGAGGAACGCATCTTCATGCAGGAAGCCCAGCGCGCCAATATCGAACGGCTGTATGAGCTGAAACGCAAGGTGATGACCCTGCGCCACGCGGTGGCGCCGCTGCTCGATGCCGTCGGCAAGCTGTATGGGGGAAGGGTGCCGTCGATGTGCATCAGCAGCCAGGATTATTTCCGCGACGTGCACGACCACCTGGCCCGCATCAACGGCACGCTCGACACGATCCGCGACACCATCGGCACGGCCATCCAGGTCAACCTGTCGATGGTGGCGCTGGATGAAGGCGAGGTCAACAAGCGACTGGCGGCCTGGGCCGCCATCTTCGCCGTCCTGACGGCGTTTGCCGGCATCTGGGGCATGAACTTCGAGATGATGCCGGAGCTGAAGTGGCGCTGGGGCTATCCGGTGGCGCTGGCCATCATGGCCACCACCTGCCTGCTGCTGTACCGCCGCTTTCGCCGGGCCGGCTGGCTGTAGGCCCGGTCCGGCAAGGGCTTACTTGACGGCCATCGACAGGGCGACGGCTTCGGCCACCTTGATGCCGTCCACGCCGGCCGACAGGATGCCGCCGGCGTAGCCGGCGCCTTCGCCGGCCGGGAACAGGCCCCGCGTGTTCAGGCTCTGCAGATCGTCGTCGCGGCGCTTGATGCGGATCGGCGACGAAGTACGCGTTTCCAGGCCCGTCAGCACGGCATCGTGCTTGAAGTAGCCGCGCACCTGCTTGTCGAAGGCCGGGAAGGCTTCGCGCAAGGCTTCCACCGCGTACTCCGGCAGGATCGTCGCCAGGTCCGTCAGGTGCACGGCCGGCTTGTACGACGGCACCACGGCGCCGAATTCGGTCGATGCCTTGCCGGCCACGAAGTCGCCCATCAGCTGGCCCGGCGCGCTGTAGTTGCCGCCGCCCAGTTCGAACGCCTTTTCCTCCAGCCGGCGCTGGAACTCGATGCCCGCCAGCGGGTGGCCCGGATAATCTTCCGGGCTGATCGACACGACGATGGCGCTGTTGGCATTGCGTTCCGCGCGCGAATACTGGCTCATGCCGTTCGTCACGACGCGGCCCGGTTCGGACGCGGCCGCCACCACGGTGCCGCCCGGGCACATGCAGAAGCTGTAGACGGCGCGGCCGTTTTTCGCGTGGTGCACCAGCTTGTAGTCTGCCGCGCCCAGGATCGGGTGGCCGGCGTTCGGGCCGAAGCGGCACGTGTCGATCAGCGATTGCGGGTGTTCGACGCGGAAACCGATCGAGAACGGTTTCGCCTCGATGTACACGCCCCGTTCGTACAGCTTTTCAAACGTGTCGCGCGCGCTGTGGCCGATGGCCAGCACCACGTGCTCGGTGGCGATGTGCTCGCCCGTGGCCAGGGTCAGGCCGCGCAGCTGGCGCGCGCCGTCCGCTTCGTCGATCAGGAAATCCGTCACGCGCTGCTCGAAACGGATCTCGCCGCCCAGCGCGACGATTTCCTGGCGCATCGCCTCGACCATCTTGACGAGGCGGAAGGTGCCGATGTGGGGTTTGCTGACGTACAGGATTTCCTCCGGCGCGCCCGCCTTGACGAATTCCGTCAGCACCTTGCGGCCGTAGTGCTTCGGGTCCTTGATCTGGCTGTACAGCTTGCCGTCCGAGAAGGTGCCGGCGCCGCCTTCACCGAACTGCACGTTCGATTCCGGGTTCAGCTCGCGTTTGCGCCAGAAGCCGAAGGTGTCCTTGGTGCGCTCGCGCACGGTCTTGCCCCGTTCCAGGATGATGGGTTTCAGGCCCATCTGGGCCAGGATCAGCGCGGCAAACAGGCCGCACGGCCCCATGCCGATGACGACGGGGCGGCTCTGGCGGCCGTCGCTGTTGACGCCATGCGCCACGACCCGGTATTCCATATCCGGCGACGGCGACAGGTGCACATCGTGCTTGCGGCGCGCCAGGATGCCGGCGTCGTCCGTCGTATCGACGTCTACCGCATAGATCAGGATGATGTTGCTCTTCTTGCGGGCGTCGTAGCTGCGCTTGTGAATGGTAAAGCCCCGCATGACGGACGGCTCGATGGCGAGCCGTTCCAGGATGGCTTCGGTCAGCTCCGGTTCCGTGTGGTTGAGGGGAAGTTTCAGTTCAGTCAGTCGCAGCATGGTCGTCTTTCGAAAGCAGGGTGGGGCGCGCAACGGGCCCAAACCGCCATTCTACCTGTTTACGGAAGTGGTTTAAACGCAACGGCTGGCATCACAGGTGGACCAAAGGGGGAGCAAAGTGCGGCGTTTACGCGACAAAGCAAAACAACAATCATGCTGGACTGTACATTCCCAGCCAATTGGCGCATGATTTTGCCAGTCAATTTTTGCGCGGCAGAGCTGTCGCGCCGGATTGGCCTGCCTTATTAATGCGATTGCCATCGGCTGTCGCATCCGCTGCCTGTCATATTCCCTTCCTTATTCCGCTCCTGCCTTCGTTTATTCCCTGCTGCTTTATCGCACACTGCGCATTGGTGGCCGCATTCCTTTTCTTGATCCGATAAACTCAATACCCCGTGTGGGGAATGGTCTTATAACCAAGCCGTGTTTTTCCGGTGTTAGCGGCATTTGTCGCCGTGCGCATTCTGGCGCTCTTTTCGCCTCGTTTGCACAAATTTAGTACGTTCCACGGGCGGTGGAGTTCCCAAAGGTTCGGTGTTGTTCCCTAGGGGATGCCCTGACTTGGCGCGATCTTGCTCCTTCCGGGTGCGCCCGTGCACCAAATTTGTGCTTTGAGGAAATGCTGTTGTTTTTTGCTCAAAATAAACCCGTGTTTTATTGACAGCGTTGCGCCGGCTATGGTCTGATCGCAAGCTGAATTCTGTTTTTCAATGAATTCCATGGTCGCTCAAAAAGCGATTGGAGTTTCTGATCTGGTTGGGACGAATTAAATTAATGCAGTAGAGGCGTGAGTAACTTTACCCAAGCTTACTACCAACGCATGCTTACTTTAGGAACCAAAATGTTGAGAAAAACTATTCTTGTTCGATCGCTGTCGATGGCGTTCGGTGTCGCCGCGGCGCTGCCGGCCATGGCCCAGCAGGCGCCCGCCGAGCCGGCGGTGCAGAAGGTTGTCGTGACGGGCTCGCTGATCAGCCGCGCCGACAAGGAAACCCCGAGCCCAGTGCAGGTGCTGTCGGCGGAAGACATCGCCAAGACCGGCTATACCTCGATCGCTGAAGTGCTGAGCAACCTGTCCGCCAACGGCCAGGGCGCCCTGGGCACCGGCTTCTCGGGCGCGTTTGCTGCAGGCGCCTCCGGCGTCTCGCTGCGCGGCCTGTCCGTCGGCCTGACCCTGGTGCTGATCGACGGCCACCGCATGGCCCCGTATCCGCTGTCGGACGACGCACAGCGCCAGTTCGTCGACGTCTCGTCGATTCCCTTCGATGCCGTCGAGCGCATCGAAGTGCTGAAGGACGGCGCCTCGGCGATGTACGGCTCCGATGCCGTCGCCGGCGTGGTCAACATCATCCTGAAGAAGAAATTCAACGGCTTCAACATCAACACCGACGTGGGCAATTCGCAGCACGGCGGCGGCAAGAACTACAAGGTCGCTGCAACGGGCGGTATCGGCGACCTGGAAAACGACGGCTACAACGCCTTCATCAGCGCGGAATACCGCCACGCCGACGCCATCAAGCTGTCGCAGCGCGACAGCAACGACTGGGCCAGCGGCGACTGGACCCGCCGCGGCGGCCTGAACCTGACGCGCGGTGTGCCGAACGCCGGCAACAGCTTCCTGACGGCAGGCAGCAGCCCCTTCCTGTATAACCCGGCCGGCGGCGTCAACAACGCTTCGAGCTACCAATTCCTGGACCCGAACTGCAACTTCGTCAAATACCGCGCCGGCCAGTGCACGGTGCGCGACGTCGTGTCGAACCTGCAGCCCGAATCGGACAAGTTCAACGTCATCGGCGGCTTCACGAAGAAGCTGGGCGAAGACTGGACCCTGGCGCTGAAAGCGTCGATGTTCAAGCGCCAGAGCACGAACGGGCGCGGCCTGCTGGCCGGCAACTCGTTCTCGCCGATTACCTTCGCCGGCTACACGGCACTGGTGCCCGGGCAGACGCCGGCCATCGTCAATCGCGTGCCAAGCACCTTGCTGGCCGCGAACAATCCCCTGAACCAGCTGGGCGCACCGGCGCGCCTGTACGGCTATATCCCAGGCGTGCCGAACACGTCACAACAGGACAACAGCTCGACCGCAACCCGCTTCGCCGCCGACCTGAACGGTTCCTGGATGGGCTGGGACATCGCCGCCGCCGCCGGCTTCGCGAAAGTGAAGACGGAAACGGAATACAACGGCTACGTCAACCGCGTCGCCCTGTACAACGCCCTGAACCGCCCGACCAACCCGTTCAACCCGCTGGGCGGCAACTCGGCGGCCGACATGGCCGCCATCGCGCCGACCTTCAACAACCAGGCCGAGTCGAAGCTGACCTACGCCGACCTGCACGGTTCCCGCGAACTGATGCAGCTGCCGGGCGGCCCGCTGGCCCTGGCGGCCGGCGTCAGCTGGTACAAGAAGGAACTGAACGCACCACCGCCTGACCTGCTGTCGCAAGGTATCGCCGGTAACGGTTCGGCTTACGTGTTCGGCGAAGAAACCAACACGGCAGCATTTGCCGAGTTGAGCGCAATGCCGATCAAGAACCTGGAAGTGAGTGCCTCGGCCCGTTACGACCACTACGACACCTACGGCAATTCGTTCACGCCAGGCGCCAAGTTCAAGTGGCAAGCGCACCCGATGGCCACGCTGCGCGGTACCTTCGCACGCGGCTTCCGCGCACCGAACGCGGCCGAAGTGGGCACGGCGTCGTCGACCTTCTCGTTCCACGCGATCAACGACCCGATCCTGTGCGCCGACGGTGTCCGTACCACGCCGGGCAATGTGCCGGCCGCCTGCGGCTTCACGCCGGCCTTCGTCCAGATCACCAATCCTGACCTGGAACCGGAAAAGTCGAAGTCGTTCACGCTGGGCCTGATCCTGGAGCCGGTGAAGAACCTGACGGCCACGATCGACTACTACAACATCAAGGTCAACAACCAGATCAACACGGAATCGGGCCTGCCAGACTACGTGCCGAGCTATGTGCGTAACCCGGCCGTACCGACCGACGTCGCCGGCCCGAACGGCACGCTGATCACCGCGACGCCTTCCGTGGGTTCGATCGCCTACGCCACCTCGTCGTATGTGAACTCGGGTTCCACCCAGAGCCGCGGTGTCGAGCTGGACCTGGCTTACCGCTTCCGCGCTGGCGACATCGGCAACTTCCGCGCCCAGCTGACCTTCAACCACATGATCAGCTACAAGCTGACCCAGCTGGGCGAAGAATATGAGCTGGCCGGCACCCACGGTCCTTCGGTTGTTTCCGGCAACACCGGCAACCCGAAAAACCGTGCGCAGCTGACCTTGGGCTACGAAAAAGGTCCGCTGAACTTCACCACCACGCTGAACTGGGTGAGCTCGTACAGCGCGCTGGATCCGTCCATCGGCGCCAACAACTGCGCGGATGCGGCCATCGGTGTGGGCGGCCGTACCTACTTCGCCAACAACGACAACATCACGCCTGACAACTACTGCACCATTCGTTCGTTCCTGTCCACGGACCTGAACGCTACGTACAAGCTGACGAAGAACCTGACGCTGCGTGCGTCGATCCTGAACGCGTTCGACCGCGCGCCACCGATCGACGTCGCCACGTACGGCAACGCGGGCAACCTGACCAGCTACAACGCCACGCTGCACCAGGCCGGCGCGGTCGGCCGCTTCTTCTCGGTCGGCGCCAGCTACGCGTTCTGATGGCATGCCGGAGGCGGCGCAAGCTGCCTCCGGCCGACGCAATGCACGGGACACCTTCGGGTGTCCCTTTTTATTGCCCGCTTATATTGAGGATTAGATCCCGCCCCAGGCCGCGCCCAGCACGGCCAGCACGGCCAGCGCCGCCGTTTCCGTGCGCAGGATGCGGGGCCCGGCCGACAGGGCCAGCGCGCCGTGCTGCACGGCCAGCGCTTCTTCCTCGTCCGTGAAGCCGCCTTCCGGGCCCACCAGCAACGTCACCGGCTGCGCTGGCTGCGTCCGCGTCCAGTCGGCCAGCGACGTCGCCGCGCGCGGGCTGAGCAGGATGCGCTGGCCGGCCGGCGGCCGGGCCAGCCAGTCTTTCAGCTCGAGCGGCTCGGCCAGCGCGGCCAGCCGGTTGCGCCCGCTTTGTTCGGAAGCCGCCACGATGACGCCCTGCCAATGCTCCAGCTTCTTTTCGGCCCGCTCCCGCGACAGGCGCACGACGCAGCGGCGCGCCGCCAGCGGCTGCACGGCCGCCACGCCCAATTCCACCGCCTTCTCGATGATCCAGTCCATCTTCGTGCCTTCCGGCAGCGCCTGCGCCAGGGTGACGGCGAAGGGCAGTTCGGCCTCGCGGGGATCGTGGGCGCGCACTTCGGCCAGGGCCCGCCGCTTGCCCACTTCCTGCAGCACGGCCGCAAATTCGCCGCCCTGGCCGTTGAACAAGGTCAGGGGCGCGCCCGCTTCAAGGCGGATCACGTGGATGTGGTGGGCCACGTCAAGCGGCAGCTCGACCAGTTGGCCGACGGCCAGCGGCTGGTCAATATGGAAACGGGGCATGGCAATCCTGGAAGATGAAATGCACTAATTTTAAGCTGGCGCCTTGTGCTCTGGTAAAATAACGGGCTACGCAGTCCGGAGTCGTTTCAAAATGGTCGGGCCGACAACTGTCGATCGCAAGCCATGCCGCCCGCCTATTTTGAAACCGCTTCCCCCTATGCAGCAGTGGCGGCTCAGATTCCAAACCTCCCTCGATAGACCACGATGAAACCTACGCTTCCCCACACCCAGATGGCCAACGCAATCCGTGCGCTGGCGATGGACGCTGTCCAGAAAGCCAACTCCGGCCACCCCGGCATGCCGATGGGCATGGCCGAGATTGCCGTTGCCCTGTGGAGCGGTCATCACCGCCATAACCCGGTGAATCCGAAGTGGGTCAATCGCGACCGTTTCCTGCTGTCCAACGGCCACGGCTCGATGCTGCACTACGCGCTGCTGCACCTGTCCGGCTACGACGTGACGATGGAAGACATCCAGAACTTCCGCCAGATGCATTCGAAGACCCCGGGCCACCCGGAAGTGGACATCACGCCGGGCGTGGAAACCACCACGGGCCCGCTGGGCCAGGGCCTGGCCAACGCCGTCGGCATGGCGCTGGCGGAATACCTGCTGGCAGCCGAGTTCAACAAGCCTGGCCATGACGTCGTCGACCACTACACCTACGCCTTCGTCGGCGACGGCTGCCTGATGGAAGGCATCTCGCACGAAGTGTGCTCGCTGGCCGGCACGCTGGGCCTGAAAAAACTGATAGCCCTGTACGACGACAACGGCATTTCCATCGACGGCAAGGTCGAAGGCTGGTTCACCGACGACACGCCGGCCCGCTTCGCCGCCTACGGCTGGAACGTCATCCCGGCCGTCGACGGCCATGACGTCGCTGCCGTGCACGCCGCCATCGAAGCGGCCAAGAAATCGGACAAGCCGACTCTGATCTGCTGCAAGACCGTCATCGGCAAGGGCTCGCCCAATCTGCAAGGCGGCGACAAGGTGCACGGCGCCGCGCTGGGCGACAAGGAAATCGCCGCCGTGCGCGAGTACATCAGCTGGGGTCACGAGCCCTTCATCGTGCCGGAAGAAGTGTCGACGGCCTGGAACTTCAAGGACCAGGGCGCTGCCTTCGAGACGGAATGGAACAGCAAGTTCGACGCCTACGCCGCCGCCTTCCCGACGGAAGCCGCCGAACTGAAGCGCCGCATGAACGGCGAACTGCCGGCCAACTTCGACGCCACCCTGGCCGCCGCCATCGCCGCCTGCGTGGACAAGAAGGAAACCATCGCCACCCGCAAGGCCTCGCAGAACGCGATCCAGGCCCTGGCCCCGATCCTGCCGGAATTCCTGGGCGGCTCGGCCGACCTGACCGGTTCGAACCTGACGAACTGGAAAGAGTCCGTCAACCTGCGTTCCGGCAAGCCTGGCAACCACATCAACTACGGCGTGCGCGAGTTCGGCATGAGCGCCATCATGAACGGTGTCGCCCTGCACGGCGGCTACATCCCGTTCGGCGCCACCTTCCTGACGTTCTCGGATTACTCGCGCAATGCGCTGCGTATGGCCGCGCTGATGAAGCAGCGTTCGATCTTCGTGTTCACCCACGATTCGATCGGCCTGGGCGAAGACGGCCCGACCCACCAGTCGGTCGAGCACGTCTCGTCGCTGCGCCTGATCCCGAACCTGGACAACTGGCGTCCGGCTGACACGGTCGAATCGATGGTGGCCTGGGGCGAAGCGGTCAAGCGCAAGAACGGCCCGTCGACGCTGATCTTCTCGCGCCAGAACCTGCAGTTCCAGGAGCGTTCCGAGCAGGCCATCGCCGACATCGCGAAAGGCGGCTACGTGCTGCTGGACGCTGCTGACGCGAAGGCCGTCATCATCGCCACCGGTTCCGAAGTGGAACTGGCGATGAACGCCGCCACGGCACTCAAGAGCGAAGGCGTGGCCGTGCGCGTCGTGTCGATGCCGTCGACCGACGTGTTCGACCGCCAGGACGCCGCCTACAAGGCCGCCGTACTGGGCAAGGGCCTGCCGCGCGTTGCGGTAGAGGCAGGCGTTTCCGATTTCTGGTACAAGTACGTCGGCCTGGAAGGCGCCATCGTCGGCATCGATACGTTCGGCGAATCCGCCCCGGCCAACGTGCTGTTCAAGCACTTCGGCTTCACGGTGGAGAACGTCGTCGCGAAGGTGAAGTCTGTTATTGCTGCATAAAAAGAACATGGGAACCCCGGCGCGTGGCCGGGGTTTTTACAAAAAGAACCGATTCTTTTAACTAGGAGCACATGTAATGACGATCAAGGTAGCAATCAACGGTTATGGCCGTATCGGCCGCAATGTCCTGCGCGCTTTCTACGAAGGCGGCAAGAAACAGGACATCCAGATCGTGGCCATCAACGACCTGGGCAACGCGCAGTCGAACGCGCACCTGACCCGCTACGACACGGCCCACGGCAAGTTCCCCGGCACCGTCGAAGTCGAAGGCGACAACATGATCGTGAACGGCGACAGCATCCGCGTGTTCGCCCAGCGCAATCCGGCTGAAATCCCATGGGGCGAGCTGGGCGTGGACGTCGTGCTGGAATGCACCGGCTTCTTCACGACCAAGGAAAAGGCCTCGGCCCACCTGCAGGGCGGCGCCAAGAAAGTCATCATCTCCGCCCCGGGCGGCAAGGATGTCGACGCCACCATCGTCTACGGCGTCAACCATGACGTGCTGAAGGCCACGGACACCGTCATCTCGAACGCTTCGTGCACCACCAACTGCCTGGCCCCGCTGGTCAAGCCGCTGAACGACGCCATCGGCCTGGAAACGGGCCTGATGACGACCGTCCACGCCTACACCAACGACCAGGTGCTGACCGACGTCATGCACGAAGACCTGCGCCGCGCCCGTTCGGCCACGCAGTCGATGATCCCGACCAAGACGGGCGCTGCCGCCGCCGTCGGCCTGGTGCTGCCGGAACTGAACGGCAAGCTGGACGGCTTCGCCATCCGCGTGCCGACCATCAACGTGTCGCTGGTCGACCTGTCCTTCATCGCCAAGCGCGACACCACCGTCGAGGAAGTCAACCAGCTGATGAAGACGGCCGCCGAAGGCGCCCTGAAAGGCATCCTGACGTACCAGACCGAACCGCTGGTCTCCGTCGACTTCAACCACAACCCGGCCTCGTCGAACTTCGACGCAACCCTGACGAAAGTCTCGGGCCGCCTGGTCAAGGTGTCGTCGTGGTATGACAACGAGTGGGGCTTCTCCAACCGCATGCTGGACACCACCGTGGCGCTGATGAACGCCAAGTAATCGTTTTTCGAACTCGCCCGGGCCGCCGGGCGGCATAGGCCGGTCCTGCATTGCAGGGCCGGCTTTTTTTGTGCCGGCCTCGCGGACTGGCAAGAAAGCCATGACACCGACACTAAAGAAAATACTGGGCCTGCCGCCGCTGCGGTGGCCCTCGAACCGGCACTGGCTGCCATGGCTGAACGACTGGTTGAACTGGATCTTCTTCGCCGTGTTCGCCCTGTTCGTGCTGCTGCACGTGTTTCCCGGCATTGTGTTCCACCACAAGTTGACGGCACACGGCATCACCGTGCACTCGCGCGCGCCCCTGCCGCCGGCCACGGACGTGGTGCTGGCCAGGGCGGCCGCGCTGGTGGCCTCGTCCGAACTGGCCACGCCCGGCCGGCGCTTCGACGTGTATGTGGGCGACGTACCATGGACCTACTCGCTATTCGCGCCGTTCAGGAAGTCGTTTGCCGTCACGGTACCAGTCACCGACAACATTTTCATCGCCCTCGGCGATTTCACCGCCGACGTGGCACGCTCGCGCAATCCGGAGTACAACACGCGGGCACTGTCAGCCGTCATCGCGCACGAGATCACCCACGTGCTGATCACGGACCGGATTGGCCTCGTCGACAGCATCCGGCTGCCGTCCTGGGTAGCCGAGGGCTATTGCGACCATGTCGCCCACGAAAGCAGTTTCCCTGAGGAGGAGGGACGCCGCCTGCTGGCCGCCGGGGCGGTCCACCCGTCGCCGGCATACGAGTATTTCGTGAGCCGCCAGCTGGTGGGCTACCTGATCGACCAACGCCAGATGCGCTTCGAACAGATCGCCACCTCCTCGCTGCAATCGAAAGACCTGCGCGCCAATGTGCTGGCGCAGATGCCGGCCCACCAGGGCCCGTGATGCGCACGCGGCGCATTCGGTGTCGGACACCTGTCTCCCCGAATTGAGAAACCGGTCGGTCCGCCGCGGCGGTCTGACACCGGTTTCGGAGCAACAAAAAAGCCCCGCCGGCGTGAGCCGGCGGGGCTTGCTTGTTTGCGCCGATGCGCGGTACGGCTTAGAAGCTGTACGAAGCGCGGGCGTAGTAGGTGCGGCCGATGGTGTCGGTGAAGCGCGGATCGTAGCCTGCCTGGAACGTGGTGTCCTGGTAGGACAGCGGCGGGGTGCGGTCGAACATGTTACGCACGCCGAAGGTCAGGGCGAAGCCTTTTGGCTGCGTCCACGACACGTAGCTGTCGAAGGTGGTGTACGAGGCCACTTCGTTGGTACCGTCCGAATCCAGGTAGCCGGACTTGTACTTGGCCGTCACGCCGGCGCCGAACTGCTTGTCGCTCCAGCGCAGGTTGGCCGTGTTCTGCCAGCGGAACATCGGGCCCGTACCGGAGTAGTTGTTGACCTTCTGGTTCCACTCGCCGCCTTCCGAGTTCTGGTACTTGTAGCTGTGTACCCACGTGCTGTTCATCGAGAAGTTGTACGTGCCGAAGCCGGCCGTGCGCAGGCGATACTGGGCGCCCAGGTCGATACCGTTGGTCTTGATGCTGCCCAGGTTGCGGGTACGCAGGTCGACATAGCCGCAGGTGGACGGATTCGGGCACTGCGAGCCGTCGATCGACAGGTTGCCGCCGGCATTGCGGTTGTACAGCGACGCGTACTTGGCCGGGTCGGCGAAGACGTCGTCCTCGGCCAGGTTGCCGATCTGGTGATCCAGTTCGACGGCCCAGACGTCGGCCGACAGCGTCAGGTTCTTGACGCCTTCGAAGACGATGCCCAAGGTGGCGTTCTTCGATTCTTCCGGATTCAGGCTGCTGTTACCGCCCAGCAGTTTCTGGAACTGCACATTGCAGTTGGTCGCGCTGCCCTTGCCGGGAACGGGTACACCGCCTGGGCAGTTGATCGGGTCGCTCTGCGTCGACGTGTTCGTGTAGGTATTGGCGGCATTGATTTCATACAGCGACGGGGCACGGAAGCCGGTCGAGTAGGAGCCGCGCACCATCACGGACTGGGCCGGCTGCCAGCGGAAGCTGAACTTCGGATTGGTCGAGTTGCCGAAGTCGCTGTATTTGTCGTAGCGGATCGCGGCCGTCACATCCAGCGTTTGCAGCAGGGGCACGTTCAGCTCGGCGAAGGCAGCGTACACGGTGCGCGAACCCTGGTTCAGCGTGTTCGGGTCGATGCCGGTGCTGGCGACGACTTTCTCCGCGTATTCCGTGTTGGCCGCCGAGTAGAACTTCTCGTGGCTGGCCTGGCCGCCGATGGCCAGGGCTGCATTGCGGCCGGCGCCGGCCCAGTCGCCCAGTTCGCGGCTGGCGTTGATGTCCCACGTCTTGCTGGTGCCCTTGGCGTTCTGGATGTTGCCATCCAGCGCAGCGGCCATCAGCAGGTCCATGCCCGCGGCGCTCTGGTCGCCGAAGGGGTTCACGATGCCGTCCAGCACGCCCTTGGTGATCATGTCGCCATCGCTGTAGCCGCGCAGGTTGACCTTGACGCGGTTCTCGCCCCAGGTCAGGCCGGTGCGGTAATCCCAGCCGGCGATATTGCCGGACAGCTGGGCCACGAAGCGCTGCTGGCGGTTGATGTTCTCATCCGCGCGCACGCCGTTCGGCAGGTCGCGCCACATCACGTTGATGTAGCCGGGCAGGGCGCCTTCGGGCAGGTCGCCGGCGCCGAAGTTCGGGTCCAGCGGGATATTCGGATTGGTCGGGTAGTACGGATTCACCGCGCCGTTGGCCAGCGTGCGGTTCATGATCAGGCCGCCGTACGGCACGGGAGCGATCTGGCTTTCCACCTTGCTGCGGCTGTGCAGGTATTCCAGGCTCAGCTCATGGCCGTTCGGCAGGGCCAGCGTGCCCTTCAACAGGCCGGTGGCGCGCTCGGAGCGGGGCACGTAGTCGACGAAGCTCGACGTCGTCATCTTGCAACCGGTTCCGTCGGGCACCAGGTTTGGCGCGCTGGTGCAGTTCGGCGCGGCCGGGTTGCCGGCGTCGCCGTCCTGGTAGTAGTTGGCCGGGAAGGTGCTGCTCGACAGGCCGCCCGCATAGCGGCGGTTGAACGGACGCTCCGTGCCGCCGATCGAACGCTGCTTCTGGAAGTCGCCCATGGCGTAGAAGTTGAAGCCGTCCTTGTCGACGTCGCCGAAGCCATAGCCGATGCTGCTGTTGACGGACTGGCCGCCCGGATGCTGGGGCGAATCGCCGCCGACGGTGACGATGCCGCCGGTGAAGTCGCGCCTGGTGATGAAGTTGATCACGCCGCCCACGGCGTCGGAGCCGTACAGCGAGGAGGCGCCGTCGCGCAGCACTTCGACGCGCTCGATGGCGGCGAAGGGAATCATGTTCAGGTCGGGGGCCGAGCTGTCGAACGCATTGTTGGCCAGGCGGCGGCCGTTCAGCAGTACCAGGGTCTTGTTCTGACCCAGGCCGCGCATGTCGGCGAACGACGCGCCGCCGGTGGACAGGCCGACGACCTGGCTGGTGCCCTGGCTGGCCTGCATCGACGATACCGTCGCCAGGACCTGCTCGACGGTGCTGATGCCTTCGGCCTTCAGGTCCGCCATCTTCATGACGGTGACGGGTACGGCCGTTTCAGCGTCGATCCGCTTGATTGCCGAACCGGTCACTTCGACGCGCTGCATCGGCGCTTCGGCCGTTTGCGCGAAAGCCGGCGCGGCCAGCAGGCTGGCACCGAGGGCGCCGGCCGAGCAGATCAGCCGAACCGATTGGGCCAGCGTGGTTTCTTTCATCATTTGTTTGCTCCAGTGTTGTCGTCACAAGGGCGTTCTGTGTGGAGGGCGGGGTGGCCTCGATCAAAGAACGACCCAGCATCAGACAACGGAACTTGCCTTGCGGTCAATCGTGTAAATATTTCAGTTTGTTACATGTGTGTTACATACAACAACATCTTCACAAATATATGGTATAGCGCTGCACATTTCGCGATGGGGGATGCGAACATGAAAAAAGCCTGCCGGGCGCGAACCCGGCAGGCTTTCTGGAAGGGTAGAACGCGTTACAGCGAAACGCGCATGCCCAGGTAGTAACGGCGACCGATCGGGTCGTAAGCACCGGCTTCCGTTTCCGCGCCCGTCGTGTTGCCCGGCAGGCCGGAGACGATCGGTGGCGCCTTCGTGTTGAAGGCGTTGTCCAGGCCCAGGTACAGCTCCCACTTCTTGCGGAACTCGTAGGTGACCTGGATGTCCTGGTAGGTGCGCGAGCCGACGCCGACGGCGTTGCGCGGCAGGTCGAACTGGGCCAGGAACTGGTCGTCCAGGTAGGACTTGCCGATATACGTCGTGGTGCCGCTGATGCCCCAGGCGCCCAGCTTGTATGCCAGGTTCAGCGAGGCCTTGTTTTTCGGGCTTTGCTGGATTTCGCCGGCCCAGTAGTCCTTCTCGGCACCCGGGGTCGGGGTGTCGTAGCCTTCATGCAGCCACGTCCAGGAGGCGCGGGCGCTCAGGCGGCCTGGGCCGGCGGCACCGGCCCACGATGCCGTCAGGTCGACGCCTTCGGTGGCCTTGCTGCCCGTGTTGCTGACCAGCGAGTCGATGTATTCCAGCGAACCGGAGTTGTTCGCACCCATCTTGCTCGGGCGGCGCGTGATGACGTTGCACAGCGAGCCGTCGCCGCCGTAGCAGTTTTCCAGCGCGTACTGGCGCGGCATGAAGACCAGGGCATCGGCGATCTTGATGTCGAAGTAGTCGGCCGTGAACGAGAAGTTGCGCAGCGGGGCGATCGAACGGGGAGTCCAGACCACGCCGATGGTGGTGGAGCGGCCTTTCTCGGCGCGCAGGTTCGGGTTGCCGCGGTCATAGCCGCTGATGCCCTGCAGGTCCGACTGGGTCAGGGTGAACACGCCGTTGGCGGCGATGTTCGCTGCCACGCCCGGGGCGGCACGGCAGGCGTCGCCGCGTGCGCCACCGCCGGTCGGGCCGATGCCGTCGCACGGGTCGACGATGTCGGCCGGGAAGGTCTGCTGGGCCGGCTGGAACAGCTCGTTGATGTTCGGCGCACGGGTCGACAGGGCGCGGGTGGCGCGGAATTTCACGTCGGCGATCGGCGACCATTCGCCGCCCAGGTTCCAGCTGGTGGTGTAGCCGACGGTCGAGTACTTGCCGCGGCGCACGGCGCTGGACAGGTTCAGTTCCTTGGCAAACGGCTTGTCCTTCAGGATCGGCACGCGTACCTCGCCGAACAGTTCCTTGACGTTGAATTTGCCGTAGGTCGGCGGCAGGGCGTTGCCCGCGTTCAGGCCGGCCTGGGTCAGCGCGTCGGCTTCGCTGGACGATTCCTCGCCGCGCCATTCGAAGCCGACGGCCACGCCGACGGCACCGGCCGGCAGGTCGAAGACTTCACCGTTGATCGAACCGCCTGCCAGTTTCTGCGTGACACGCGTTTCCAGGCTGCTCGGCGCGTTCACGTATTTCAGCGCTTCCGGCGAAATGCTGTTGTAGCCGAACACATTGATCGGCACGCAACCCAGCGCACGGGCGGTCGAGTCGGCGCAGATGGCTTCGGTACGGTTGTTGTTGGTGTTCAGGTCGTCGATGTCCGTGATGGCTTCCAGCGCGTGGCGGAAGTTCAGCACATTGACCTGGCCATTGCCGCTCTGCGATTCCTTGGTCTGGCCATAGGCCACATAGGTTTCGTAGTTCCACTCTTTCAGCAGGTTGAACGAACCCTTGACGCCGGTTGCCAGGCGGAAGGTGTCGCGGTTGGCCTTGCTGCCGCGGTTGCCCACTTCGGCCATCCGGCGCGTGAAGAAGTAGTCGCGCAGGCCGTCGCCGTTGGTATCGCTGATGTTGTTGAACAGGCGGTCCGGTACCAGCGGGTTGCGGCGCAGCGTGCCGTTGATCAGCAGCTCGGCGGGAACCTGGCCGAAGGTGTCGCCCTTGTAGATGTCGTCCGAGCCCAGCGCGAACGGTTCCAGCATCGTCGTCACGCGGGTCGATGCGTAGTTGCCTTCGAAGAACACATTGTGGTTCTCGTTCAGTGCCATCGTGCCCGTCGTGGCCAGCAGGTAGCGGTCTGTCGGCACGGCGATGGAGCGGAACTCGGAACGGTTGAAGCCGGTAGCGGCCTGGCCGTTGGTGCCGTTGGTATTCCATGGAATCACGGCGCCGTTGCGATCGTACGTGAAGCTGCCGTTATCGTCGAAGAAACGGCCTTGCGGCGCATAGCTGGAATAGAACGGACGGTTGACCTTGAAGAAGTCTTCCGGGTCGTTCTGGGTGTTCTGGTCGACGGCCGAGATGGCGCGGTTCTTCGAGTACACGGCGCCCTGCTTCGAGTAGCCGAAGTGCACCATGATGTTGTTGGTGGCATCGGCGTTGCTGGTGCCCCAGGTGGCGGAGAATTTCTTCTTCGTGTCGTCGTGCTTGGTGCTCTGGCCGCCCTGGGCATCCAGGATCAAGCCGGTGAAATTGCGCTTCGTGATGATGTTGACGACACCGGCCACGGCGTCCGAGCCATAGGTGGCCGAGGCGCCGCCCGTCAGCAGTTCGACACGCTCGATGAAGTCGGTCGGGATGACGTTCAGGTCGACGGCCGTGTCGCCCGGAATGCCGGAAACGAAGCGGCGGCCGTTCAACAGCACCAGGGTGCGGGAGGTGTCCAGATTGCGCAGGTTGACGGTGGACACACCGGCGCTGGACGTGGAGAAGTTCGAGTTGGTCCGGCTGACGGTCGGCGTACCCAGGGTCGGGTTCTTCATCAGCAGTTCCTGCAGATTCGTCGCACCCGATGCAGCGATGTCGGCCGATGTCAGGACCTGCAGTGGCGATGGCGATTCCGCGCCCGGCGAGGCAATACGCGAACCCGTCACTTGCACAGTCTGCATCGGCGCATCGGCCGTCTGCGCCATGGCTTGCATGCTCAGGACGGCACCGCCCAGGCATAACAGGCGCACGGAGTGCGAAATGATCTTTTCTCTCATTTAAATGCTCCCTTGGTGATTAATCTGTCGCGATCTTTGGCTGACCGCCAAACCATGAATCTTAGTTAAGGGTGTCCGAAGTACAAATTCAATTCGTCATTAATTTGATGGAATGTACAAAAATAACAACACTTGCTATCTGCTAGGAAACGAAAAAGGCGCCTTGCCAGGCGCCTTCGTGGTGTTGCCGAATGAATTGCTGCGGACTGATTATTGGCCGAAGATATCCCGCCACAAGGTCGTCACGCAGTGGGCATACACGGCCACGCGCAACGGGTCGACACGCGACTGCTCACCCCCCTGCAGACGCAGCTGGTGTTGCAGCTTGCGCATGGCGCGGTAGGCGTCGGCCACCTGGCCGGCCAAGGCCGGGTCGATCAGGCCCAATTCGCCGCTGAGGCGCAGCAACGCGATATTGCCGACATTTCCCGTCAACTGCGGGTAATTACGGGCATGTTGCAGCACCAGATACTGGACAATGAACTCGATGTCGATCATGCCGCCGGCATCCTGTTTCAGGTCGAAGGTGCCGGGGCGGCTGGGGTAGGCCTCGTGCATCTTGTTGCGCATGGCCAGCACCTGCCGTTTCAACTCGTCGCCGGCGACGGGCGGTGCACGCAGCACGTCGCAGCGGATTGCCTCGAAGCGGCGGCCGATGTCGGCATCGCCGGCGCAGAAACGGGCCCGCGTCAGGGCCTGGTGTTCCCACACCCAGGCGGCATTGTGCTGGTAGCGCTCGAAGGCCTGCACGCTCGACACCAGCATGCCGCTGGCCCCGTCCGGACGCAGGGCCGTGTCGATGTCGAACAGGATGCCGGCCGACGTGTGCGACGTCATCCACGTGATGAAGCGCTGGGCCAGCTTGGCGTACAGGCCGGGGGCGTCCTGGTCGTCGTCGTCGAACAGGAAGATGACGTCCAGGTCCGACACATAGCCCAGTTCCTTGCCGCCCAGCTTGCCGTACGCGATGACGGCGAAGCGGGGCACGTCGCGGTGCCGCTTCGCCACCGTCTGCCAGGCCGCCTTGATGACGGCGGCGACGATGACGTCGGCCAGCGCCGATAAGTGGTCGGCCAGGCGCTCCACCGTCAGGTCGCCGGCCAGGTCCTGGGCCAGCAGGTGGAACAGCTGGGCATGGTGCACTTCGCGCAGGATGTCCAGCTGGCGCTCCGTGTCGCCGTCGGCGGCGGCCAACTGATTGTCCAGGTCCAGCACCAGCGCGGCCGGGTCGAACACGGCGTTGCGGATGCGGTCGTCCAGCAGCTCGTCCAGCAGGATCGGGTGCAGGGTCAGGAAGGTGGCGGCCCAGGCGCTGGCGTGCATCATGTTGATGACCCGCTCCAGCGTGTGGGGGTATTCCGTCAGCAGCGACAGGTAGGCCGAGCGGCGGGCGATGGCTTCCAGGAAGTCGAGCAGGCGGCCCAAGGTGCCGATCTGGCTGCCGGCGCTGTTCTGCTCGGCGGCGCGGGCGATCAGGGGCAGGGCCGCATTGATCAGGGTGACGAGGCGCTGGCGGCTCGCTTCCGGCATCGACTGCAGGCGGGGCGCCTGCCACGTGGCGATCAGGCGGCGCGCGGCGGCGCCCGGGTCGTCGTAGCCCAGGCTGGTGAAGCGGGCCTCGATGGCTTCGTGGTTGTCCGGGTCGGCGCAGGCGTTGCTCGTATCGGGATCGATATCGTCGCCGCCGCTCTTGTCGGCAAAGATGGCGTCAAACTGCTCGGCAACGAAGCGGCGGTGGCCGTCCAGCTGGGCCAGCAGCGCGGCCGTGTCGGGCAGGCCCATCATCCGCGCCACGACGGTGCGGTCGTCCTCGTTCGGCGGCAGGGTGTGGGTCTGGGCGTCGTCCAGGTACTGCAGCCGGTGCTCCAGGTTGCGCAGGAAGGTGTACGAGGCCAGCAGTTGTTCCACCACTTCCGGTGCCAGCAGACCCTTGTCCGGCAGCTGGCGCAGGGTGGCGCGGGTGGAGCGGTCGCGCAAGGTGGCGTCGCGCCCGCCCCGGATCAGCTGGAACACCTGGGCCAGGAATTCGATCTCGCGGATGCCGCCACGGCCCAGCTTGACGTTGTGGCTGCGGTCCGGGTGCAGCCGTTCCTGCCGGTTCACCTCGGCGCGGATCTGGGCATGCATATTGCGGATGGCGTCGATGACGCCGAAGTCCAGGTAGCGGCGGAAGCAGAACGGCCGCACGATCGATTCCAGCGCGGCGATGTCCTCGGGCCGGCCCGTGACGGCGCGCGCCTTGACCCAGGCATAGCGTTCCCACTCGCGGCCCTGGACGATCAGGTATTGCTCGACCATGCCCAGGCTGGCCGCCAGCGGCCCGGAGCCGCCGTTCGGCCGCAGCGCCATGTCGACGCGGAAGGTAAAGCCGTCCTCTGTGATCTCGGCAATGGCTGCGATCAGCTTCTTGCCCAGGCGAATGAAATACTCGTGGTTCGACAGGCTGCGCTGGCCGGGCGCGGCCGGCACCGTGTCGCCGTCTTCCGGGTAGACGAAGATCAGGTCGATGTCGGACGACACGTTCAGCTCGAAGCCGCCCTGCTTGCCCATGGCCAGCACGATCAGCTGCTGTTCCTGGCCCGATTCGTGACCGGTCGGCACGCCGTGGGCGGCGCGCATTTCCCCATCCAGTTCCGCCAGATGTTCCTGGATGGCGAAGTCGGCCAGGCGCGTCACCGTCGTCACTACTTCGTCCAGGTCGGCCAGGCCTTCCAGGTCGCGCCGGATCAAGGTGGCGATCAACAGGTTGCGCAGCCGGCGCATGCCGCGCGCCAGCGGCAGGACAGGGCCGTCGCCGTTGGCGCGTTCCTGCGCCAGCAGCGTCGCCAGGTCGGCACCGGCCAGCGACGAGCGGCTCAGGGCATCGATCTTGGCCTGCCGGTCCGGTTCGGCGCCCAGCCAGCGCTGGTGGAAGCGGGAGGTGCTGGCATCGACGGGGATCGACGGTGGCGTGGCGGAGGGCAGGGGCTGTGCGTGCATGGTGGCCGTTTGGTGAGGGAAAGGTGCGAGAGAAAAATGTCCGTGTATTGACGTAAATCTATCGTAACGTTGTGTAATAGAGTGCGTTTCGGAACTTAGTGTAACCGGGTGTTGCGGTAGAATGTGGCCGCAGGCTGGACAAGGGCAGGCTGTGGAAACGAACCATTTATTTTACGCCGGGTGTCCGGCCGGGCCTGGGTAATGAAGTGTTGACGGAAAAAACGGCGGAAGACAAGGTGGGGCACGCGCAGTTACCCGCGGATTTGCCCGCGCAGCCGCCCCACGAAGGCGCCGTCGTCGCGCGCTGGCACCGCCTGCAGGCGGCCTACCGCCTGTGCAACCTGGCCACCCACCACGTGCTGGGCTTCACCCTGAAGCTGGCGCTGCTCCTGTACTTCGCCTTTGCCGTCGTCTTCCTCGTGCTGCGCTGGCTGGTGCTGCCGCAGATCGACAGCTACAAGGACGATATCGAACGGCTGGCCAGCCGCGCCGTCGGCAATCCCGTCACGATCGAACGCATCTATGCCTCCTGGTCCGGCTTGCGGCCCACGCTGTTCCTGGGCGATGTCGTGCTGCGCGACCAGCAAGGCAAGCAGGCACTGCGCCTGCCCAGCGTGGCCGCCACGCTGTCGTGGTGGAGCGTGGCGTCGCTGAACGTGCGCTTCGATTCGCTGGAAGTCATCCGCCCCGACCTGGACGTGCGTCGCACGGCGGACGGACGCCTGTTCGTGGCCGGCATCTTCGTCGACCTGAACAAGAAGGACGACGGCCGCGGCTCCGAGTGGGTGCTGGCCCAGCGCGAGATCGTCATCCGCGAAGGCACCTTGCGCTGGCACGACGAACAGCGGGGCACGCCGCCCCTGCTGCTGAAGGACACCAATCTGATCCTGCGCAACCAGTGGCGCCGCCACCAGTTCGCCGTGCACGCCACGCCAGCCGCCGGGGCCACCGGTTCGCTGGACCTGCGCGCCGATTTTGCCCACCCGGCTTTTTCCCAGCGCGTGTCCGACGTGCGCCAGTGGAAGGGCACGATGTATGCGGACGTGCGCGGTGCCGACCTGGCCGCCTGGTTGCCGTACAGCCCGCAGGACACGGGCCCGGCCCGGCTGCAGTCCGGCCGCGGCAGCGTGCGCGCGTGGCTGGAAATCGACCATTCGCGCCTGTATGGCGTGACGGCCGACCTGGCGCTGCGCGACGTGCGCGCCACCCTGGGACCGGACCTGCCCAAGCTGGACGTGGCCGCCATGCAGGGCCGCATCGCCTTCCATGAAGACAAGCCGGCACGCGGCGCGCGTGGCGATGCGGCGCTGCCGTTCGGCGCCCGCGCCCACCGCGCCAGCGTCACCGACTTCACCTTGCGCACGCGCGACGGCGTCACCCTGGCGCCGACCACCTTGTCCGAACGCTACCTGCCCGCCCGCGGCCGCCAGCCGGCCCGTACCGACGTCACGGCCCATTCGCTCGACCTGGCCATGGTGGCCGAACTGGCCACGCGCCTGCCGCTGCCGGCAGCGCAGCGCAGCCTGCTGGCCGAGCTGGCACCGCGCGGCCGGGTGCGGAACCTGGCGGCCCACTGGCAAGGCCCCGTGGCCGCGCCGAGTGACTGGCAGTTGCAGGCCGACCTGCAGGACCTGGGCATGAACCCGCTGGCCGCGCGTCCGGCCGTGGCCGCCAAGGCCGGGGCTGCGGCCCAGCCGGCGCTGCCCGCCTTGCCGGGCTTCCAGCATCTGTCCGGCAAGGTCGAAGCCGGCACGGCCGGCGGCAAGCTCAGCCTGGACGCGCCCGGTCTCGTGCTGGCCATGCCGGCCTGGTTCGCCGAAGCGGCCATGCCGTTCCAGCAGTTCAAGCTGGACGCCGGCTGGACCCGGGGCGACATGCTGGCCCTGAAACTGGACAATTTCGAATTCGCCCAGGACGGCCTGACGGGCAAGCTCGCCGGCAGCCACACCATCGGCGACAAGGGGCCCGGCGTGGCCGATATCACAGGGAGCTTCGACGGCTTCACCATCAACCGCATCGGCCGCTACCTGCCGCTGGCCACGCCGGAACACCTGGCCCACTGGCTGACGGGGGCGCTGGAGGCGGGCAGCGCCACGGACGTCAAGCTGCGCCTGCGCGGCGACCTGGCCCGGTTCCCCTTTGCCGACAAGGGCGCCGACGGCGAGTTCCGCATCGGCGGCCGCATCGTCGACGGCAAGCTGAACTACGAGCCGGGCCATTTCGGCAAGGACGGCACGTCACCCCTGTGGCCGCAGGCCGAGCAGATACGCGGCACCTTCCTGTTCGAGGGCGCGCGCATGGAAATCAAGGCCGACACGGCAAAAACGGGCAATGTCGCGCTGAAGGACGTGAAAGCCGTCATCGGCGACCTGATCCACCACGACAGCGTGCTGGAAATCGACGGCAACGCTGCCGGCGCCATGCAGGATTTCCTCCGTTACGTGGGCAACAGTCCCGTGCTGGACTGGATCGGCCATTTCACGGACCAGACCAGTGCCACCGGCAACGGCAAGCTGGCCCTGAAGCTGAACCTGCCCCTGGCGCGGCTGCGCGAAAGCAAGGTCAACGGCACCTTGCAACTGCTGGGCAACGACGTCGTGCTGTGGCACGACATGCCGCCCGTGCTGCTGGCCACGGGCAAGATCGAATTCAACGAGCACGGCGTCAACCTGAACGGCCTGAACGGCACCCTGCTGGGCGGCCAGCTGACGGTGGCCGGCGGCACCCAGCGCGACGGCACCATCCAGGTGCGCATCGGCGGCAGCGTCACGGCCGATGGCCTGAAGAGGACATATCCGGCCCCGGCCATGCAGCGCCTGGCGGCCCACCTGTCCGGCGGCGCCCGTTACAACGGCGTCGTCACGGCCGCCAACCACCAGTACCAGGTGTTCGTCGAATCGTCGCTGGCCGGGGTCGGCCTGGACCTGCCGGCGCCGCTGGCCAAGGCCGCACAGGACGCGCTGCCCCTGCATTTCGTGCTCAACGGCGGGGCCGCCGACGGCACCGGCCTGGCGCACGACGAGATCCGCATCACCGTGGGCAATGCCATCGAGGCACGCTACCAGCGCCAGCGCCAGGACAAGGGCCCGTGGCAGCTGACCCGGGGCGGCCTGGGCGTCAATGCCCCGGCCCCCCAGCCGGACAGCGGCATGGCCTTCCACGTCAGCATGAAATCGCTGAACGTGGACGACTGGACGGGACTGGCGTCGGACATTGCCGGCCCCGCCGAGCCCAGGCCGGCCGCGCCGGCCGCCGATGCGCCGGCCGCCGATGCGCCGGGCGCCGCCGCGCCGAACCTGTCCCAATACATCGTGCCGGACCTGATCGCCGCCCGCGCCACGGAACTGACCATCGCCGGGCGCAAGGTCGACGACGTCGTGCTGGGCGCCACCCACCGGGGCGGGACCTGGCAGGCCAGCATCGATTCGCGCCAGGCCAACGGCTACCTGACGTGGAACGAGTCGCCCACGGGGCGCGGCATGGGCAAGGTGACGGCCCGCCTGTCGAGCCTGATCATTCCCGAATCGGCCGCCGGCGACGTCAAGGACCTGCTGGAAAGCTCGGCCGCCGCCAGCGCGCCGGCCATTCCGGCGCTCGACATCGTGGCCGACCGCTTCGAGCTGTTCAACCGCCAGCTGGGCCGGATGGAACTGCAGGCCTACAATGCCCTGATCACGTCCTCGCGCGAATGGCGCGTGTCGAAGCTGACGTTCGAGAACCCGGACGGCGTGCTGCACGGCACGGGACGCTGGGTATCGCGCAACGGCCAGCACGACACGTCGCTGAACTTCAACCTCGACATCCTCGACGCTGGCAAGCTGCTGACCCGCTTCGGCTTCGCCGACACGGTCAAGAACGGCAAGGGCAAGCTGTCCGGGGATATCGCGTGGAAGGGCCTGCCGTATGCGCTGGACAAGCCGACCCTGTCCGGCAGGCTCGACATGAAGGTCGAGAAGGGTCAGTTCCTGAAGCAGGACCCGGGCGCGGCCAAGCTGCTGGGCGTGCTGAGCCTGCAGGCCTTGCCGCGCTTGCTGAAATTCGATTTCCACGACGTATTCGCCCAAGGTCTCGCTTTTGACGGCATCAGCGCCACGGCCGCCATCGAGCGGGGCATCGTCAGGACGGATAACCTGAAGATGCACGGCGTGCAGGCCACCGTGCTGATGTCCGGCACGGCCGACGTCGCCAATGAATCGACCAACCTGCACGTGGTCGTGATTCCCCAGGTGAACCTGGGCACGGCGCCGCTGGTGTATGCACTGGCCGTCAATCCCGTGATCGGGCTGGGCAGCTACCTGGCCCAGCTGTTCCTGTCGGCGCCCGTGATGAAGGCGCTGACCTACCAGATGCAGGTGACGGGGCCGTGGAAGGCGCCCGTCATCACGAAGCTCGATGCCGAGCGAACGGAAAGTCCCCGCAGCCAATAAAGGAGAGCCGATGTCTATCGTTGCCGCCGTACAAATGGTCTCCACGCCCGTCGTGGAGGAAAACCTGGCCACCGCACGCCGCCTCGTCGCCGAGGCCGCCGCCACGGGCGCCAAATTGGTGCTGTTGCCCGAGTACTGGCCCATCATGGGCATGAGCGACAGCGACAAGGTCGGCAAGGCCGAACCGCTGGGGCAGGGCGCCATCCAGGATGCGATGGCATCGATGGCGCGCGAACACGGCATCTGGCTGCTGGGCGGCACCCTGCCGCTGGCCAGCAGCGACCCGGAGAAAGTCATCAACACGACCCTGGTCTACGACCCCGAAGGCCGGCACGTGGGCCGCTACGACAAGATCCACCTGTTCGGCTTCACCAAGGGCACGGAATCGTATAACGAATCGCGCACCATCGTGCCGGGCAGCACGGTCGGGACGGTCGAAACGGCCGTCGGCAAGGTCGGCATGTCGGTCTGCTACGACCTGCGCTTCCCGGAGCTGTTCCGGGCCATGGGCGCCGTCGACCTGATCGTCGTGCCGGCCGCGTTCACGTACACCACCGGGCGGGCCCACTGGGAAATCCTGCTGCGCGCCCGCGCCATCGAGAACCAGTGCTACGTGCTGGCGGCGGCCCAGGGCGGCACCCACTTGAACGGGCGCCGCACATGGGGCCACAGCATGCTGGTCGACCCGTGGGGCGAGGTCAAGGCCGTGCTGGCCGAAGGCGAGGGCGTCGTCCATGGCGAGCTCGACGCGACCTTCCTGGCCGGTGTGCGCGAGAGCCTGCCGGCACTGAAGCACCGCACCATGTAAGACGGTCCGCCCCCGGCGGCCGGGGCGCGAATCCACTACAATGACAGCAAAGCAAACGTAGAAAGTTCCATCATGAAACCATTCGAACCGAACCTGTCTTCCCTGGCGCTGGCGCGCGACGTGCTCCTGACCCCGTTCGGCCTGGACGAGAGCAAGCTGATCAAGACGCTGGGCACGATGTTCACGCACAAGGTCGACTACGCCGACCTGTACTTCCAGTTCACCAAGAACGAGGGCTGGAGCCTGGAAGAGGGCATCGTCAAGACGGGCAGTTTCTCGATCGACCAGGGCGTGGGCGTGCGCGCCGTGTCCGGCGAGAAGACCGCGTTTTCGTATTCCGACGAGATTTCCGAAGCGGCCCTGCTGGACGCGGCGGCCGCCACGCGCACCATCGCGCGGGCCGGCGCCGGCAAGATCAAGGTGGCCGGCAGCATGACGCCCCAGGGCGGCCGCTCGCTGTACCTGCCGCATGACCCGCTCAATTCGCTGGACGCCACCGCCAAGGTCAAGCTGCTCGAGCGCGTCGAGAAGATCGCCCGCGCCAAGGACCCCCGCGTCGTGCAGGTGATGGCGGGCCTGGCCGGCGAATACGACGTCGTGCTGGTGGTGCGCAGCGACGGCGTGCTGGCGGCGGACATCCGCCCGCTCGTGCGCGTGTCGATCACCGTCATCGTCGAACAGGACGGCCGCCGCGAGATGGGCTCGGCCGGCGGCGGCGGGCGCTACGACTACAGCTATTTCACCGACGAGCTGCTGACCCAGTATGCCGACGACGCCGTCAAGGGCGCCCTCGTCAACCTCGATTCCCGTCCGGCCCCGGCCGGCCCGATGACGGTCGTGCTGGGACCGGGCTGGCCCGGCATTCTGCTGCATGAAGCCATCGGCCACGGCCTGGAAGGCGACTTCAACCGCAAGGGCTCGTCCACCTTCGCCGGCCGCATCGGCGAGCGCGTGGCCGCCAAGGGCGTCACCGTGGTCGACGACGGCACGCTGGCCGACCGCCGCGGCTCGCTCAATATCGACGACGAAGGCAACCCGACCCAGTGCACGACCCTGATCGAGGACGGCATCCTGCGCGGCTACATCCAGGACACGATGAACGCGCGCCTGATGAAGATGCCCGTGACGGGCAACGCCCGCCGCGAATCGTTCGCCCACCTGCCGATGCCGCGCATGACGAACACCTACATGCTGGCGGGCGACAAGGACCCGGCCGAGATCCTCGCCTCCGTCAAGAACGGCCTGTACGCCGTGAACTTCGGCGGCGGCCAGGTCGATATCACGAACGGCAAGTTCGTCTTCTCGGCCAGCGAGGCCTACATGATCGAGGACGGCAAGGTGACGTATCCCGTCAAGGGCGCCACCCTGATCGGCAACGGCCCGGACGTGCTGAACCGCGTCTCGATGATCGGCAACGACATGCGTCTCGACCCGGGCGTGGGCGTGTGCGGCAAGGAAGGCCAGAGCGTGCCGGTCGGTGTCGGCCAGCCAACGTTGCGCATCGACGGCGTCACCGTGGGCGGCACGGCGTAAAGCCGCACCACCCAACAAAAAAGGCGCCGCGGCGCCTTTTTTTATTGCTGCAAAAATGGGGACAGACCCCATTTTTGAAGAAACATTGCCTGGAAATTGGGGTCTGTCCCCATTTTCCAGGCAAGAGTTTAGAACGAGTAGGAACCGCGCAGGTACAGCGCGCGGCCGATCGGGTCGGTGTAGCGCGGGTCGTAGCCTTTCTGGAACACGGTGCCCTGGTTGCTGAACGGCGGTGACTTGTCGGCGATGTTCTTCACGCCGGCCGTCAGCGTCACGTTCTTGAAGCCCGTGTACGTGCCCGACAGGTTGACCAGGCTGTACGACGGCACGTGGTTGCGGTACTGGTCGTCGACCAGGTTCTGGTCTTCGTAGCCCGTCTTGAAGTTGTGGGCCAGGGTGGCGCTCCACGCACCGGTGCGCCACGTCACCGAGGCGTTATGGCGCCAGCGGAACACGACGTTGTTGTCCGCGTAGCGGCCGACGTTCTGGATGAAGTCGCCATCACGCTCGTTCTGGTACTCGTAGTTGTGGATCCACGTGCCGTCCAGGGTGAAGGTCAGGCCGCCGAAGTCCGTGCGCGGCGCGCGCAGCGTCAGGCTGACGTCGACGCCGTCCGTGCGCACCTTGCCCAGGTTCTCGTTCAGGTCCAGGATCGCGTTCGGCGAGCCGTCCGGGAAGCGCAGGAAACGGTCCGCATAGCGGGCGTAGTTGCCGTAGATGGTCTGTTCCGGCAGGGCGCCGATCTTCTCGCGCAGGCGGATATTGAAGTAGTCCAGCGACAGGGTGACGGCCTGGGTCGGCTCGAACACGGCGCCGATGGCATACGTGCGCGATTTTTCCGGTTGCAGGTTCGGATTGCCGCCCTGCAGCTTGAACTGCTGCAGGTCGCAGTCGCGCAGCGGGTTGGCGCCCGGCTGCGGCACGCCGTTCGGGCACAGGATCGGGTCGTTGTACGAGTTGCTCGTGTCGTTGCGCGACTGTGGTGCGTTCTTCTCGAACAGGGTCGGCGCGCGGAAGCCCGTGCTGGCCGAACCGCGCAGCACGAAGGACTGCAGCGGCTGGTAGCGGAACGAGGCCTTCGGGTTGGTGGTGCTGCCAACGTCGCTGTAGTGGTCGTAACGGGCCGCCAGCGACGCTTCCAGTTCCTTCGTGAACGGCAGGCTGACTTCGCCGAACACGGCCTGGATGGTGCGGCTGCCGGACTTCGGCAGCGAGCCGGACAGGCCCGAGCTGGTGGCCTGGCTGGCGATGTCGCGGTTGACGTTGAACTCCGCCTTCTCATGGCGCAGCTCGGTGCCGAAGGCCACGGCCAGCTTGCCGCCGCCCATTTCCATCAGCTCGCGGCTGGCCTTCAGGTCGAATGCCGTCTGGGCGTTCTTGGCGTCCTGCACGCGGCCGCGCAGCGCGGTCGTGGCCAGGTAGGCGCGGCCCGCATCGTTCTGCAGGCCGAACGGGTTCAGCACGCCGTTGGCGACACCGGCCGCGAACAGGGCGTCGGCGACATAGCCGTTGGTGAATTCTTCCTGCGAACGGCTGACCGAGTGGCTCAGGCCCGTCTGGTAATCCCAGCCGGCGATGATGCCTTCCAGCGAGCCCAGGAAGCGGTCGCCCGAACCGCGCGACAGGATCTCGCGCTGGCCTGCTTCCGTGGGGCGCCAGTTGACGGACAGGGGAGCGCCGGACAGGCCGGCCTGGGCCGGAACGCCACCGGAATTGCCCGGGTAGTAGGGGCTGGTCGACGGCAGCGACAGGCCCGTCTGCGGTGGCGGCGCCGTGCGCGAGTTGACCTTGTTTTCCGAGTGCAGCACTTCCAGCGAGGCCGTGTGGTCGGCGCCCAGCTTGAAGCTGGCGCGGCCGAACAGGGTGGCCCGTTCCTGCTCGGGCAGGCTGTCGATCTGGCGCGTGTAGTCCTGGCGGCAGGTGCCATTGGTGGGGTGCGGTACCGACAGGGGCTGGTTGCAGCCGGTGCGGGCGTACGGGTTGCCCTGCACTTCCGTCACGGGGTCGAAGTAGTTGCCGGGGAAGGTGGTGCCGGAGGTTTCGTTCAGGCCCCGCGACGGGATCACGCCGGTGGCCGAGAAGGGCCGCTGCTGCGACGTCAGCACGTCCTGCTTGTGGTAGTCGGCCACGGCCAGCACGGCCCAGCCCTCCTTGGCCAGGTCGCCGCCGCCCAGGGTGATATTGCCGCGGCGTTCGCGGCCGCCCGTTTCTTCCGGGATCACCGTTTCCAGCGTCACCGTTGCCTGTTGCACCGAACGGCGCGTGATGAAGTTGATGACGCCGCCGATGGCATCGGTACCGTAGATCGCGGAGGCGCCGTCGCGCAGCACCTCGACGCGCTCCAGGGCGGCCACGGGAATCAGGTTCAGGTCGACGCTGGCGCCGTCGTATGGGTGGCTGGCCAGCCGGCGGCCGTTCAGCAGCACGAGGGTCTTGTCGCCACCCAGGCCGCGCAAGTCGGCCGACGCCTGGCCGCCCGTGGGCAGGCCGCTGGCGTTGCCGCCGACGGCATTGGCCGAACCGAAGCTGGACTGGTTGGCGGGAATGCGGTCCAGCACTTCCTGGGCCGTCGTCAGGCCCTGCTTGACGAATTCTTCGGCCTTGAAGACGGTCAGGGGCGTGGCTGTTTCATTGACCAGGCGCTTGATCGAGGAACCGGTGATTTCCACCCGCATCATCGGCCCTTCCGGGGCTTGCTGCGCGAACGCGGGTGCGAATGCCGGTAATGCCGCGATGCCGAGGCACAGCGGCCGCGCCAGCTTGCCGATGCGACCGATGCGACCGATGCTGCTTGCTTTTTTCTTAGCCAATCTCTTCTCCCGAAGTTGAACGTTATGCCGTACTGGCAGGCGATGGAAACATCCGTTCCACCGACCCGCAAGCACACTTTGCCATGTCATTGATTAAATGCAAACGAAAGCCCGCAAAAACGGGACCGAAGTCCCGTTTCTGTTGTATAGACCGCAACGCAAGGTGGCGATCAGAACGTATAGCGCACGCCCAGGTTGAAATAGCGGCCCAGGGCGCCGCTGTAGTCCAGCGGGTTGAAGCCGGCCGCGCCGTAGGTCAGCGGATCGAGCGGCGGTTCCTTGTCGAACAGGTTCTGGACCGAAGCGAACAGTTCGGCTTTCGGCGTGAAGCGGTACTTGGCCGTCAGGTCCACCGTCGTGAAGGAGCCGATCTTGCAGCCGTTCGGCGCATCGTTGCCGTTGGCGAAAGTGAAGGCGCAGCCGGCCGGGTCGTCCTTGAACAGCTTGTTCTCCAGCTTGCCCCGGTAGTTGGCCACGGCCGTCAGGCGCAGCGGACCGCGGTCCCAGGTCAGGCCCAGGTTGACGCGGTCGTCCGGCGTGCCGATGCAATTCGTCGTATCGCAGTTGCCGTGCGTGCCGGCAAAGTCGCGCGACGAGCCGTCCTGTTCGGTGCGCTGCCATTTGAACAGGTGGGTCCACTTGATGTCCGCCGTCAGGTTGCCGCCGTTGGCGCCCAGCTGGAAGGTCTTGCGCAGGTCCAGGTCGACGCCGCGCACTTCCGTCGACGCCGAGTTGACGTAGTTCGCCAGCACGGCCGTGATCTGGCCGGGGTCGCCCGGCGTGGCCGGATCGGCCGTGGAAGGATCGCGCGCCACGTGGCCGGCCGCGATGGCCGCGTCCAGTTGCTCCTGGTTGATTTCGTTCTTGCGCTTGATCTGCCAGAAGTCCAGCGAAATGCTGGTGCGCGGTAGCGGGTCCCAGATCATGCCCAGCGAGTAGCTTTTCGAGCGTTCCGGCTCCAGCGCCGGATTGGGCGACGTGATGACGGCCACCGACACGGGCGCGCACGTGCCCGGAATGCCCAGGTTGCAACGGAGCGGATCGTCCGCGTTGGCAAAGGCCGCCAGGCCGCCCCGGCCGTTCTCGGCGGCGCTGGGGGCGCGGAAGCCCCGGGCGAAGGTGCCGCGCAGCGCAAAGGCGCGCGACGGCGTCCACTTGAAGCCGGCCTTCGGCGTGTAGGAGTTGCCGACGTCGTTGAAGTGGTCGTAGCGCAGCGCGGCCGACAGTTCCAGGGTGCTCAGCACGGGGGCCAGCACTTCGGCATACAGGGCGGCCGAATTGCGCTGGCCTTCGTAGGCCGAATAGCCCAGGCCGATGATATTGCCCCGCTCCGTGCCTTCGGTGGGCGTCAGCTCGGTGGATTCGTGGCGGAACTCGGCGCCCATGGCTACGCCCAGCGCGCCGCCGGGCAGCTGGCCGAACTCGCGCGAGGCCTTCACGTCCACTTGCGCCAGGCGCGTGGTGGCGTCGTTGGCGATCAGCGGCGACAGCGCGTCGTACATGGCCTGGGAATTGAGGCCCGCGTTTTCGCCGATGCGCCACAAGGTGCCGGCCGGCAGCGCGGCGTAGGCGGGGTTGCGCAGGGCGGCCGCCACGTTCTCGGGCGTGGGATTGAGCAGGGCAAAGGCGACGTCGCGCTGGATCGCCCCTTCGCGCGTGTTGGCCACCTTGTTCTGCGAGAACAGCAGTGCGCTGTCGATGTCCCAGGCGCCCACGGTGCCCTTGACGCCGGCCACGGCGCGCAGGAAGTTGGACGTCACGTTGTTCACCCGCGGACCGACGTCCCAGGCCAGGTAGCGCACCCGCGCGGCCGTGCCGAAGTAGGGATTGTCCGGGTGGGCCGCGCCCAGCGACACGCCGGCATTGCTGACGGGGCCGCCCGGATAGCCGACGCTGCCTGAGACGTTCGACGGTGTCGTCTGCGCTTCGCTGTCGCTGTGGTAGCCGTGCAGTTCGGCATAGGCCTGCCACGCCGGATTGAGCTGCACCGTCAAACGGCCGAACAGGTTCAGCGATTCCTGGCGCGGCTGGATCTGGCCGTACTGCTGGGTCGCGTCGATCAGGCAGCCGCCGCGGGGATCGCCCTGGGGGTGGTTGGTCAGGCTGGTACAGGCGTTGGCCGGCATCGGGCGCGTGAAACCGGCCGCGGCCAGGCGGCTGTCGCGGCTGTAGAAGATATTCGTGATGGGATTGCGCACGTTGCCGATGATGGAGTTGCCGGCATTGCTGTTGCTGACGATGGCGCCCGTGCCGCCCAGGCCTTCGGCGGCGGAAAAACCGAAGTCGCGCAGGTCGACCCGGCCGACGGGGCCGCGGCCGGCCCGGTCCAGGTTGTACACGGGTTTCTTCTTGCCGTATTCGGCACTGAACAGGAAGTTGTAGCGGTCCGTGTCGAGCCGGCCCACGCCGTGCGACACGGCCAGACGCGTGTCGGCGCCGTCGCTCTCGTTCGACAGGCCCTGGCTGGCGCGCACGGTGGTGCCGACGAAGTCGCGGCGCAGGATGACGTTGACGACGCCGGCGATGGCGTCGGAGCCGTAGATGGCGGACGCGCCGTCCTTCAGGATCTCGACCCGTTCCACCGCTTCGGCGGGAATGATGTTCAGGTCGGCAAAGACCTTCTGGCCGTCGTCCGCCAGGCCATAGGGCGCGACGCGCCGGCCGTTCACCAGCACCAGGGTGGACGCGGCGCCCAGGCCCCGCAGCGAAATGCCCGACGCGCCCGAGGCGAAGCCGGTGCCGAAGGTGGTCGGCACCGAGCCCTGGTTATCGACGGCCAGGGTCTGCAGCAATTCAGCCACCGTCGTCTTGCCGGATTTTTCGATGTCGGCCTTGCTGACGGTTTGCACCGCCGAGGCCGTTTCCGCCTGGGCCCGGCGGATATTCGAACCGGTGATTTCGACCCGGGCGATCGGTTGGGCGGCGGCGCCGGACGGGGGGGGAGGCGTTTGCGCCAGGGCCGGCGCGGTGAACAGGCCCAGCAGCAGCGGGGCGGTGGTGACGGGGAACAGGCGGCGTACCACGCCCGCGAGCGGGCGCATCTTGACTGTGTTCATGCAGTTCTCCTGAAATAAGTTGTGATTTTTTTCGCGAGAGCTTTTCTTATACGCCCGACAACTGGCTTTGTGAACAAATTGGCATGGAATGGCCTCTCGGATGTATTTTGTGCGCCACACAATTCCAGGAGACAATTTGCTTGCCAACTGGCCGGACCTCTTGTTATAGTGATTCGCAATCAACAGGACATTCCATGCACCGCTTTGTATTCTTTACCGGCTTCTTTTATTTTTGGCTCCCTGCCCACAAGGCGGTTGAGTAGAGGCCGGTTCACGTAAGCAGCACAGCGAGATTCCCACCCAATACCCAAAAGACCGCCACCGATGGCGGTCTTTTTTTTATCCGAACAATTTTAGGAGAGCTCCATGCAACGCACCGACGACCTGCGCATCCGCGAAATGAAGGAACTGACGCCCCCGTCGCACCTGATCCGGGAATTCCCCTGCACCGAGGCGGCGTCGCAGACGGCATCGGCCGCGCGCATCGCGCTGCACCGCATCCTGCACGGCCAGGACGACCGCCTGATGGTGGTGGTGGGCCCGTGCTCGATCCACGACCCGAAGGCGGCGATGGAATACGCCCGCCGCCTGATCGGGGTGCGCGAGCGCCTGCAGGGCGACCTGGAAATCGTCATGCGCGTCTACTTCGAGAAGCCGCGCACGACGGTGGGCTGGAAGGGCATGATCAACGACCCGTACATGGACAACAGCTTCCGCATCAACGACGGCCTGCGCATGGCGCGCGAGCTGCTGCGCGACATCAACGAGCTGGGCCTGCCGGCCGGCACCGAGTTCCTCGACGTCATCAGCCCCCAGTACATCGCCGACCTGATCGCCTGGGGCGCCATCGGTGCGCGCACCACGGAATCGCAGGTGCACCGCGAACTGGCGTCCGGCCTGTCCTGCCCGGTGGGCTTCAAGAACGGCACGGACGGCAATATCAAGATCGCCGTCGAAGCCATCAAGGCCGCCTCGCAGCCGCACCACTTCCTGTCGGTGACGAAAGGCGGCCACTCGGCCATCGTGTCGACCAATGGCAACGAGGACTGCCACATCATCCTGCGCGGCGGCAAGGCGCCGAACTACGACGCGGCCAGCGTCGAAGAGGCCTGCAAGGCCATCGCCGGTCACGGCCTGGCGGCGCGCCTGATGATCGACGCCTCGCACGCGAACAGCTCGAAGAAGCCGGAAAACCAGGTGCCCGTGTGCGCCGACATCGCCACCCAGGTGGCCGGTGGCGACAGCCGCATCGTCGGCGTCATGGTGGAATCGCACCTGGTGGCCGGTCGCCAGGACCTGGTGCCGGGCAAGGAGCTGACCTACGGCCAGTCCGTCACCGACGGCTGCATCGACTGGGACGCCACCGTGCAGGTGCTGGACAACCTGGCCGCCGCCGTGCGCCAGCGCCGCCTGCGCGAAGACTGACAGGCATTCACACGGCATGCGGCGCATGCCGCCTGCCGCCGAATCAACGAGTAACGAACACGAAGACGGCGGAACCTTGGCACCACCATCACCAGACATCGCCGCGCTGCAGCGGCAGATCGGCGCCGCGATCCAGGCGGGCCGCGACAACGAGGCCGGCCAATTGTGGCAGCGCCTGCTCGATATCGATCCTGGCAATCCGAAGGCGCTGTTCGCGCTGAGCCAGCGCGCCTTCCGGGCCGGCGACCTGCAGCGGGCCAGGGCCCTTCTGGAACGCCTCGTCACCGCCGACGGGCGCGACCAGCAGCAGTGGATCAACCTGGCCGTGGTCTGCCGCGGCCTGCGCGACGACGAGGGCGAAGCGGCGGCCCTGACGGGCGCGTTGACGGTCGACCCCACCGACATGCTGGCCCAGCTGTTGCGCGGCGACCTGTTCGAACGCCAGGGCCGGCGCCATGAGGCGGCACGGGCTTTCGGCGCCGCTGCCATGGCGGCGCCGCCGCTCGACCAGGTGGACCCGTCGCTGCGGCCCCTGCTGGAACGCGCGCTGGCGTTCCAGGACGGCTACCAGCGCGAGTACGGCGCCTACCTGGACGCCCACCTGGCGCCGCTGCTGGGCGAACTGAAAAGCGAGCCGCTGGGGCGCTTCCGCGATGCCGTCGACATCATGTTCGGCCGCAAGCGCCGCTACGACCCGCAGCCGGCCCTGTTCTACTACCCCGGCCTGGCCCCCGTTACCTTCTTCGACGAGCGCGCGCTGTTCCCGTGGATCGACGAACTGGAAGCGCAGACGGATGCCATCCGCGCCGAATTCCTTGCCGCGCTCGACGCCGAGCAGGGCTTCGTGCCTTACCTGAGCTATCCGCCGGACCAGCCCCACTTCCAGTTCGCCCAGCTGAACAACTCGCCCGACTGGAGCGCGTATCACCTGATCGAGCAGGGACGGGTGGTGCCGGAACACGCGGCGCGTTGTCCGGCCACGATGGCGGCGCTGGCCCGGCTGCCGCAGCCGCGCCAGCTGAACCGCACGCCCAGCGCCATGTTTTCGCTGCTGAAGCCGCACACCCGCATTCCGGCCCACACGGGCGTGAGCAATGTGCGGCTGGTGGGGCACCTGCCGCTGATCCTGCCTGGCGACTGCCACCTGCGCGTGGGCAATGACGTACGCGCGTGGGAGATGGGCAAGGCCTGGGTCTTCGACGACACCATCGAGCACGAGGCGTGGAACGACAGCGACAGGCTGCGCGTCGTGCTGATCTTCGACGTGTGGCACCCGCACCTGTCCGAGGCCGAACGTGCCATGGTCAGCGCGCTGGCCGACGGCATTCACGCTTTCGGGGCGGGGGCGGGCGGCTTCGAGCTGTAGCCCTTCAGCGGCAAATCCCGTCCAGGTCGATCGACCTGTCCGCGACGGCCGCCGGCAGCGCGATCCCTTGCGCCGCCGCGGCCCGTTCCGTCACCATGCCCCCGGCCGCGCCGGCATAGGCCGGATCGGCCTGGGCCTGCGCCAACGTCACGTAGCGCGCGCCGGCCGCGTCGAGCCGCGCCAGCACGGCCGGCAGGGTGGCGGCGCTCCAGGCGCCCGCGTGCGTCAGCAGCACTTGCGGGATCACGCGGCCGTAGACCTGGCGCGACGTGCTTTTCATGCGCGCGATCTCCTCGTCCACATAGCGCAGGTAGTGCGCCTGCATGGCGCCGATGGCGGCATCGTTGCCCTGGCGGGCGCAACGCGCATACGCTTCCGTGTAGGCCCAGTCATCGAAAGACACGCTGACGGCGGCGATGCGATAGCCCCGTTGCGCCAGCCACGCCGTCGCATCGCCGCGCAGTGCCGGGGTATTGCCGCCATCGAGGAAGGGGTAGCGGAACCAGTGCCAGTCCTGGCCCGCCATGCGCGCCGCGATGGCCGGTTCGCCTGTCGTCACGTCGGCCTGCCATGCGGCCAGCGACGCGGCCTTGCTCAAGCCCACGTGCTCGAAACCGTGATTGCCCAGCGGATGGCCGGCGGCGCGCCACGCATCGAGCGCGGCGGCGGCGCCGGCTTCGCGTGCCAGCTTGCCGGCATTGACGAAGCCGAAGGCCTCCGGCACCCCATGCGCCTTGAACGCCGCCACGTGCGCGGCCACGATGCCCGTGCGCGTGACGCCGGGCGGCAGCGCGCCATGGGCGGGCAGGTCGTCGACAGTGATGGCGATATCGAACGGTTCGGCGGCGTGGGCGGCGGCACTGCACAGCAACGCTGCCGCGGCGATCCGGTAAGGCTGCATGGATTCTCCTGGTGGGGCAGCACGACGGCTGCGGGCAGTCGATCCTGCCAGAAAGAAAACAAGCGGACAATAAAAAAGGCGCTGTGCCCCGGTCGCAAGGAACTTGTTGGCTCGACCATTGTCATACCGTAAGTTGGCATGAACCAAGACGGAGGTGGGCATGGAAATCGACGAGTACGCGGCGGTGCGGACGCAGTGCCTGGCGTGGCTGACCCGGCTGACCGGCGAACAAGGGGATGGCCTGCGACGGCTGTTCGAAGGATGTGCCTCGCTGGCAGACTGCCTGGCCATCATCGAGGAACGGGGCGCGCGCA
>NZ_WNKZ01000046.1 GCF_009720835.1 Pseudoduganella buxea
GCACGTCGGCCAGCACGGGCAAGGCGCGCGCGGCCGCCTTGATGGCGTCGCGCATGGCCGCGATCGATGCCACGCCGCGCACTTCGGCATCGCGCTGTTCGCGCGCCGTCCTGAGTGCCGCAGCGTCGGCGGCGGCCGACTCCGTCGCCTGCCTGGTGGGCGGCAGGCGCCGCGTGGGCACAGCCGTCGTCTTCTCTACTGCCATCTGCCCTGCCCTTGCTTCGTCATATGTTAACATCGCCAACCCTGGATTTTCAGAGGCAAGCATGACCGATCCTGTCGACCCGCATTGTAGCGCCCCGGAAGACGGGCAGGCGCCGTTCCAGCTGCGCTCGACCGTCGATGCCGCCGCGCTGGAGCGCATGGCTCCGGCGCTCGAGGCCATCCTGCTTGGCCGCCTGATGGCGCACCGGGCACGCTTCGTCAAGCCCTACCAGCCACGCCCCCGCCTCGCCGCCTTCATCAAGCGCTGCTGCGTGGCCGGGCTGCTGCTATCGCTGGCCTTTACCGCCTCGGGTGGGCTGGAATTCGGCCCGTACCGGCTCGACCTGCTGTGCGCCGTCGCCTTCGTGGCGATCCTGGCGCTGTCCTTCGTTCCGCCCCGCCTCGAAGCGTGGGTGCGCAGGCCCTGGCACAGGTACTGGCACCACCTGGCCCGGGTCCGAACCAATACGATCCTGAAGGCAGCGCGGGCCAGCGCGCCCTTCGATGCGCAATACGATATCGACGAGGGCCAGCTGCGCTACACGCGCATCCGCGGCGACGACGGCGAGGGAAACGCCCAGGTGCAGTGGCGCCGCCCCCTGGCCGGCATCGCCGTGCCGGGACCCGGTTTCACGCTGCTCTTCAAGCACGCCCGCGCGCTTGGCCCCACGCTGATCGTGCTGCACGCTCCCTCGGCGGCATTCGACGCCATGCTGGCGCGCCACGGCGTCCATTGCCTGCCGCCGGCGTGAAGTCGTGGCCGGTGTCATCCGGGCTCGCGGCAGCGCAGCCCGGATGTTAAGATCGCAACATGATCACCCATGCATCGCTTTTCCCCTCGCTGCGCCGGCTGCACCGGGCCACCGTGGTCTGGCTCACCAGCTGGTGGCGCCTGGCGCAATTCGCCGTGCTGGTGCTGTCGCGCGCGTTCACGCCATCGAGCTACCGCAAGGACAACCGCAATGCGCTGGCCTGCCAGGTGGTGCTGGGCACGGCGCCGAACCTGCTGTGGTTCTCGGTCCTGTCGGCGCTGATCAGCCTCGTCATCATTCGCATCGTCGTCGTCACGGCCTACAGCTACGGCCTGTCCGGTTACGCGCTGGAGATGGTGGTGCGCGTGCTGGTGCTGGAACTGATCCCGCTGACGGCCGCCCTGTTCGTGGCCTTGCGCACGACCTTGCCCGCCGGCGTCGAGTTCGCGCAGAAGCGCCTGGCCGCGGCGGCAGCGGCAGCGGCCGGATCGGCCGGTACCCGGGTCGACCCGATGACGGCCCTGCGCACCGAGTACTTCCCGCGCGCCGCAGCCGGTGTGTTCGCCGTCTGGCTGCTGGCCGCCGTCAGCTGCATCCTCACCCTGGTGCTGACCTACCTGATCATCTACGGCTTTACGCCCTACGCCCTGCCCGGCTACACGCGCGTGGTCGGGCAGATCTTCAATCCTTCCGTGGCGCTGATCCTGGTGCTGAAGATCGCCCTGTTCAGCTTCGCGGTGGGCATCATCCCGCTCGCGTCGTCGTACTACGATGCCGCCGCCAATCCTTTCGTGCTGCGTTTTCGCGCCACCCACGGCCTGGCGGACATGGTACGCATGTTCTCCGTCGTGCTGCTGATCGAAGGCGCGTCCCTGATGGGCAACTACTACTGATACCGATTCCATGACCGAACCGACTTCCCCCGCCCCGGCACCGGCCGACGCCGCGCCCGTGCGCAATGCCGAACTGAAGGCGGCCCTGCTGTTGATCCTGATGGTGGCGCTTGTCGCCGGCGCCGCCCTCTACCTGATGTATGCGCGCGGTGCATTCGAGCCGACCCAGCGCCTGGTGCTGACGGCCGACGATTCCGAAGGCGTGGCCGTCGGCATGGACGTGACGTTCGCCGGCTTTCCCATCGGCCGCGTGCAACGCATCGAGCTTTCGCCCGAAGGCAAGGCCCGGGTGCTGGTGGACGTGCCGAAGAAGGACGCCCACTGGCTGCGCACCACCAGCATCTTCACTCTCGAAAAAGGCATCGTCGGTGGCGCCAAGCTGCGCGCCTTCACGGGCATTCCGACCGACCCGCCGCTGCCGGACGGCGCCGAACGGGGCATGCTGGTGGGCGACGCGGCCGCCGAAATCCCCCGCCTGCTCGCTGCGGCGCGCGACGTGCTGGCCAATGTGGCGGCATTGACGGCGGAGGAATCGGCGCTGGGCAGCAGCCTCAAAAACGTCCAGGGCGTGACGGAAAAGCTGAACGGCCCGAACGGCGCCATGGGCCTGATCGCCGGCAAAGACCGCAAGGCCCGCGAGCTGCTGGCCAACGCCAATTCGCTGATCGTCAAGGCCGACCGGCTGGTGGGCAATGCCGACAGCAAGGTCTTCGGCAAGGACGGCGTGGCCACCGATGCCCAGGCCGCCATCGTGCAGCTGAACGGCCTGCTGTCGGATGCCCGCGCCAGCCTGAAGAAGATGGATGCCGTGCTGGTGGAAGCCCAGGCCGTGGGCAAGAACGCCCGCGTCGCCACGGAAGACCTGGGGGCGCTGCGCGCCGATATCGACAGCAACCTGCGCCGCATCGAGCAACTGGTGAACGAGATCAATCGCAAGTGGCCGTTCAAGCGCGAGACGGAGATCAAACTGCCATGAAGCCGATATCCCTGACCATCCTGTGCGCCGCCCTGCTGGCCGGCTGCGGCAGCAGCCCGCCCGTGCCGGACTGGAAGATGAACGCGCAAGGCTCGCTGGAACGGGCCACGAATGCCTACCTGTCCGGCAAGGAGCTGGTGGAAAAGACGGAGTTCGGCCGCGCCCGCGAGCAGATCGCCGGCACCGGCAAGATCGACCTGGTGATCCGCGCGGAACTGATCCGCTGCGCCGCACGCACGGCGGCATTGGCCTTCGAGGACTGCGCCGGCTTCGACGCGCTGCGGGCCGACGCGACAGCGGCCGACCTGGCCTACGCCGCCTACCTGGCCGGCCAGCCGGCCCAGGCGGCGCTGTTGCCGGAACCGCAACGCTCCGTGCAGGCGGCCGGCTCCGACCAGGCCGCGGCAAGCGCCGTGAAAACCATCGCCGACCCGCTGTCGCAGCTGGTGGCGGCCGGCGCCCTGTTCAAGGCCAACCGCGCCACACCGGAACTGGTGGCGCAGGCCGTCGATACGGCCTCGAACCAGGGCTGGCGCCGGCCCCTGCTGGCGTGGCTGAACGTGCAGGCGCTGCGGGCGGAAAAGGCCGGCGCGGCGGACGAAGCGGCCCGCATCCGGCGCCGCATCGCGCTGGTGCAGGGCCAGCCGGCGTCCTGAGACTGCGCCCTACTCTTCCAACGCGGCGTCGGCTGCCGCTGCTTCGCGCAGCTTGTCCTTCTTGCTCTTGCGCTTGCCCTTGATGCCGCCGTTGACGGTGTCGGTAATCGCGCTGGCCGGCGGCGCCGCCGTTTCGACGGGCTCGTAGCCGGCCACGGTTTCCCGCGCCAGGCGCAGGCCGTGGCGTTTTTCGATCAGGCGGAAATGCTGTTCCGTGTCAAAACTGACGAAGCTGACGGCCGTGCCGCTGGCGCCGGCGCGGCCCGTGCGGCCGATGCGGTGGGTGTAGTCGGCCGGTGAACGGGGCAGGTCGAAATTGACAACGACGGGCAGCTGGGCGATGTCGATACCGCGCGCGGCCACGTCGGTGGCCACCAGCACGTGCAGGCGGCCGGCCCGGAAGTCGGCCAGCACACCGGTGCGGGCACCCTGGCTGAAGTCGCCGTGGAAGGCTTCGGCGGCGATGCCGTTGCGGCGCAGCTTGTCCGCCACGTGTTCGGAAGCGTACTTGGTGGCCGTGAAGACAAGCACCTGGCGCCAGCCGTTGGCCTTGATCAGGTGCTTGAGCAGTTGCAGCCGGCGCAGCGGATCGACGGCGAATGCGCGCTGCTCGATGGCCGGCGCGTCGCTGCCGTCGGCCTGCACTTCCACCTTGACGGGGTCGGCCAGCAAGGTCGCCGCGAGCGCCTGCACGGCGGGCGGGAAGGTGGCGGAGAAGAACAGGTTCTGGCGCCTGGCCGGCAGCAGCGCCAGGATGCGCTCGATCTCGTCGGCGAAGCCCATGTCGAGCAGCTTGTCCGCTTCGTCCAGCACCAGGGTCGCCGTGTGATCCAGCACCAGCGCGTTGTGCTCGACCAGGTCGAGCAGGCGGCCCGGCGTGGCGACGACGATGTCCGTGCCGCCGCGCAGCGCCATCATCTGCGGGTTGATCGACACGCCACCGAAGACGATGCTGACCTTGATCGTGGACGGCAGGTGCTGAACCAGCTCGCGGATCGCCTCGCCCACCTGGGCCGCCAGCTCGCGCGTGGGCACCAGCACCAGCCCGTGCAGGCCTCGCCGCGTGCCCTGGCGCGCCAGCAGCGCATGCAGCATCGGCAGCGCGAACGCCGCCGTCTTGCCGGAACCGGTGCGGGCGGCGCCCAGCACGTCCCGACCCGCCAGCGCGGCGGGTACGGCGGCGGCCTGGATCGGGGTCGGGGTCTGGTAGCCGATGGCGGCAACCGCTTCGGCAAGGGCGGGCGCGAGGCCCAGCGAGGTAAATGGCATGGCAGTCGATTCTGTGTTCAAGGTGCGCAGTATAAATCACGCGGGCACCTCAGCTGCCATGACGGCCTGCGCAACATGCCGTGCCCCTACTGCCCGGACAACTCACGCATCCTTGCATACAGGTTCGACTTGCCTTCGAAGCCGATGCCCGGCAGGTCCGGCATCGTGATGAAGCCGTTCTCCACCCGCACGCCGTCGGGGAAGCCGCCGAAGGGCTGGAACAGGTCTGGATAGCTTTCGTTCCCGCCCAGGCCCAGGCCCGCCGCGATATTGAGCGACATCTGGTGGCCGCCGTGCGGAATGCAGCGGGTGCGCGACCAGCCGTGTTCCTCCAGCATGTCGAGCGTGCGCAGGTACTCCACCAGGCCGTAGCTCAGGGCACAGTCGAACTGCAGCCAGTCGCGGTCGGGCCGCATGCCGCCGTAGCGGATCAGGTTGCGCGCGTCCTGCATCGAGAACAGGTTCTCGCCCGTCGCCATGGGGTTGGCGTAGTAGCTGCGCAAGGTGGCCTGCAGCTCGAAGTCGAGCGGGTCGCCTGCTTCCTCGTACCAGAACAGGTCGTACTGCGACAGCGCCTTGGCATAGGCGATGGCCGTATCGAGGTCGAAGCGGCCGTTGGCATCGACGGCCAGCTTCTGGCCGTCCTGCAGCACCGACAGCACGGCGTCGATGCGGCGCAGGTCTTCGTCCAGCGAGGCGCCGCCGATCTTCTTCTTGACCACCGTATAGCCCCGGTCGATATAGCTGCGCATCTCGTCCTTCAGCGCATCCATGCTCTGGCCCGGGTAGTAATAACCGCCGGCGGCGTACACGAACACCTTGCGCTCGGGCGTGCCGTTGCCGTAACGGTCGGCCAGCAGCTGGAACAGGGGCTTGCCGGCGATCTTCGCGGTGGCATCCCAGATCGCCATGTCGATGGTGCCGATCGCCACGGAGCGCTCGCCGTGGCCGCCCGGCTTCTCGTTCTGGTACATGCAGTCCCATACCTTGTTCGGATCGAGGTTGGTGCCGGCAGCGTCGACCAGGGTGGCGGGATCGGCTTCCAGGATGCGGGGGATGAAGCGCTCGCGCATCAGCATGCCCTGGCCGTAGCGGCCATTCGAATTGAAGCCGTAGCCCACCACGGGCTTGCCGTCGCGGATCACGTCCGTGACGACGGCCACCAGGCTCAAGGTCATCTTCGAGAAATCGATGTAGGCATTGCGGATGGGGGAACTGATGGGCAAGGTCAGCTCGCGGATGTCGACGATCTTCATGGCGGGTCTCCTGTAAAGGCCCCCACTCTACGCCCGTTCGCGGAACGTATAATTCACCTGGAATCAATCCATTATTACGTTCAAGTGAAGAATCGGGGCGAACCATGACGAGCGACCTGGAATTTTTCGTACTGCTGTCCAAACTGGGCAGCCTGGCCGCGACGGCGCGCGAGATGGCGGTGACGCCACCTGCCGCCACGCGCCGGCTGAAGCAGATGGAAGCGCGGCTGGGCGTACGGCTGGCCCAGCGCAGCACGCGGCGCATCGCCTTGACCGACGAGGGCGAGCTGTACCTGGCCCAGGCCACGCAGATCCTGGCCGATATCCGCGCCATGGAGGATGCCGTCACGAGCCGGCGGGTGGAGCCGAAAGGCCTGCTGCGGGTGAACGCGACGCTCGGCTTCGGGCGCACCACCATCGCGCCGCTGGTGTCGCGCTTCGCCCGCACTCACCCGGAAGTGGCGGTACAGCTGCAGCTGACGGACCGCGCCATCAACCTGGTGGAAGACGGCTACGACCTGGGCATCCGCTTCGGCGAGCTGGCCGATACGCGCCTGGCGGCGCGGCGCATCATCAGCAACCGGCGCTTCCTGTGCGCGGCCCCCGGCTACCTGAAAAAACACGGCGCGCCGGCCTTGCCCGCGGACCTGGCCCTCCATGACTGCATCCTGCACCGGCAGAACGACGAGGCCTATGCCAGCTGGCGGCTGACGCGCGGGCGCAAGACGGAGAACGTCAAGGTGCGCGGCCGCCTGTCGTCGAACGACGGCGACGTGGTGCTGGGCTGGGCCCTGGACGGCCACGGCATCCTGCCCCGCTCGGAATGGGATGCGGCGCGCTACCTCGACAGCGGGCGGCTGCAGGTGGTGCTGCCGGACTACGCGCTGCCGCCGGCGGATTTATACGCCTACTACCCGAGCCGGCACCACCAGAGCGCGCGGGTGCGCGCCTTCATCGACTTCCTCGTGGAGGCGCTGGCGCCGGCCCCTACATCCCCACGTCGCCGTACGGCCCCGCGATGACCACGACATAGCCTTCCGGGTCGCGCAGCCAGATTTCCCGGTGCTGGGCATTGCGGTTCTCGTGCGCTTCCTCCAGCACGGTGGCGCCGCAGGCGGCGATGCGGTCCACCGCGTCGTCGAAATCGTCGGTCCAGAACCACAGCAGCGCGCCGTTGCCGATGACCTTGTCGGGCTTGCCGATATGGGAGTGATGGTGGGCGTCCCAACGGTGCAACTGCAGGATCATGTGGCCCTCGAACATCAGCTGCTCGTAATCGGGGCCGCCGTGGCCGCTCCTGCAGCCGAGCACCGCCTGGTACCAGCGGCTGGACGCTTCGACATCGCTGACGGCGATCAAGGGTTGCGCTTGCATGGTGCACTCCTCCTTCGGACGTGGAATGGCGCCAGCATAGCACCGCTGTACTCAGCCGCGGCGCAGCGGAAGCCACTGCAGCAGCGCCCACGCGGCCTCCGGCACGATGAAAAGCCACAGCAGCGGCGTATCGGATGCGCCCAGTGCCCACGCCATCCACGTGCAGAACAGCAGGCGCCCGACGCCGTCGTAGCGGCCGAAGCGGGTCTGCGGGTCGCTGATGCGCAGCACGGCCCAGGACAGCACGACGGTGCCCATCAGGCAGGCGAACAGCACGTGCAGCGGCGCGAAGGCCGGCAGCGGCGCGCCACCCAGGTCGCCGTTCACCGCCGCCAGGTGGGCGTGCATGAAGGCGAAGGTCCATGGCGTGGCGAAGGGCGCCGTCACGACCAGGTCGTAGATGCCGCTGGCGCGCACGATGCGGCGGTAGGTGGCGGGAGCTAGGTGCAGGAAGGTAGTCATGGCCGGTCTCCAGTTCAAGGGTGCGGCCATGCTAAAGGCTGGAGTACACTCGAAGGTCAAGCACTTTGGAGGAACACGATGCGCATCGGCGAAATCGCCGCCGCTACCGGCATCAGCCGCGACACGCTGCGCTTCTACGAGAAGCGCGGGCTGTTGCGGGCCCGGCGCGGCAGCAACGGCTACCGCGAATATCCGCCCGAGGCGGTGGACTGGCTGCGCTACATCCGCACGGCGCAGGCGCTGGGCTTCACGCTGGCCGAAATCGAGGCCGACCTGCCCCTGCTGGCGGCGCCGAACGCCGTGTCGGCCGCGGCGCTGCGCCAGGCCATGCGCGGCAAGCTGGCCGAAATCGACCGCCGCATCGAGGCGCTGGCCATGCTGCGCGGCGAACTGGCGCGCCGGCTGGACACGATGCCGGCCGATTGCCCGCTGGCCTCGCGCGCCTTGCAGACCACTACCGAAGCCGCCTGACGGCAGTGCCGCCCGTCAGCGCGCCCACATCAGCCGCAAGCCCAGGCCGATGAAGACGATGCCGGCGGCCCGGTCCAGCAGCGGCCCGGCCTGGGGGTGGCGGTTCAGCCACTGCCCGACGGTGCCCGAGAAAAAGCCCAGCAATCCGAACAGCACGGCCGCCTGCAACGCGAAGGTGATGCCCAGCAGGCCCAGTTGCAGGCCCACGGCGCCGTTGGCGGGCACGACGAACTGGGGCAGGAAGGACAGGAAGAACAGCGTCACTTTCGGATTGATGGCGCTGGCCATGCAGCCTTTCAGGAACAGCCGCGCCAGCGGCTCGTCGGTGCCGGCAGCGGCATCGATGCGCACGGCACCGGCATGGCGCAGTGCATTGAAGCCCAGCCACAGCAGGTACAGGCCACCGGCCACGCGCAATCCCGTCAAGGCCAGCGGCGAGGCCGCCACCAGCGCGCTCACGCCCAGCACGGCCAGCAAGGTGTGACTGAGGCAGCCGAAGGCGCAACCGAGGCCGAAGGCGATGCCGCGACTGCGCCCTTTCGACATGCCCATGCCCAGCACCATCAGGTTATCCGGCCCCGGCGATACGGTGAGCAGGACGGCGGTGAGGAGGAAGGCGGAGAACTGGGCAAGGGTCAGCATGGGGCACTCGAGGCGAAAGCGGGAGCGCGAGTATACCAATGGCGCCGATGCGCTAGGATACGATGATGACAGCGCCTGCCATGGTCACCGCCACCTTCACCTTCGACGCAGCCCTGCTGCCCTTCCTGCCGCGCCAGCGCCGCGCCGGGCCGTTCGCCACGCCGTGCGCGCGCGCCGCCACGGTCAAGCACATGGTCGAGGCGCTGGGCGTGCCGCACACGGAGGCGGGCACGATCCTGGTGAACGGCAGGCCGGCGCCGCTCGACCGACTGCTGGAAGACGGCGATAGCGTGCAGGTGCTGGCCGTGGCGCCGACCGTGCTGACGCCGGGCGAAGCCCGCTTCACGGCCGACGCCCACCTGGGCGGGCTGGCACGGCTGTTGCGGATGGCCGGCTTCGACACGCTGTACGACAACGGCGTCGACGATGCCGCCATCGAGGCCGACGCGGCGGACGGCGGGCGCATCGCCCTGACGCGCGACCGCGAATTGCTGAAGCGGCGCGGCGTGGCGCGGGGCTGCTACGTGCGCGCGCTCAAGCCCGAGCAGCAGCTGGCCGAGGTCTTTGCGCGCTATGGCCTGGCCGGCGCCATGCGGCCGTTCACCTTGTGCCTGGCCTGCAACCTGCCCTTGCACGATGTGGCAAAGGCCGACGTGGCCGGGCGCCTGCCCCCTTCCGTGCGGCTGGTGCACCAGCACTTCCTCACCTGCCGGCAGTGCCACGGCGTGTTCTGGCAAGGCTCGCACTGGCAGCGCATGCGCACCCTGCTGGACCGGGTGGGCGCTGCCTGACGCTTTTTCCCAACACGGCCGCCCCAATCGCACGTGCCTTGCGCGAGATTGCCCTACTTCAATAATGACCGCGCTATGGTTGACCGGATACCGATCAAGACAATGCGGGGAGGCTGGCGTGCTGGTGATCATGGGCTTTATCGTCGTTGCGGCCTCCGTTCTGGGCGGCTTCGCGCTGCAGGGCGGGCACCTGGCGGCGCTGTTCCAGCCGACGGAACTGTTGATCATCGGCGGCGCCGCGCTGGGGGCTTTTTGCGTCGCCAACGACCGCCGCTCGATCGCCGCCACCGTGGCCGCGCTGCCGCTGCTGTTCCAGACCTCGCGCCACTCCAAGGCCCTGTACCTGGATTTGATGGCGCTGCTGTTCGAGCTGCTGACGAAGGTGCGCAAGGAAGGCATGATGGCCGTCGAAGGCGACGTCGATACGCCGCACGACAGCGCGCTGTTCGGCCGCTACCCCGCGATCCTGGCCGAGGCCCATGTCCTCGAGTTCATCACGGACTACCTGCGCCTGATGATCTCGGGGAATATGGACGCCTTCCAGATCGAGAACCTGATGGACAACGAGATCGACACCCACCACGAGGACAGCGAAGTGCCCGTCCAGGCCATTGCCCAGATGGCCGAGTCGATGCCGGCCTTCGGCATCGTCGCCGCCGTCATCGGCGTGGTGCACACGATGGCTTCGGTGGGCCTGCCGCCGGCGGAGCTGGGCATGCTGATCGCCGGCGCGCTGGTGGGCACCTTCATCGGCATCCTGCTGTCGTACGGCTTCGTCGGCCCGCTGGCCGCGCTGCTGCGCAGCAAGCACGCCGAGACAGCCAGGATGTACCAGTGCATCAAGGTCACCCTGCTGGCAAGCCTGAACGGTTACGCGCCGGCGCTGGCCGTGGAATTCGGCCGCAAGGTCGTCTCGGCCATGGAACGCCCTTCGTTCCTGGAGCTGGACCGGCAGGTGCGGCAGGCACGGGCACCGGCGAAATAGGCGAGGAGGGACGGCCGGACGGGCGTCGCGGCCCGCGCCAACGCCGGGCCCGCAGCCACGCTATAATGACTGGCTCCGTCCACGCCATCCAGCCGACCAACGTGAATCCACTTCTCGACAAGCTGCATCCCTACCCGTTCGAAAAACTGCGCCAGCTGTTCGCGGGCGTAACGCCCAATGCCGCGCTGCGCCCCATCAGCCTGGGCATCGGCGAGCCGAAACACCCGACGCCCCAGTTCATCCGCCAGGCCCTGGCGGAGAACCTGGGCGGCCTGGCCACCTACCCCACAACGTCCGGCTCGGAGGCGCTGCGCGGCACCATCGCGGGCTGGCTGGAACGGCGCTACGACCTGCCGGCGCTGGACCCGGCCACGCAGGTGCTGCCCGTGAACGGTTCGCGCGAGGCGCTGTTCGCCTTTGCCCAGGCCGTGATCGACCCGGCCGCCAATGCGCTGGTGGTTTGCCCGAACCCGTTCTACCAGATCTACGAAGGCGCGGCCTACCTGGCCGGCGCCGAGCCTTACTTCGTCAATTCGGACCCGGCCCGCAACTTCGCCTGCGACTACGACAGCGTGCCCGACGAAGTGTGGAAGCGGGTGCAGCTGCTGTATCTGTGCTCGCCCGGTAACCCGACCGGTTCCGTGCTGTCGCTGACGGACTGGGAAAACCTGTTCGCGCTGTCCGAGCGTTACGACTTCGTGATCGCCTCGGACGAGTGCTACTCCGAGATCTACCACGGCGACGAGGCGCCGCTGGGCGCGCTGCAGGCGGCCCATATCCTGGGCCTGTCGTCGGTGGACAAGCCGTATGCCCGCCTGGTGGTGTTTTCCAGCCTGTCGAAGCGCTCCAACGTGCCGGGCCTGCGCTCGGGCTTCGTGGCCGGCGACGCCGACATCCTGAAGAAATTCCTGTTGTATCGTACCTACCACGGCGGCGCCATGAGTCCCGCCGTGCAGGCCGCATCGATCGCCGCGTGGAACGACGAGTCCCACGTGGCGGAAAACCGCACGCAGTACCGCGCCAAGTTCACCGTCATCACGCCGCTGTTGCAGCAGGTGCTGGACGTGGCACTGCCCGACGCCGGCTTCTACCTGTGGGCCGACGTCAGCCGCACGGGCCTGACGGACGAAGAATTCGCCCGTCGCCTGTACGAACAATACAATGTCACGGTCCTGCCGGGCAGCTACCTGGCGCGCGATGCCCACGGCAGCAACCCTGGCCGCAACCGCATCCGCATGGCGCTGGTGGCCGAAACGGCCGAGGGCCTGGAAGCCGCACAGCGCATCGTCCAATTCTGTAACACCCTGACTCTACAAAGCTAACATCATGACCCAACAACTTCAGCAAATCATCGAACAGGCCTGGGACAACCGCGCCGAAATCAATCCGGGCAACGGCAGCGCCGAGCTGCGCGACGCCGTCTCGCACGTGCTGGCAGGCCTGGACAACGGCAGCCTGCGCGTGGCGCAGAAGGACAGCGGCACGTGGGTCGTCAACCAGTGGATCAAGAAGGCCGTGCTGCTGTCGTTCCGGCTGGAGAACAACGTCGTGCTGCCATCCGACGGCACGATGCAGTTCTACGACAAGGTGCCCACCAAGTTCGCCGACTACACGCCGGAAGACTTCGCCAAGGGCGGCTTCCGTGTGGTGCCGCCGGCCGTGGCCCGCCGCGGCTCCTTCATCGGCAAGAACGTCGTGCTGATGCCTTCCTACGTCAATATCGGCGCCTATGTCGACGAAGGCGCGATGGTCGATACGTGGGCCACCGTCGGTTCCTGCGCCCAGATCGGCAAGAACGTCCACCTGTCCGGCGGCGTCGGCATCGGCGGCGTGCTCGAACCGATGCAGGCCAACCCCACCATCATCGAAGACAACTGCTTCATCGGCGCCCGCTCCGAGATCGTCGAAGGCGTCATCGTCGAAGAGAACTCCGTCATCTCGATGGGCGTCTACATCGGCCAGTCCACCAAGATCTACGACCGCGCCACCGGCGAAGTGACGTATGGCCGCATCCCGTCGGGCTCCGTCGTCGTCTCCGGCTCGCTGCCTTCGGCGGACGGCAAGTACAGCCTGTACTGCGCCGTCATCGTCAAGCGCGTCGATGCGCAGACCCGCGCCAAGACGGGCATCAACGAACTGCTGCGCGGCGTGTAAGCCGGCGCCTGATGCATTGGGGACTGTCCCTTCGGGGACTGTCCCCGGTTTTTCACCACGGATGGAAACGACACCATGATGGACCGCCTGTTCCAGCTGATGAAGGAGAAGAACGCGTCGGACATGTTCTTCGCGGCGAATTCGCCGGTCCATATCAAGATCAACGGCAACCTGATTCCCATCAACCAGCAGAAGCTGGAGCCGGAGAACATCCGCGCCCTGCTGGCGGAGGTGTGCACGCCCCAGCAGATGGACGAGCTGGAAAGCACGAATGAACTGAACCTGGGCGTGTCGCGCGCCAACCTGGGGCGCTTTCGCCTGTCCGCGTTCCGGCAGCGCGGCAGCATCTCGGCCGTGTTCCGCTTCGTGCCGGCAGTGATTCCCGCCCTGGACGAACTGGGCCTGCCGCCCGTGCTGGCCGAACTGATCATGGAAAAGCGCGGCCTGCTGCTGCTGGTCGGCTCGACGGGATCGGGCAAGTCGACCACCATCGCCTCGATGCTGGACCACCGAAACGAACTGCGGGCCGGCCATATCCTGACCCTGGAAGACCCGATCGAATACCTGTTCAAGAACCGCAAGTCGATCGTGAACCAGCGCGAGATCGGCAGCGACGCGAAGGACTTCGAGACGGCCCTGCGCAACTCGCTGCGCCAGGCGCCGGACTGCATCATGATCGGCGAGATCCGCGACCGCGCCACGATGGCCGCCGCGCTCGCGTATGCCCAGTCGGGCCACCTGGTGCTGGCCACCCTGCACGCCAACAACAGCTACAACGCGCTGAACCGCATCATCAGCTTCTATCCCATCGAGAACCGCCCTGCCCTGCTGCAGGACCTGGCGTCGACCGTCAAGGCCATCGTGTCGCAGCGGCTGATCCGCTCGAGCCAGGGCGGCACGCGTACGGCGGCCGTGGAGGTGATGGTCAATACCCGCCACGTGTCGGACCTGATCGAGAAAGGCGATATCGCCCAGATCAAGGAAGCGCTGGAGACGAGCATGTCGCCGGGATCGCAGTCCTTCGAGCAAGCCCTGTTCCGGCTCGTGCAGGAAGGCCGCATCACGCAGGAAGAGGCGCTGGCCAACGCCGATTCGGCCACCAACCTGCTGTGGTTGCTGAACAATGGCCCGGATTCGCGCCAGGCCAGCCGGCAGGCCGAGCCCGAGCCGAAACCGGCGGCCGATCCGGCCGGGCCGTCGTTCACGGAATTTACGCTGAACGGCTGACGCTTGCCGGCTGCGGCATCCAGGGTACCGGGGCATGCGACCTTGAAAGCCAGAACGAACAATCTGGGTCGGACCCGCCGGGTCCGCCCCCACCTGCCCGTGCGGGCTATAATGTCGCACTTCACTTGCCCACGGCCCTGCACGCGGCCTTCGCTTCCTCCGACACTCCATGATCACTCTCTACGGCATCCCCAACTGCGACACCGTCAAGAAAGCCCGCACCTGGCTGGCCGACCAGCAGCAGGACTTCACCTTCCACGACTTCAAGAAACAGGGCCTGGACGCCGCCACGGTGGCGCACTGGCTGCGCCACCTGGACTGGGAAGTGCTCGTCAATAAGAAAGGCACGACCTGGCGCGGCCTGCCGGACGAGCGCAAGGCCGCCGTCCTCGATGCGGCCAGCGCCACGGCGCTGATGCTGGAATTCCCGTCCGTGATCAAGCGCCCCGTGCTGCAAACGGCCGCCGCCTGCCACGTGGGCTTCAAGCCCGAGCATTACCAACAGATCTTTACCAACTAAGCCATCCATGACCGCTTCCCGTACCCTCGCGCTGACCGAAAAACTGATCGGCCGCTCTTCCGTCACCCCCGAGGACAAAGGCTGCCAGCAGCAATTGATCCACGCGCTGGAGCCGCTGGGCTTCAAGTGCGAAACGATCCAGTCCGGCGACGTGACGAACCTGTGGGCGCGACGCGGCACCGAACAGCCCGTGCTGGTATTTGCCGGCCACACCGACGTCGTGCCCACGGGCCCTGTCGAGCAGTGGGCGTCGGAGCCCTTCTTCCCCACCATCCGCGACGGCAAGCTGTATGGCCGCGGCGCGGCGGACATGAAGACGTCGATTGCCGCCTTCGTCGTCGCCGTCGAGGAATTCGTCGCCGCCCACCCGGACCACAAGGGCTCGATCGCCTTCCTGATCACCAGCGACGAGGAAGGCCCGGCCACGGACGGCACGGTTGTCGTCTGCAACCGCCTGAAGGAACGGGGCGAGGCGATCGACTACTGCATCGTCGGCGAGCCCACCTCGGACAAGACCCTGGGCGACATCATCAAGAACGGCCGGCGCGGTTCGCTGTCCGGCTGCCTGACCATCCAGGGCGTGCAGGGCCATATCGCCTACCCGCAACTGGCGCGCAACCCGATCCACCAGGCCGCCCAGGCGCTGGCCGACCTGGTGGCCGAGGTGTGGGACGAAGGCAATGAATACTACCTGCCGACGTCGTGGCAGATGTCGAACGTGAAGGCCGGCACGGGCGCCAACAACGTCATTCCCGGCGAGATGATCATCGACTTCAACTTCCGCTTCTCGACGGCCAGCACGGCCGATGGCCTGAAGGAGCGCGTGCATGCGATCCTGGACCGCCATGGCCTGGAGTACCACCTGAAGTGGACCCTGTCCGGCCTGCCCTTCCTCACCCCGCGCGGCACCCTGTCGACGGCGCTGTGCGAAGCCATCAAGGCCGAGACGGGCGTGGAAACGGAACTGTCGACGACGGGCGGCACGTCGGACGGGCGCTTTATCGCGCAGATCTGCCCCCAGGTGATAGAATTCGGCCCTCCGAACGCCAGCATCCACAAGATCGACGAGCACATCGAAGTGCGCTTCATCGATCCGCTGAAGAACATCTACCGCCGCACCCTGGAAAACCTGCTGGCCTGAGCCACGCAGCGGCGCGCCACATCTTATCGAGAACCTATGGACACCTCTCTCTTCATCACGCCGCGCGACCTGCTGCGTTACGCCACCACGCGCTTCAATACCGAGAAACTGTTCTTCGGCCACGGCAGCGCCGAGGCGTTCGACGAAGCGGCCTACCTGATCCTGCATACCCTGAAGCTGCCGCTGGACAAGCTCGAGCCCTTCCTGGATGCGCGCCTGCTGCCGCAGGAAGTGCAGCAGGTGCTGGCGGTGATCGAGCGCCGCGCAACCGACCGTATCCCGGCCGCCTACATCACCAACGAAGCGTGGCTCGGCACCTACAGCTTCTATGTCGACGAGCGCACCATCGTGCCCCGTTCGTACATCGCCGAGCTGATTCCCGACTACTTCGCGCCGTGGGTGAACAACCCTGACGGCATCGCCAACGTGCTGGAACTGTGCACGGGCTCCGGCTGCCTGGCCATCATGATGGCCGACGCCTTCCCGGATGCCCAGGTCGACGCCGTCGACATCTCGCCGGATGCGCTGGCCGTTGCCCGCCGCAACGTCGACACGTACAAGCTGCAGGGCCGCGTCAACCTGATCGCCTCTGACCTGTACCAGAACGTGCCGCCGAAGAAGTACGACCTGATCGTCACCAATCCGCCCTACGTCAATTCCGGTTCGATGGCCCAGCTGCCACGGGAATACCTGCACGAGCCGCAGATCGCGCTCGATGGCGGTGCCGACGGGATGGACCTGGTGCGCAGGATCGTCGCCGGCGCGGCCGAGCGCCTGACGGAGGACGGCCTGTTGATCGTCGAAATCGGCAACGAGAAGGCCTACGCGGAGGCCGCCTTCGGCCACCTGGGCCTGACGTGGCTGACCACCAGCCAAGGGGATGACATGGTCTTCCTGCTGACCGCTGACCAACTGAAAATCTAAGATGATACGTTTTAACCAAGTCAGCCTGATGCGCGGCGTGAAGCCGCTGCTGGAAAATGTCGACCTGACCTTGAACCCGGGCGACAAGATCGGCCTGATCGGCGCCAACGGCGCCGGCAAATCGAGCCTGTTCGGCATGCTGCGCAACGAGCTGCACCCGGACCAGGGCGAGATCGACTTCCCCGCCAAGTGGCGCATGGCCTACGTGGCCCAGGAAACGCCGCCGCTGGAACGGGCCGCGCTGGACTACGCCATCGACGGCGACGTCAACCTGCGCAAGCTGCAGGCCGAGCTGGCACGCCTGGAAGCGCTGCCCGAGACGGCGCAGAACTCAATGGACAACGGCATCGCCATCGGCGAGATCTACAGCGCGCTGGCCGACGCGGACGCCTACACGGTGCAGTCGCGCGGCGAACAGCTGCTGCTGGGCCTGGGCTTCTCGATCGACCAGATGCAGCAGAGCGTGGCCAGTTTCTCCGGCGGCTGGCGCATGCGCCTGAACCTGGCGCAGGCGCTGATGTGCCCTTCGGATCTGCTGCTGCTCGATGAACCGACCAACCACCTGGACCTGGACGCCATCATCTGGCTGGAAGACTGGCTGAAACGCTATGCCGGCACCCTGATCATCATTTCGCACGACCGCGACTTCCTCGACGAAATCGTCAACGTCGTCGTCCATATCGACGAGCGCAAGCTGAAACGCTACTCGGGCAACTACTCCAGCTTCGAGCGCCAGCGCGCGGCCCAGATGATCCTGGCCGCCGGCGCGGCCGAGAAGCAGGCCCGCAAGAAGGCCCACCTGGAATCGTTCATCGACCGCTTCAAGGCCAAGGCCTCGAAGGCCAAGCAGGCCCAGAGCCGCATGAAGGCGCTGGCCAAGATGGAAGAACTGGCGCCGCTGCGGGCCGCCGCCGAATTCTCCTTCGAATTCCGCGAGCCGCTGAGCGCCCCGAATCCCCTCCTGGTGATGGAAGACGTCAATTGCGGCTACCGCAGCGAGGACCCGGAAACCTACGAGATCCGCGAGAAGACCATCGTCAACGGCGTCAATTTCAGCCTGCAGATCGGCCAGCGCATCGGCCTGTTGGGCGTGAACGGCGCCGGCAAATCGACCCTGATCAAGACCATCGCGGGCGAACTGATGCCGCTCGAAGGCATCGCCACGACGGGCAAGGGCCTGACCATCGGCTATTTCGCCCAGCACCAGGTGGAGATGCTGCGCCACGAGGAGTCGCCCCTGTGGCACCTGCAGAAGATCGCGCCGACGGTGCGCGAGCAGGAGCTGCGCAACTTCCTGGGCGGCTTCAACTTCCCGGGCGCCATGGTGACGAGCCCGATCGCACCGTTCTCCGGCGGCGAAAAGGCACGCCTGGCGCTGTCGCTGATCGTCTGGCAGCGTCCGAACCTGCTGCTGCTCGATGAACCGACCAACCACCTGGACCTGGAAACGCGCGAGGCGCTGACGGAAGCGCTGGCCCAGTTCGAAGGCACGCTGGTGGTGGTCTCGCACGATCGCCACCTGCTGCGTGCCACGACGGACCAGTTCATCATCGTCGCGGATGGCCGCCTGCAGCCTTTCGACGGCGACCTGGACGACTACAAGGACTGGCTGTTCAAGACCAAGCTGGGCAAGGGCACGGATGTACTGCCGGCGGCCGGCAAGGAAAACAAGACGGCCTATCCGACCGCCTCGCCCGTCGCCCCGGCCGCCGCGCCGGCCGTGGAAAAGCGCGACAAGCGCCAGGAAGCGGAGCTGCGCCAGAAGCTGTCTGCGCAGCGCAAGCCGATCGAGAACAAGATCAGGAAGCTGGAAGAGCAGATCGCCAAGCGCAATGCGCAGAAGGCGGAAGTCGATGCCCAGCTGCTGGACCCTGCCATCTACGATGCGGCCAACAAGGCCAGGCTGAAAACCCTGCTGGCCGACCAGGCCTTCTACACGAAGGACCTGGAACAGCTGGAAGGCGAGTGGCTGGGGTTGCAGGAGCAGCTGGAAGCCCTGGCTGCATGATGCCGCCGGCCACGCCGTGGAACGTTACGCGGCGTGGCGGGACCCCAGGTTGACGCGGCGGATCGCCATCAGCCGGTCGATATCCAGCACGATCAGGCGGCGCTCGCCCGTTTCGGCAAGGCCCAGCAGGTAGTCGGCATCGCGCGCCGCTTCCGCGCTCAGGTTCGGGAAGGGCTTGATCTGGCTGCGCGCCAGGCTGACGATATCGGTGATGCCGTCCGTCACCATCCCCATCACGCAGCTGGACAGCTTCAGGATAATGACGTCCGTGCCCGGATCGTGCTCGGGCGGGCGCGGGCCGAAGGCGATGCGCATGTCGACGATGGGCATGATGACGCCGCGGGAGACGGCCACGCCCTGGACGATCTCGCCGTCCGCGGCAAAGCGCTCGAGCGCCTTCAGGGGCCGCAGCTCCTGCACATTGCTGTAGTCGAGCGCGTATTCCAGGCCGCCCAGCCGGAAGCTCAGGTACTGGCGCACTTCGCCGTGCGCTGCGACAGTGTCAAATTTCGGCGCTTGCATGGTGTTCCTTTCTCGATCGTGGCCGCCGCGACGCATGGCGGCAGAGTCAGGCATTGACCATCGTAACCGTCGGTGGCCTTGACACGTTGACCGGGCTCAATGATTCCACCTGCCGTGCCCGCCTGAACAAGACCCGGACAAAACCGGCAACAGTCCCCTGTTTTACAGCAATTGACAGCACCGCCGGCCGCCGCTACCGTGGGGCTCTTCCCTTGCCGAAGGAGCCGCCCTTGTCAACGCCCGCCCTGCCCCTCGCCGGCATCCGCGTCCTCGACCTCACCCGCCTGCTTCCCGGCCCCGTGGCCACCCTGCGGCTGGCCGAGATGGGCGCCGACGTGCTGAAGATCGAAGAGCCCGGCGACGGCGACTACGCCCGCGCCATCGGTCCGGCACGCTGCGAAGTCTCGCAGTTCTTCGTGGCCGTCAACCGGGGCAAGCGCCTGCTGCGCCTGGACCTGAAGGACGCGGCCGGACGCGACGCGCTGCTCGCCCTGGTCGACACGGCCGACGTGCTGGTGGAAAGCTTCCGGCCGGGCGTGATGGACCGCCTGGGCCTGGGCTGGCAGGATCTGAAAAGCCGCAATCGCCGCCTCGTGATGTGCGCCATTTCCGGCTACGGCGCCACCGGTCCGATGGCGCATCTGGCAGGCCACGACATCAACTACACGGGCCTTGCCGGCATGCTGGCGCAGAACGCCGGGCCGGACGGCCGCCCCGTGCTGCCGAACCTGCAGGTGGGCGACCTGCTGGGCGGCGCCCAGTCGGCCGTGCAGGGCATCCTGGCCGCGCTGGTGGCCGTCAAGTGTGGCGGGATGGGCAGCTTCGTCGACGTGTCGATGACGGACGCCGTGTTCGCCCACAACATCATGCCGCTGGTGGCCCACAACAACGGCCAGGCGGCACCGCCGGGGCGCGACCTGCTGACGGGCGGGGTGCCCTGCTATAACGTCTACCGTACCCTGGACGGCCGCTGGATGGCCGTCGGCGCGCTGGAACTGAAATTCTGGCAGGGCTGCTGCGCCGTGCTGGGGCGGCCGGACCTGGCGGGGCGGCACTGGCAGCTGGGCCAGAGAGTCGGCGGCGACGATGCGCTGGCCGTGCAGGCGGAACTGGACGCACTGTTCGCCACGCGCACGCAGGCGCAGTGGTGCACGCTGTTCGACGGCGTCGACTGCTGCGTCACGCCCGTGCTGGACACGACCCAGGCGCTGGCCCATTCCCTGTTCCACGCGCGCGGCATGGTGGAACGCTTCGTGCACTCCACCGAAGGCGAAAGCCTGCTGCCGGCCGCGCCGGTGCGCTTCACGGCGTAAGACCGGAAGGCGGCTGCCACGCCAGCGCGCCGGCACTGCCTCCGGCGACTGGCGCGTGCTGCTGGGCCGCGCCGCGCAGGCGGGCCCGCACTTCCTGCGACGTCATATGCCAGGCTGGCGCGGCGTACGGGTCCACCGCCAGGATGCGCAGCTGCGTCTCGCCCGCCAGTTGCCCGACCTGGCAGCGCACGTCGCCGGCCAGCGCATCGCGGCGCCGCCGCGCCGCCAGGGCCTGCTCGCCCATCGCCACCTGCTGCGATCGGGCCTGCCGGGCTGCCAGGGTCAGTTTGCCCACTTCCTGCAGCACCGGGGCCGCCTTGGCGGCCATCTTGCGAAACAGCGCCAGCTGCGGCGGCGTCAGGTGTACTTCGCCCTGCCGCACCCGCTGGGCCAGGGCCAGGTAGCCGCGCACGTCCTGTCGCGCCCTCAGCTCGCCGATGGCCTCCGTATGGCGCTGCGTCAGGCGGCCATAGGCGGCCGCGCGCGCGGCGAAGTCAGCCACCTCCGCGTCGTGGCGGGCCGTGTCGGGTACCAGGGCGAACAGGTTCATTTCGTTCTGCTTGCGCGGACCCGCGATGTCGATGGCGATGTGGCGAGCGGCGATGGCGCAACCGGTGGCGCAGCCGATCACCACGGTGTCGGCCACGATCTCGCAATTGACGGCATGCCTGATGTGCACCGTGGTGCCCGCGATCACGCAGTTCTGCGCCCGCAGCACGTGCACTTCGCCGGCCCGGGTGCGCAGCACGGCATTGGCCGCCACGCCGCCGACGCGGATGTCGCCATCGGCGTTGACGGCGGCGCCGCCCATCAGGTTGCGCCGCAAGGTGATGGTGCCGCCGCGCGAGACGATGCGGCCGAACACGTCGCCGTGGATGGTGATGCCGGCGCCTTCGACGATGCGCTTTTCCTGCACCTCGCCGAATTCCTCGTAGTCGCCCTGCAGCTGCAGGTTGCCCGTGGTGCGGGTGCTGACGCCGTCGCGGTTGACGATTTTCGCGCCGATCGACACCCGCGCGCTGCGATGGTCGACGCTGACGAAGCCTTGCACGGCCGCCACCAGGTAGTCGGTGCCGTCCGCGTGCTCGATGACGGTGCCCGGCCCCGCCACCGTCACCAGTTCCACGTCGCGCCCGGCGGGCGCCGCGATGGCGATGCCGGACAGCTCGAAGCCGGTCGTGCCGGCCGTACGCGGCACTTTCCTCAAGAGCCGCTGGCGCGCCGCCACCTGGGGAAAGCGGTTCTGGAAGCTGTGCAGGTCCAGGCGGCCGCCGGGCAGTTCGCGCGGCGCGTTCGACCGGTGCAGGGTATCGGCCACTTCGGCGACGCGGGCATCCTGCCCCGGCACGGGATCGCGCCGGCGCGCAACGACGCAGCGCAGGGTGCGGCCGCCGGCGATGGCGGCCCGCACGGCGTCGGCATCGATGCCGAAGCGGATGCCCTTGGCCCACATGTCTGCGACAAATTCGTCGAAGGACAGTCGGACCGCCGGCGGCCGGCCCGCGCCGGCGTCGAGGAACACAGGTTCGAAGCAGTAATGCGCTTCGCCCTGCACGATGCGCACGGACTTGTACAGCGCGCGCCGGGCCGGGATGAAGGGCTCGATGCCGGCGGCAAGGCGCACTGGGCCCTCGATGGGGACGGGGAGCGGCCCGAAGACATGGCGCAGGAAGACGTCGTAGTCGAGCCCCGTGAAATGGCCGCCGCTGGCGAAGATGCGGGCCACGGCGTCCTGGCAAGTCTGCGCCGTGCTGCCGGCGCCGAAGAAGACGCCGTCGTCGCACTGCACCAGCACGGGGCCGGGCGGCGTGGATGCCGCACCCTGGTCGCCTGCCGTTGCCAACACCTTGTCCGAGAGTTCGTCCATGAGTTCCGCCATGTACATTCCGTACGGAAACTGTAGGACGGCACCCACGGCGGGCTCTTGCGCGCGATCAAGCGCGCTCGAGATACGGCGCGACGGTGTCGAATGGGGCGGACAAAACAACGGGGCCGCTCTTGCGAACGGCCCCGGCGGAATACTGGCTGGATACTGCGACTGTGGTCGGCGATGCTGTCAGCGACGGGGCGTGACGGAATACACTTCCTGCCCCGCTTCGTTGATCTGGCGCCGCAGGTCGCGCCGCTCGTCGGCCGTCATGCGGCTCATGCGGCGCGACATTTCCGCGTTGTTGGCGTTTTCCTGCATCAGGCGGCGCTGCTCCTCGGCCCGGGCCTCGAAGGAGCGGCCGTCGCTGGCATCGCCCCAGCGGCTGTCGCGCCGGTTCTGCTGGGATTGCTGGTTCTGCTGCTGACCCCGGTCATCCCGGCGCGGCGGGCCGTCGTTCGGCCCCGCCTGGGCAATGCCGACCAGCGACAAGGCCAGGAAGCCGAGCACAACGGCGGCCCGTGCACGAAAACCCGTGCCCGATGCCTTGCTCCGATTGTGTGCCCGATCGCTCATTGCCTGCCCTTTAAAAAAACACTGTGTGCCGCCGCTGCTGCGCATTCGCCCCAACCGATCCAACTGAACCATGAAGTGTGTCGGGATCGAACCAGCCGATTAACCAAGTGTATGCCCGTTTCCCTATGAGGGACAGTGCGTTCGGGTAAAGAATGTAACACTTTGTAATGGGTGCCGTCCAAGGCGCCCCGTCGCGCATTATGACGTTACCATAGCGACATGGTTCTGACAATTCCGACAGCCTTATGACCAATACTTCTACAGATTCCGGCAACACTCCCGCCAGCAGCGCTGGCCCAGCCGGCCACCAGGCCAAGATCATGGTGGTGGACGACGACGTCCGCCTGCGTGACCTGCTGCGCCGCTACCTGACTGAACAGGGATTTAACGTCTTTACGGCCGAAAGCGCCACGGCAATGAACAAACTGTGGCTGCGCGAGCGCTACGACCTGCTCGTGCTGGACCTGATGCTGCCGGGCGAGGACGGCCTGTCGATCTGCCGCCGCCTGCGTGGCGCCGGCGACCAGACGCCCATCATCATGCTGACGGCCAAGGGCGAGGACGTCGACCGCATCGTCGGCCTGGAAATGGGCGCCGACGATTACCTGCCGAAGCCGTTCAATCCCCGCGAGCTGGTGGCGCGCATCGGTGCCGTGCTGCGCCGCAAGGCGCCGGACGAGATTCCCGGCGCGCCGTCGGAAACGCCGCAGACCTTCGAGTTCGGCCAGTTCGTGCTGGACCTGGGTACGCGCACCTTGAAGAAGAACGGCGACACGGTGCCGCTGACGACAGGCGAATTCTCCGTGCTGAAAGTGTTTGCCCGCCACGCCCGCCAGCCCCTGTCGCGCGAGAAGCTGATGGAGCTGGCGCGGGGCCGCGAGTACGAGGTGTTCGACCGCAGCCTGGACGTGCAGATTTCGCGCTTGCGCAAGCTGATCGAGCCGGACCCGTCGAGCCCGCTGTACATCCAGACCGTGTGGGGACTGGGCTATGTCTTCATTCCGGAGGGACAGCCGCGCTGATCCAGCATGGACTTTTCCTCCTTGAAGTTGCCACCGTTGAAGTTTCCACCGCTGAAGTTCCCGCCCTTGAGCCGCTTCAAGAGCGGCTTGTTCTGGCGTACCTTCCTGTTGCTGGGCGTGCTGACGACCCTGTCGCTGGCCTCGTGGATCGGCATGATCAGCGTGGTCCAGCGCGAGCCGCAGGCCCAGCAATTGGCTGCCCAGGTCATCTCGGTCGTCACCATTACCCGCGCTGCGCTGACGCACTCGGCCCCCGAGCTGCGCACGGAGCTGCTGTTCGAGCTGGTCTCGAACGAAGGCATCCGCGTCTTCCTGCTGGAGGAGGACGACGAAGTCGAGCCGCCGCCGGGCAACGCCCTGATGCCGGACATCGAAAAGCTCGTCAAGGCCAAGCTGGGCAAGGACACCCGTTTTTCCGCCCGCGTCAACGGCATGCGCGGCTTCTGGGTCAGCTTTCGCATCGGCGAGGACTCGTACTGGCTGATGCTGGAACGGGAACGCATCACGGGACTGACGGGGGTGCAATGGCTGGGCTGGGCCGCCGTCGTGTCGATCGTGTCGCTGCTGGGCGCGGCCTTGCTGTCGAGCCTGATCAACGCGCCGCTGCGCCGCCTCACGGCCGCCACCCGCGCCATCGCCCAGGGCCGCCGCCCCGATCCCCTGCCGGAAAAGGGGCCGAAGGAAATCCGCCTGGCCAACCGCAGCTTCAACCAGATGGTCGACGACCTGCAGCAGGTCGAATCGGACCGCGCCGTGATCCTGGCCGGTATTTCCCACGATTTGCGCACGCCCTTGACGCGCATGCAGCTGGAAGTGGAAATGGCCGACCTGTCGCCCGAGGCGCGCGAAGGCATGCAGTCCGATATCGCCCAGATGGACGCCATCATTGCCCAGTTCCTCGACTACGCCAAGCCGACCGAGGCGTCGAGTTTCGTCAACGTCGATGCCAGCGCCATGCTGCAGGAAGTGGCGCACGAAGTGGGCCGGCTGCCGGACGTGCGCGTCATCACCGATATCGCGCCCGGCGCCCACGTGCTGGGCAACGGCACCGACCTGAAGCGCGTGATCCACAACCTGATCGAGAATGCCCGGCGCTATGGCAAAACCCCCGGCACCGACATGGCCGAGATCGACATCCGCTGCACCGTCAAGGGCATGCATGCCTTGAAAAAAGTGGTGATCGACGTGCAGGACCACGGCGTCGGCGTGCCGCCCGAGCGCATCGGCGAGCTGCTCAAGCCGTTCACCCGGCTGGACGAAGCCCGCAGCCAGGCCAATGGCGCCGGCCTGGGCCTGGCCATCGTCGAGCGCGTCCTGCAACGCCATGGCGCGGAGTTCCAGTTGAGCAACCGCGACGGTGGCGGCCTGCTGATCCATATCGAAATGAGCGCCGTTTGACCTGACCCATATTGAGGCAGCGCAAAGCTTGAGTCCGTCTGCAACAAAAAATATTTTTTAGCGTTTGTCGATTTGTCTTTTCATCATTCGTCGTCGATCATGAGAGCACACCCGCTCTTGCGACCACAACCGAGGAGATGACGATGAATCAGCCTAAAAAAGTTCCAGACGACATGCACACGATCACGCCCCACCTGGTGTGCCGCGATGCCGCCGCCGCCATCGAGTTCTACAAGAAAGCCTTCGGCGCCGTCGAGATGGCGCGCATGCCCGTGCCGGACGGCAGCGGCAAGCTGATGCACGCGATGGTGAAGATCGGCGATTCCAACATCATGCTGGTGGACGAATTCCCGGAAATGGGCTGCGTCGGCCCGCAAACCCTGAACGGCTCCCCCGTCACGCTGCATTTCTACACGGAAGATGTCGATGCCGCCTTCCAGCGCGCGCTGGACGCGGGCGCCACCACCAAGATGCCCGTGGCGGACATGTTCTGGGGCGACCGCTACGGCATGGTGACGGATCCGTTCGGCCACCTGTGGTCGCTCGCCACCCATATCCGCGAGGTCAGCCCCGAGGAAGCCATCGAAGCGTCGAAGTCGGCGCCCGAATGCGCCGCCTTCGAGCAATAAGGAGTATCGCCATGCGATTCATGATCCTGGTAAAAGCCAATGCCGATTCCGAGGCGGGCAAGATGCCGTCCACCGAGCTGTTGACGGCGATGGGCAAGTACAACGAGGAACTGGTCAACGCCGGCGTACTGCTGGCCGGCGAAGGTCTGCATCCCAGCGCGCGCGGGGCCCGGGTGCGCTTCGGCGGTGGCACGCCGCAGGTCGTCGACGGGCCGTTCGCCGAAACGAAGGAACTCGTTGCCGGCTTCTGGCTGATCCAGGTAAAGTCGATGGACGAGGCGATCGAATGGGTCCGGCGCGCACCCATGCAGGACGGCGACGAGGTGGAAATCCGCCGCGTCTTCGAGGCCGAGGATTTCGGTGCCGAGCTGACGCCCGAACTGCGCGAGCAGGAAGAACGGCTGCGCCGGCAGACGGCGTGAGGTCCACGATGGGGAGGGCTTGATGCAATTCATGGTGATACGGCGGGCCGGCGGCGGCTCGGAAAGCGATGCGTTTCCGCCCGGCGGCCTGGTGGACGGGGTAGCGGGCGGACGCTGGCTGCGCCCCAGCGCCCACGGTGCACGCCTGCGGCGCACCGAAGACGGCTGGACCTTGCACGAAGGCCCCTTCCCGCTTGATGAACTGGTGGCCGGTTTCACGATCATCGAAGCGCCGTCGAAGGCGGCGGCGCTGGAATGGGCGCGCGGCTGGCACGTTGCCGACGACGAAGGCGATGTCGAACTGGAAGTGCGCGAGACAGGCTGCAGCGGCGACTGCCACAGCATCGACACGGGCCGGGCACCGTCGCTGACGCCCTACGTCGTGCTGCTGCGTTCGGACGAGACGACCGAGGCGGACCCGGTGCCGCCGCCGGAAGTCATCGAACGCATGAACCGCTGCAATGCCGAAGGCGTCGCGGCCGGCATCGTGCTGGCCGGCGCGGGCCTGCAGCCGACGTCGAAAGGCGCGCGTCTGAAGCTGCGCGGGGGCCGCGCCGCCGTCATCGACGGGCCGTTCACGGAACTGAAGGAACTGATTGCCGGCTACTGGCTGATCCAGGCCGCCACGCGGCAGCAGGCGGTCGACTGGATCGAGGCATATCCCTTCCCGCTCGGACCAAGGATGGAAGTGGAACTGCGCGAGGTCGCGCTGCGCGGGGTGGCCATGGCGACGGCGCCGGCACGATGACGGCAAACGCCGTGCACCGCACCATCGAGGCGGTCTGGCGCATCGAATCGGCCCGCATCATCGCCGCGGTGGCGCGCATGCTGCGCGACGTCGGGCTGGCCGAGGAAATGGCGCAGGAAGCCCTCGTCAGCGCGCTGGAAACGTGGCCTGCCGCCGGCCTGCCCGCCAACCCGGCGGCGTGGCTGATGACGGCGGCAAGGAACCGGGCGCTCGACTGGCTGCGCCACCGCAAGCTGGAACAGGCGCGCGAAGGTGAACTGGCGTTCGAGATCGAAAGCCAGTTGCAGGATGCCGCACCCGACCTGGAACGCGATGCCCACGACCGGATCGGCGACGATTTGTTGCGCCTCGTCTTCATCGCCTGCCACCCGGTTCTGCCCACCGAAGGTCGCGTGGCATTGACCCTGCGCCTGCTGGGCGGCCTGACCACCGACGAAATCGCCCGCGCCTTCCTCGTGCCCGAGGCCACGGTGGCCCAGCGCATCGTGCGCGCCAAGCGCACCCTGGCCGAGGCGCGGGTGCCGTTCGACGTCCCCGTCGGACACGAACTGGTGCAGCGGCTCGCTTCGGTGCTGCAAGTGATCTACCTGGTCTACAACGAAGGCTATGCCGCCAGCGCCGGCGCCGACTGGATGCGTCCGGCCCTGTGCGACGAGGCCTTGCGCCTGGGCCGCATCCTGGCCGGGCTGGTGCCGGGCGAAAGCGAAGTGCACGGCCTGGTGGCGCTGATGGAGATCCAGTCCTCGCGGGCCCGGGCCCGCACCGATGCCCAAGGCGTGCCGGTCCTGCTGCTGGACCAGGACCGCTCGCGCTGGGACCAGCTCCTGATCCGGCGCGGCCTGGCCGCGCTGGCGCGGGCGGAACAGGTGGCCGCCGAACGGGGCAAGGCGCTGGGGCCGTATGCGCTGCAGGCGGCCATCGCGGCCTGCCACGCCCGCGCGCGCCGCGCCGGGGATACGCCATGGACCGGCATCGCCGCGCTGTACGACGCGCTGGCCCAGCTGGCGCCGTCCCCTGTCGTCGAACTCAATCGGGCCGTGGCCGTTGCGATGGCCTTCGGCCCGGCCGCGGGCCTGGAGATCGTCGAGGACCTGCTGGACGAACCGGTGCTGCGCCACTACCACCTGCTGCCCAGCGTGCGGGGCGATTTTCTCTTCAAGCTGGGGCGCCTGGCCGAAGCGCGGGCCGAACTCGAACGGGCCGCCGGGCTGACGCAGAACGAGCGCGAGCGAACGCTGCTGCTGGAGCGCGCCGCCGCCTGCGTGGCACGGCAGGTAACTACAGTGGGTCAAGGCAGCTGCACCGCTCCCTCGGCCCGCGTACGCACATAACGCGGCAAGGTATCGGCCAGTTGCAGCCACCGCACATGGCTTTGCATGAAGCTATGGTAGCCCGGCGGAATCAGCTCCGGGTCGTCCAGGCTGGCGGTGGTGATGTCGATCTCGTCGGGCCAGCGGGCATCCTCGAACGTCAGCTGGGTGCCGCAGGCGGCGCAGAACCGGCGCAGCACGCCGGGGCTGGATGCGTAACAGGCGGGCGTCCCGGCGGTATAGCGCAGCCCTGTCTTGGGCACGGAAAACCAGGCCACGGCAGGCGCGCCGGCGGCGCGGCGGCACATGGTGCAGTGGCACAAGGTGCTGTTGAACGGCGTGGCCGTGACGAGGTAGCGGATCGCGCCGCAGAAACATCCACCCTGGTGCATGTGCCCCTCCCCTGCAATATCAGTTTCCGGAAAAACCTACTGGGGCAGGTTCTGGTGGGCCGGGTCCGGCTGCTCCAGCAGTTTCGTCAGCAGCAGCTCGGTGGACCCATAGCCGTACAGGGAATCGCTTTCCAGCCCCTCGGTTTCGTACGGCACCGACACTTCGCGCTCCGGCTTGGCCGGGTCGTCCGCGTACGTGGCCTGCCAGGCCCGCTTCAAGGTGTCCGACCGGCGGATAAAGACGGGCACGGGCCAGTCGTTGCGGTCGAAACGCTCGGCATCGCCCAGTACGGGCCAGCGGCCGTTGGCCAGGGCCATGTCGCCCGTGCGGATGGCCTTCAGCGCATCGTGCGCCGTCAGGCTCTGCAACTCGGCCAGGGCCGGCATCGCCGGACGTTTCGGACCGAACAGGTAGGCCAGCATGATTTTGCCTTGCGGCGACATGCGGGCGACCAGTCCGGCCGCGAAGCCGCCGTTAATCAGCGGCACGGCAAACCAGCTTCCTTCGTGATAAGGCTGTAACTTCATATATCCCTTTTCTGGCGGGACCCGCGCCGGCGCTGCAGCACCGGCACGCTCCCCTATACGTGCGTTATTCGATTGTTCGCACTGTTGTCCTGCTTGTTGTGCCGTGGCAGGAGCGCTCAGGGCTCCTCGCCGTAATGATACTGCGCCGCGATGGGGCCTGCCTTGAACAGGGCTTCGCGCAGTTCCTTGTCGAGCTTGCTGTCGCGGCGCCGTGCCCATTCCAGCAGCATCGCCACATGCTTGCGGGCGCCGTCGCGCTGGTTCGCCAGGACCAGCTTCAGCTCGGGGTCGGTGCAGGCCTCGATGCGCTGGTTCAGCATGTCGAGCGTACCGAGCTTGTCGATCAGCGCGGTCAGGCCCCGGTGCATGTCCAGCACCTGGGCGTTCAGGTTCTCGCGGGGTTCGACAACATGTTCCTGCGTCATGGGGGCTCTCCGATGGTTCAGCAAAATTTCAAGCTCGTGATTCCGACACCGGGAAATCGGCGTCGGCAGGCAGCATTGTCGGCCCTGGGCAGTCTTTCCTCAAGTGTAACAATACGACTGAAAGCATGGCGCACGAATTTGCAGGCGGATGTGGTAAGCTTCGCCCTCGCTGGGGGTCCTGGAATGCGTTTCCGGGTGAGAAATACCCTTCGTACCTGATCTGGATAATGCCAGCGAAGGAAAGCGCAAATGTGGTGTTCACCCCTCCTCCTTTGAGTGCTCCGTCGCTGGTTCCGCCGAACCCGAAGAGCACACAATGTACAAGACCAAGATCGTGTTATCCGCCGCCGCGCTCGCCGTAGCGCAGGCTTTCCCCGTACTCGCCCAGACCCAGGCCGCGCCGCCGGAGCAGGACGTCACGGAAGTCGTCATCACCGCCACCCGCGCCGGCGCCGAACGCGCCTCCGTGGCCGGCTTCTCCGACGCGCCGCTGCTGCAGACGCCCGCTTCCGTCAGCGTCATCACGCGCGAGCAGCTGCAGGCGCTGAACATCCGTTCCACCACCGACGCGTCGCGCTACGACGCCAGCATCGGCGACGCCTACAACGCCGTCGGCTATGCCGAGCAGTTCGCCATCCGCGGCTTCAAGCTGGACAACGCGCGCAGCTACCGCAAGGACGGCCTCGCCATTTCCGGCGACACCCAGATCCCGCTGGAGAACAAGGACAGCATCGAGGTGCTGAAGGGCCTGGCGGGCCTGCAGGCCGGCGTGGCCGCGCCCGGCGGCATCGTCAACTACGTCACCAAGCGTCCCACCAATGAAACCCTGCGTTCCGCCCTGCTGGAAGTGAGCGAACGGGGCACCGTGCTGGGCACGCTGGACCTGGGCGGGCGCTTCGCCGACCGCCGCTTCGGCTACCGCGTCAACCTGGCGGGCGAGCGCCTGCGCTCGTACATCGACGGTGCCGACGGCCACCGCAACTTCATCTCCGGCGCCTTCGACTGGCAGATCACGCCGCAGGCGCTGCTGCAGATCGATGCCGACTACCAGAAGAAATCGCAGGTCTCCGCGCCCGGCTTCCAGCTGATCAACGGCGTGTCGCTGCCGAACGTGGCGGCCGACACGATGCTCAACAACCAGCCGTGGAGCTACCCCGTCGAAACGGAAAGCAGCAATATCGGCGTGCGCTTCCAGTACCGCTTCAACCCTGAATGGCAGGCCGTCGTCAGCGCCAACCGCCACGACTTCAAGCGCGACGACTACACCGCCTTCCCCTACGGCTGCACGGCGCAGGAACTGTATCCGGGCTTCTGCGGCAACGGCGACTACGACGTCTACGACTACCGCAGCCTGGGCGAGAAGAAGAAGCCCCTGGCGGCGCAGGCCATGCTGCAGGGCCGCTTCGCCACGGGCGCGCTGCGCCACGAGCTGACGGCCGGGCTGTCGTATTTCCAGAACAAGGAAAGCTGGGCCGACTACCTGTACGAGTATGCGGGCGTGAGCAATATCTACCGCCCCGTCGCCGTGCAGCCGCTGAAGTGGACGGGCGACCCGGCCACCGAACGCCGTGTCGACAGGGAGAGCTCCGCCTTCGTGCAGGACATCGTCGGCCTGACGGCAGCCCTGAAGCTGCACGCGGGCGCCCGCTACACGAAGGTGCGCCGCAACGAGGTGGGCCTGGATGCGCAGACCGACGCCGGTTTCTGGCTGCCGAACGTGGCGCTGGTATACAGCCCGCGCGCCAACGTATCCGGTTACGTATCGTATGCGCAGGGCCTGGAGCACGGCGGCATCGCCCCGATCGGCACGACGTTCCCGAACCGCGCGCTGGCGCCGGGCAAATCGAAGCAGGTGGAAGCGGGCGTCAAGGCGGAAGTAAGGGGCATCAGCCTGGCCGCCGCCGTCTTCCAGATCGACAAGGGCCTTGAATACACGGACGCCACCAACACCTTCGTGCGCAACGGCGAAGCGCGCCACCGGGGTCTGGAAATGAGCGCGCAGGGCAAGGCCACGCGCGAGCTGACGGTGGGCGCCTCGCTGGCGGCGCTGCACACGGAGCAGGACGGCACGGGCCAGGCCTTCTTCGACGGCAAGCGCGTCACCAACGTGCCGGCCTTCCGCTCCACGGTCTTCGCCGAATACGCGCTGCCGCAGGTGCCGGGCCTGAGAATCAACGGCGACTGGCAGTTCGTGGCAAAGAAGGCCTTCGACCAGGCCAACTCGGTGATGGTGCCGAAGTACCACGTCGTCAACCTGGGCGCCTCCTACGCCACCCGCGCCGGCGGCATGCCGCTGACCCTGCGCGCGCAAGTACGCAACGCCTTCGACAAGTTCTACTGGCGCGACGTCACGCAGGACCTGGGCGGCTACCTGTTCCCCGGCCCCGAGCGCACCTTCCGCGTGTCGGCCCAACTGGATTTCTGACCCGGCCGCTTCACCCGGTGTCAGACACCTGATTCAGACGTGTTGCCCGAAAACCGGTGCCTGACCGCCGCGGCGGGCCGACCGGTTTTCGGGCAACGCCGCGCATTCGGCGTCAGACACCGAATGCGCGGCGAACCGATCAGCGGCCGAGCACGGCCTCGACCTGCGCCATGCGTTGCTCCAACGGGCCGTGGATGCGCACGTGGGCGATGCCGCGCGAGATCAGCTCGGCCGTCAGGATCGTGTTGACGGCGGCGCTCTGGTCTTCCGGCTCGCGCTGCAGGCCGTCCGGCTGCCACGGGATGTCCGGCGCGCAGGCGAACGTGACGTCGTAACGGCGGCTGGCCGCCAGTTGCGCCAGCGCGTCGTCGATGCGCCCGAAATAATGGCGGCTGTAGACGGCCGTCATCAGCGGCGTCGTATCGCAGAACACGAAGCGCCCGGCCCGCGCGGCCGCCAGGTCTTCCCGCGCGGCCTGGGTCTGGGCGATATGCAGCTGGTCTGCTTCCACCGGCACACGTCCCCGCGTCTCGACGAATTCGCGCAGGTATTCGGGCACCCATACGGACTCGTAGCGTAGGGCCAGGGCCTGCGCCAGCGTGGTCTTGCCGGAGGACGCGCTGCCGACGATCGCCACCCGCATGGCCTGGCCGCCGAAGGCCGTCATTTCAGCACCATCGCCGCGCTGCCGACGGCATCGCCCTCCATCGACCGCCGCCACGCTTGCAGGCCGGCGATGGCCATGAAGACGAACAGGCCGTACAGCAGCGCCGTCAGCATCAGGCCCTTGTGCACGTACAGCGCCACATACAGCACGTCGACGATGATCCACACGTGCCAGTTCTCCAGCCGCTTGCGCGACAACAGCAGCTGCCCCACCAGGCTGCCCGCCGTCAGGAAGCCGTCCGACACCGGCACGTCGGTGTCGGTGAACGAGCGCAGGAACCACGCCAGCACGGCAAAGGCCAGCAGCCACGCCAGGGCGGCGACGCCCCTGCCGCGCCACGTCAGCGCCGTCACGGGCAGGCGTTCGTGGCGGTCGTCGCCGTGCAGCCACTGGTACCAGCCCCACACGGAAACGGAGATGAACACCAGTTGCAGGCCCATGTCGCCATACAGCTTCGATTCGAAGAAGACGGCGCCGTACATGGCCGACGACAGGATCGCGAACAGCCAGGCCCAGTGGTTCTGGCGGATGTTCAGCCACACGGTGACGATCGACAGGACGAAGGAGAGCAGCTCCAGCGGGGTGGTGGCAAGGCCGAAAAGGATCAGGGATTGGTTCATTGCATAGCGCCGATGAGGACGCAGGATTATGCCACGCCGGCGTGCCCTGCGCCGCCCCGGCCGGCATTGGGCTACACTATCGGCCCGGGCCGACGCCCAGCCATGGGAGACCAGCATGTACGCCAATCCGGACAGCGCCACCCACCTCGACCTGGAACGTTTCGTCACGGCCCAGGCGCCAGTCTACGGCCAGGTCCTGCGCGAACTGTGCGACGGCCGCAAGCGCAGCCACTGGATGTGGTTCATCTTTCCCCAGCTGCGCGGCCTGGGCCACTCGGAAACGAGCCGCTTCTACGGCATCGCCTCGCTGGCCGTGGCGCGTGCCTACCTGGCCGACGACGTGCTGGGCACCCGGCTGTGCGAATGCACGGAACTGGTCAACAGCCATGCCGGCCAGCCCATCGTCCGCATCCTGGGCGACGTCGACGCGCAGAAATTCCATTCGTCGATGACGCTGTTCTGCCGCGCCACCCACGACAACGCCCTGTTCCGCAAGGCGCTCGACAATTTCTACGGCGGCAAGCCGGACGGCACCACCCTGGCGCTGCTGCGCGGCTGACCGGTCAACGTGCCTGGACGAAGCGGGCCACCGCCGATACCAGGTTCGGCGACAGCGGCACATCCGGCGTCGCATACGCCGTGGCCTGGGCCTGGCCGTCGCCTTGCGCCATCTTCAGCACATGGTTCATGCCCGGCACGACCACCAGCGCCGTGCCGGGTCGGGCCTGCTGTAAGGTGAACGCATCCTTGACGCCCACCTGGAAATCGGTGCTGCCCTGGATCACGACCGCCGGCATCTTCAACCGGGCGAACTCCCGCGCCGGATCGTAGCGGAACCAGGAAATCAGGTAAGGCTGCACGCTGGGGCGATACAGCATGGCCAGTTCCGGCGGCACGTCGCCGGCCGGCTTGCCCTGCTCCAGGGAAGCCAGGATTCTTTCGCTGTGCGCCGCAAGGCCCGGCGGCAGCTTGCCCGCGAACTGGCCGCGCAAGGCGTTCGATGCGCGCTGGCCCGGCCCCGCCAGCGACACCATGCCATCGGCGCCTGCCGCGCCGGCCGCCAGCATGCCGATCAGGGCACCCTCGCTGTGACCGACGACGACGGTCTTCGTGAAGCGCCGGTCGGCCTTGAGCTTGCGCACCCACGCCGCCGCGTCGTCCACATAGTGCTCGAAACGCAGATCCGCCTCGGAAAGTGCGGCCGGCGCGCTGGCGGCGATGCCCCGCTTGTCATAGCGTACAGTGGCCACGCCGGCCGCCGCCAGCGCTTGCGCCAGCTGCCGCAGGCTGTCGTTCTTCAAGCCGGGACCATTGCCGTCGCGGTCCGTCGGGCCGGAGCCGGCGATGAGCAGCACCACCGGGGCGGGCCCCGCGCCATCGGGCAGCAGCAGGCTGCCGTGGATGGCACCGTCGGCGTCTAGCCGGATGGCCGTCTCGGTCGGGGCGGCACATGCACCGGCGGCAAATGCAAGGGCGACAGTCAATGCGAGGGGTTTGGTAACGGGCATGGTCTTCATCTCCTGGCAAGGTGGCCGCTGCGCGGGTCGGCAGCGCAGCGCCAGTATAGGTTTCCCAGGCACGCTTAATTCTCGCCAATTGTCACGATGCCGGCGCAAAAAAAAACCGCCATCCTCGCGAATGGCGGTTCTTCATCGATACGAGCCGGCGGCTTGTTTGCCCGCTTATTTGCCCGCTTATTTGCCCGCTTAGTTGCCCGCTTAGTTGCCCGCTTAGTTGCCCGCTTAGTTGCCCGCTTGTTTGCGAGGATACTTGATCGTCATTTCCTTCAGCAGATTGTCGGCATGGTCGACTTCCTTCATCACCCACAGCATGTAGCGCACGTCCAGGTGGATGGCGCGGGTGATGTCGCGGTCGAAGTACCAGTCCTTCGTGATCGACTCGTAGGTGGAGTCGAAGTTCAGGCCGATGAGCTCACCGCGCTTGTTGACGATGGCCGAGCCGGAATTGCCGCCCGTCGTGTCGGCGCTCGAGAGGAAGTTCACGGGTACCGTGCCCAGGACCGGGTCCTTGAACTGGCCGTAGCGCTTGGCCTTGACGGCATCGAGCAGTGCGGCCGGGGCGTTGAACGGCTCCTTGCCGGTGTGCTTCTCGGCGATGCCTTCCACCGTCGTGAACGGGCCCTTCGTGATGCCGTCCTTCGGCGAGTAAGGCGATACGGTGCCGTAGGTGACGCGCAAGGTGGAGTTGGCGTCCGGGTAGACCGGTTTGCCCTGCGACTTCTTCCACGCGATGACGGCGCTCATGTACTGCGGGATCACCTTCTCCAGGTTGCCGTCCACTTCCTTCGAGCGGTTCTCCAGTGCCCGGTCGATGGCATCGAGCTTGATGGCCAGGCGGATAAAGGCGTCGTCGGACTTTGCCAGGGTGGCGGCATCCTTGTCCAGCAATGCCAGGCGGGTGGCGGTATCGCCCAGCTTCGTGTTCGCATACAGCTTGGGCACGTCGGCCGCGGCAGGCAGCAGCGGGTCCAGTCCTTGCGGGCGCGTCGCCAGCTTCGCATAGCGCTGCAGGCCGGCGACGAAGCGGGCCTGGTCGACGCCGGCCACATACGACTGTTCCAGGCGCGTCAGGCGGGCCTTGATGAAGGTCAGGTCGCGTTCCTGGTAGCCCGCTTCGCGCTCGGCGTTCGGCTTGGCCCGTTCCTGCGCCAGGCGGTACAGGGTGCGCGCGCTTTTCAGCAGGTCGCTGTTGGTCGCCACGTTCCACGCGAACAGCTCCTGCTCCAGCGCCATGTCGGCGGCGATCGCCGCATCCAGCTCGGCCAGCATGGCCTGGGACACGCCCGGCTGCTTGCCGTACCAGGCGCGGAACTCGGCATCCTGCACGTCCTTGATGGCGGCAATGTCCTTGCGCGCGAAGCCGTCCAGCAGGCCCTGGGTCTTCTTCATGCGGTTGTTGATCGACTTGACCACCGACGCGTAGCGCACTTCGTCATCGGCCTTGGCTTTGGTGGCGGCGGCAATCGTGTCCAGGTCGGCCTGGTACTCGGCCACCTGGGCCGGGTAGCTGGTGCGCTGGGCGAAGCGCACTTCGGTCGGCAGCTTGTAGCGGCTGGTACGGCCCGGGTAGCCGGCCAGCAGCACGGGGTCGCCCGCCTTCAGGCCTTCGGCCGACACCACCAGGAAATCCTTCGACTTGTAGGGCACGTTGTCCGGCGACGGGTCGGCCGGGCGGCCATCCTTGCCGACGTAGGCGCGCAGGAAGGAGTAGTCGCCCGTGTGGCGTGGCCATTCATAATTGTCGATATCGCCGCCGTAGTTGCCGACCGTGTCGGACGGCGCGTAGACCAGGCGCACGTCGCGGATCATCATCTGGCGGATGCGGTAGTACTCCAGGCCCCGGTGGAAGGCCGGCACCGAGCAGCGGTACACCTTGTCGGTCTCGCACTCGGCAATCAGGTCCTTCACGCGGCGTTCGATCTGCTCGTGGCGCGCGCGGCCGCCGACATTGTCCAGCCCTTGCAGCACGCGTGCGCTGACGTTCTCCACCTTGTCCGTCACGTAGACCAGCGTGTTCGGGCCGCCCGGCAGCTCCTCGCCGCGGGTCTTGGCCAGGAAGCCGTTGGCGATATAGTTCTTCTGCGCCGTGGAGTTGCGCTGGATGGCGCCGTAGGCGCAGTGGTGGTTCGTCACCACCAGGCCGTCCGGCGACACGAAGGAAGCGGAGCAGCCGCCCAGCGAGACGATGGCGCTCATCGGGTGCTTCGACAGGTCGGCGATGCGTTCGGCCGGAATCTGCATGCCGATGCGCTGCAGTTCGGACTTCAGTTGCGGCATCTGGTGCGGCTGCCACTGGCCTTCATCCGCCTGGGTGGTACCGAAGGCGGCGAGCAGCGCAGCTGGCAAAACGAGTTTTGTAAACGACAAGATGGTTCCCCCAAATATTGTGGCCACGGCAGTATAAGCCCACTTCCACCATGTGAAAATGCCTTTTTGGCCACGGGGCCCACTTCATTCCGGGGTGTGCCACCCTCCGCCCAGCGCCTGGATCAGGGCCACCGCCGTCGTCTGCCGGTCCGCCTGCACCTGCACCAGCGCGCGCCGGGCATTCAGAGCCGTCACCTGCGCCGTCACCACTTCGCTGTAGCCCACCTGGCCGGCCCGGTAGCGGTTGATCATCTGCTGCTCGACCTGGTCGGCCGCCTCCGAGGCGGCGCGCCGCAGGTCCTGCTGCTGCGCCAGCGCGCGCGTGGCGGCCAGCTGGTCCTCCACGTCGGCAAAGGCATTGAGCACCGTCTGGCGGTACTGGGCGATGGTGACGTCGCGCGCGGCGCGGGTCTGCTCGACCCGCGCGGAGATGGCGCCGGCATTGAAGATGGCCTGCGCCGCCGACACGCCCAGCGACCACAGGTTGTTCGAAGCGTTGAACAGGCCACCCGCCTGGCTGGCGCCATAGCCGTACGAGGCCGAGAGGTTCAGCGACGGGAAGTAGGCGGCGCGGGCGATGCCGATCTGTTCGTTGGCGACGGCCACGCGGCGTTCGAAGGCGGCGATGTCGGGCCGGCGCTGCAGCAGGGTCGAAGGCACGCCCAGCGGCACGTCCGGCACGGCCAGGGTCCAAGGCGCGGGCGCCAGGCTGAAGTCGGCCGGTGCCTTGCCCAGCAGGATGGCGATGGCATGTTCGTACACGGCGCGCTGGCGCACCACGGTCAGCCGGTCGGCCTGGGCACTGGCCAGCTGCGTCTGCGCCTGCAGCAGGTCGGAGCGGGCCGTGATGCCCGCGTCGAAGCGGTTCTGCGTGATCTGCTGCACGCGCTGGTAGCCTTCCACCGTCGTGGCCAGCAGCGCCAGCTGGGCGTCGGCCTGGCGCAGGCCGATGTAGTTCGCCACCAGCTCGCCCTGGGCGGACAGGCGCGCGGACGCAAGCTCCGCGGCACTGGCCTGGGCACTGGCCTGCGCACCCGTGACGCCGGCCCGCAGCGAGCCCCAGATATCGGGCTCCCAGCTGCCGCCGATGCTGACGCGGTAGTCGTTGGCGGCGCGCGCGTTGCCGCCGCCCGAGCGGTTGCCCGATCCGGACAGGCTGACCACGGGGAACAGCGACGCGCGCTGCTCCGCCACCACGGCACGCGCCTGGGCATACGAAGCGGCGGCGGCAGCCACGTTCTGGTTGTCGATGTCGATGGCGCCGGCCAGCTCGTTCAGGGTGGCGTCGCCGAACAGGGTCCACCAGGGTCCACGCTCCAGCGCATCGGCCGGCGCGGCGGCGACCCAGCCCTGCGCCTCCTTGAACTGGGCAGGGGCAACCGTGGCAGGCACTTCATACTTTGGTCCGATGGCGCAGCCGGTCAGCAGGAGTGCCGCGAATGCGATGGCGCCAAGGCGCACACGTGGAAAGGAAATCTTCTTGTTGTTCATGGTATCGAAGGCGATGCGCCCGGGCCGTCGTGGGGACGGGCGAGCTTGTGTTCGTCGGGGCTGCGCGTGCGCAGCTTGTCGAGCAGGATATAGACGACCGGCGTCGTCAGGAGCGTCAGCAGCTGGCTGGCGACCAGGCCGCCGATGATGGCGATGCCCAGCGGCTGGCGCAGTTCCGACCCTTCGCCGAAGCCGATGGCCAGCGGCAGCGCGCCGAGGGCGGCGGCCAGGGTCGTCATCAGGATGGGGCGGAAGCGCAGCAGGCACGCTTCGCGCACGGCCTCTACCGCCGTCAGGCCCCGGGCCCGCTCCGCGTCCAGTGCGAAGTCGATGATGAGGATGGCGTTCTTCTTCACGATGCCGATCAGGAGGAACACGCCGATCAGCGCGATGATGGAAAACTCCATGCGGAACAGCAGCAGCGCCAGCACGGCGCCGACACCGGCCGACGGCAAGGTGGACAACACCGTCACGGGGTGCACCAGGCTTTCGTACAGGATGCCCAGCACGATGTAGATGACGACGATGGCCGCCAGGATCAACAGGGGCTGCTGCCTGTTCGATTCCTCGGCCTGTTTCGCCTGGCCCTGGAAGCTGCCCCGCACATTGTTCGGCATGCCGATATCGGCTTCGGCCTGTTTTACCGCGTCCTGCGCCTGGCTCAAGGTGAAGCCCTCGGCCAGGTTGAACGAGATCGTCGTCGCCAGCTCGCCATCCTGGTGGTTGACGGAGGTGGGCGTGGAACTTTCGGCGAAGCTGGCAATGCCGGACAGCGGCACCATCGGCGACACGGCCGTGCTGAGCGCGGAGCCCGTCGACGTGTCGCGCTGCCCCTGCGCGTTATTGGCCGTGCTGTTGCTGCCGCCCGATGCGGTGGCGCCGCTGGCGGAATCTTCGTTGGCGGTGCTTGACGCGCTCGCCGCCGGCGCCGTACCCGGCACGTAGACGTCATTCAGCGCTTCCGGGCTTTGCGCATACTCGGGCGCCACTTCCATCACCACCTTGTACTGGTTCAGCTCATCGTAGATGGTGGCCACCTGGCGCTGGCCGAAGGCGTTGTACAGCGCGTTATCGACGTCCCTGACGGACATGCCCAGCCGCGCCGCCGTCTCCTTGTCGATGGTGACAAAAGTTTCGACGCCGTTGTCCTGCTGGTCCGTGTCGATGTCGGCCAGTTCGGGCTGGCCCTTCATCGATGCGGCCAGCCTGGTCGCCCAGGACTGCAGGTCGGCGCGGTTATCGCTTTTCAGGGTGTACTGGTAAGTCGAATTGCTGGAGCGCCCGCCCATGCGCAAATCCTGCACGGGATTGAGGAACAGCGACACGCCCGTCACCTTGGCGATCTGCGGACGCAGGCGGGCGATCACAGCCTGGCCCGATTCGGTGCGCTCCGAGGCGGGTTTCAGGTTGACGAACATGAAGCCGCCGCCGGCACGCGAGCCGCCCGTGAAGCCGACGACGGTGGCCACGGCCGGGTCCTTGCGGATGATATCGACCAGCTGGCGCAGTTTCTGCTGCATGGCCTGGAACGAGATGCTCTGGTCCGCGCGCAGGCCGCCGTTCAGCTGGCCCGTGTCCTGCTGGGGGAAGAAGCCCTTCGGTGCGGCGGCGAACAGGTAGACGTTCAGGCCGATGACGAAGGCCAGGATCAGCATCACCAGCCAGGCGCTGTGCAGGGCCCAGTCCAGCGCGTGTTCGTAGGTGCGCTGCATCCACAGGAAAGCGCGCTCGAAGGCCCGCGACACGCGTCCCGGTGGCTTGCGCTCATGCTCGGCCTTCAGCAGCCAGGCGCACATCATTGGCGTCGTCGTCAGGGAGATGACGAGTGAGATCAGCACGGCCACCGACAGGGTCACGGCGAACTCGCGGAACAGCCGCCCCACCTGCCCGCCCATGAACAGCAGGGGAATGAACACGGCCACCAGGGAAAGGCTGATCGACAGCACCGTGAAGCCCACTTCGCGCGCACCCAGCAGGGCCGCCTTGAAGCGGTCCATGCCCGCCTCCACGTGGCGCGCCGTGTTTTCCAGCACGACGATGGCATCGTCGACGACGAAGCCGGTGGCCACCGTCAGCGCCATCAGCGACAGGTTGTTCAGCGAGAAGCCCATCACGTACATGGCGCCGAAGGTGCCCAGCAGCGACACGACGGTGGCAATGGCGGGAATCACGGTGGCCCGCACATTGCGCAAGAAGGCGCTGACCACCAGCACCACCAGCACGATGGAGATGACGAGCGTCAGCTCGATCTCGGCCAGCGAGGAGCGGATCGAGTTGGTGCTGTCCGACGCCACCGACAGCTTGATGTCCTGCGGCAGCTGCGCCTGCAGTTGCGGCAGCAGCGCGCGCACGCTGTCGACCGTTTCGATGACGTTCGCATCGGGCTGGCGCCGCAGCAGCACGATGACGGCCGGCTCGCCGTTGTACAAGCCCAGCGTGTTCTTGTTCTCGGCGCCGTCCTCCACGGTGGCGACGTCGCGCAGGCGGATGGCGGCGCCACCGCGCCAGGCCACGACCAGGTCGCGGTAGTCTGCCGCCGTGGGCCGGCCGGTGCCGCTGCCCGTGCCGGGCGACGAGTAGATCTGCAGGCGCCGCCCTTCGCTTTCCAGCGCGCCCTTGGGCCGGTTGGCGTTGGTGGCCTGGATGGCGGCGCGCACATCCTCCGTCGACACGCCGTAGCGGTTCAGCGCATACGGCAGAAGCTCGACACGCACGGCCGGCAGCGAGCCGCCGCCGATCTCGACGTCGCCGACACCCTTGACCTGCGCCAGCTTCTGCTGGATGACGTTCGACACGGCCTCGTAGACCTGGCCCGGCGTGCGCGTGGGCGACGTCAGCGCCAGGATGATCACGGGCGCGTCGGAAGGATTGGCCTTGCGGTAGGTGGGATTGCTGCGCAGGGTGGACGGCAGGTCGGCGCGCGAGGCGCTGATGGCAGCCTGCACTTCGCGGGCGGCCGCGTCGATCTTGCGGTTCAGGTCGAACTGCAGGTTGATCCGCGTCGAGCCGCTGGACGAACTGGACGTCATCTCGTTGACACCGGCGATGACACCGAGCCGGCGCTCCAGCGGCGTGGCGACGCTGCTGGCCATCGTGTCGGGGCTGGCCCCGGGCAGGCTGGCGGAGACGGAGATAGCCGGGAAGTCCACCTGCGGCAACGGCGAGACGGGCAGCACGAAGAAGGCGCCGATGCCCGCCAGCGCGATGCCGATGGTCAGCAGCACGGTGGCGATGGGGCGCCGGACGAAGGGTTCCGACAGGTTCACGGCGCCACTCCGGCTTGCGTCGCGGCCGGCCCGCCGCGCTTGCGGAAGCGCTGGCCCAGGCGGTCGAACGCCAGGTAGATCACGGGCGTCGTGTACAGGGTCAGCACCTGGCTGACGATCAGGCCGCCGAAGATGGCCAGGCCCAGGGGCCGGCGCAGTTCGGCGCCCTCGCCCCAGCCCAGCATCAGCGGCACGGCGGCGAACAGCGCGGCCAGCGTCGTCATCAGGATGGGGCGGAAGCGCAGCAGCGCGGCCTGGTGGATGGCCTCGCGCGGGGCCTTGCCGCCATCGCGTTCGGCCTCGATGGCGAAGTCGATCATCATGATGGCGTTCTTCTTGACGATACCGATCAGGAGGATGATGCCGATAATGCCGATGACCCCCAGGTCCTGGCCCGAGAGCATCAGCGCCAGCAGCGCGCCCACGCCGGCCGACGGCAGGGTGGACAGGATCGTCAGCGGGTGGATATAGCTTTCGTACAGCACGCCGAGCACGATGTAGACGCATACGACGGCCGCCAGGATCAGCCACAGCTGGTTCGACAGCGAGGCCTGGTAGGCCCCGGCCGCGCCCAGGAAGGTCAACGTGACGGAGCCGGGCAGCCCGATTTCGTCGGCCGCCACACGGATCGAATCGACCGCGCGGCCCAGCGAAATGCCCGGCGCCGTGTCGAAGCCCAGGGTGGTGGCCGGATACTGGGCCACGTGCGTGATCTGCAGCGGCGCCGGCTTCTCCACGATGGTGGCAATCGCCGACAAGGGCGTGGGCTTGCCGCTGCCCGTGCGGATCTGCAGGTCGCCCAGCGCGGCCGGCGTATTCAGGCTGCCCGGCTGGGCTTCCAGGATCACGCGGTACTGGTTCGTCTCCGTGAAGATGGTCGACACGATGCGCTGGCCGAAAGCGCTGTACAGCGCGTCGTCGACGGCGGCGGCCGTGACGGACAGGCGCGAGGCCGTGTCGCGGTCGATCGTCACGTAGGCCGCCGCGCCCGTGGCGCCCGCGTCCGACGTGACGTTGCGCAGCTGCGCCTTCTGCGCCATGCGCGCGGTAAGCTTGTTGGCCCACTCCGTCACGGTGGCCGTATCGGCTCCTTCAAGCGACACGCGGAACTGGGTCGGCCCCGTCTCGGCGTCGATGGTCAGGTCCTGGGTCGGCTGGAGGAAGATCCGCACGCCGGCTACTGTCTCGACCCGCTTGCGCAGGCGTTCCATCGTGTCGGCCTGGTCGCCCCGGTCGCGCTTCAGGTTGATCAGCATGCGGCCCGTGTGCAGCATCGTGCTGTTGGCGGCGTCCACCCCGACGAAGGAGCTGAGCGACTCGACATCCGGGTCCGCCAGCAGTTTTTCTGCGGCCTGGCGCTGCAGGGCGGCCATGCGCGTGTACGACACGGCTTGCGCCGTTTCGATGCGCCCTTGCAGCTGGCCCGTGTCCTGGGTGGGGAACAGGCCTTTCGGAATCAGGAGGTACAGCACCACCGTCAGCACCAGGGTGGCCAGGGCCACCAGCAGGGTCAAACCCTGGCGCGCCAGCACCCACTGCAGTGAATTGTCGTAATGGTGGATCACCTTGTCGAAGAAGCGCTGGACTCTTCCGCCGAAACTGTTCGGGTCGTCGTCCTTGTGGCTGGTCAGCCACCGTCCCGCCATCATCGGCACCAGGGTCAGCGACACGACGGCCGAGATCAGGATCGTGATCGACAGCGTGATGGCGAATTCGCGGAACAGGCGGCCCACGACGTCGCCCATGAACAGCAGGGGAATCAGCACGGCGATCAGGGACACCGTCAGCGAAATGATGGTAAAGCCGATCTGCTGGGCACCCTTCAGCGCGGCCACCATCGGCGTCTCGCCCTCTTCTATATAGCGGGCGATGTTTTCGATCATGACGATGGCGTCGTCGACGACGAAGCCGGTGGCGATCGTCAGCGCCATCAGCGACAGGTTGTTCAGGCTGTAGCCCAAGAGGTACATGGCGCCGCAGGTGCCGATCAGGGAAATCGGCACGGCCAGACTGGCGATGACGGTGGCGCGCACGCTGTGCAGGAAGAGGAAGATCACCAGCACCACCAGCAGCACGGCCAGCACCAGTTCGATCTCCACGTGTTCGACCGAGGCGCGGATGCCCGTCGTGCGGTCGCTCAGCACGTCCATGCGCATGGCGGCCGGCAGGCCGGCCTGCAGCTCGGGCAGGCGCGTCTTGATGGCGTCGACGGTGGCGATGACGTTGGCGCCCGGCTGGCGCTGCACGTTCAGGATGATGGCCGGCTTCATATTGGCCCAGGCACCCAGGCGCACGTTCTCCGCGCTGTCGACCACGTTCGCCACTTCCGACAAGCGCACCGGCGCGCCGTTGCGGTAGGAGACGATCAGGTTCTTGTAGTCGTTCGCCGTCAGCAGCTGGTCGTTCGCATTGATGGTGAAGGAACGGGTCGGGCCGTCGAAGGACCCCTTGGCGCTGTTGGCGTTGGCGTTCGAGATCGCCGTGCGCAGGGTGTCCAGGCCCAGGCCGTAGCTGGCCAGCGCCAGGGTGTCGGCCTGGATGCGCACGGCGGGTCGCTGGCCGCCGGACAGGGTGACGAGACCCACCCCCGTGACCTGGCTGATCTTCAGCGCCAGGCGCGTATTGACGATATTCTGCACTTCCGTCAGCGGCATCGTGTCCGACGTGATGGCCAGGGTCAGCACGGGCGCGTCGGCCGGATTGACCTTGGCGTAGACGGGCGGCGCCGGCAGGTCGGTCGGCAGCAGCGAGCCGCCCGCGTTGATGGCGGCCTGCACTTCCTGCTCGGCCACGTCGAGCGTCTGGCCCAGGCCGAACTGCAGGGTGACGACGGAGACGCCGGCGGCGCTGGTGGAACTCATGCGCTGCAGGCCGGACATCTGACCGAACTGGCGCTCCAGCGGCGCCGTCACGGTCTGCGCCATCACTTCCGGGCTGGCGCCGGGGTACAGGGTCTGCACCTGGATGGTGGGGAAATCCACCTGCGGCAGCGCCGACAAAGGGAGAAACTTGAAGCCGACCAGGCCCGCCAGCACGATGGCCAGCATCAGCAGCGACGTCGCGACGGGCCGGCCGATGAACGGTGCCGAAGGACTCATCGCGCGCTGCCCGCCTGCGGTTGCGCGGAAGGCTGTGCGGCGCTCGGCTGGGCGCTATTGCTGCGGTCCGCCGCGCTGCCTTGCCCGCTGCGGCCGCCCTCTTCCGGCATGCTGCGGGGCGCGACCGTGTCGTCGGCGCGGTGCGGGCGCATCTTCGCCGCGTCCTTGCCGACGGCGCCCGCCGCCACGTCCGGCGTGCCTGCTGGCGCCGTGGCCACGGGAGCGGCGTCGGCCCGCTGGCGTCCACCGCCCTCCCCACCCCTGCCACCTTTTTGTCCGCCCCGTCCCGCGCCCGGCTTGTCACCCGGCAGCGTGACCCTGGCGCCGTCCGTCAGGCGGTCCGCGCCTTCCGTGATGACCTTCTCGCCGGCCTTCAGGCCCGACACGATCTGCACCTTCTCCACGGTGGCCTGGCCCCGCTTGACCTGGCGCAGCGCCACCGTGCGGTCGGTGTTCAACACGTACACGAAGTCGCCCGTGGTACCGTGACGCAGCGCCGTCACGGGCACCATCACGGCGTCCTTGATGGTGCGCATCTGCAGCCGCACGTTGACGAACTGCAGGGGGAACAGGGTCATCTTGCTGTTGTCGAAGCGGGCCTTGGCCATCACGGTGCCCGTCTGCGTGTCGACCTGGTTGTCCAGCGCCGAGAAGCGCCCTTCGTCCAGCACGTCCGTGCGGGTGCGGTCGTAGGCCACCGCCGGCAGGACGGCGCCCGTGCTGGCGCGGCCCATGATGTCGGGCACGCGGTCCTGGGGAATGGCGAATTCGACGTCGATGGGCGACTGCTGCGTGATGACGGCGATGCCGGCCGTGTCGCCCGTGCTGACGAGATTGCCCACGTCGACCACGCGCAGGCCCACGCGGCCCGTGATGGGCGCGATCACCTTCGTATAGCCCAGGTTCAGGCGCGCCGTGCCTTCGGCCGCGCGGTCCGTCATGACGGTGCCCTGCAACTGCTTGACCAGGGCCGCCTGCGTGTCGACGTCCTGGCGCGCGATGGAATCCTGCGACAGCAAGGTGCGGTAGCGTTCCAGGGTCAGCCGGGCGTTTTCCAGCTGGGCCTCGTCGCGCTGGCGCTGGCCCGTGGCCTGCAGCAGCGCCATCTCGAACTGGCGCGGGTCGATCTGGGCCAGCACCTGGCCGGCCTTGACCAGTTGCCCTTCCTTGAACAGCACCTTCTGCAGGATGCCGGAGACCTGGGGACGCACCGTCGTCGTCGCGGCGGCCGTCACCGTGCCGAGGGCATCGAGCGTGACGGGCAGCTCGGCCAGTTCGGCCGTGGCCACGCCCACCGTCGTGGCCGGACCGCCGCGCCGGCCGCCGCCGCC
>NZ_WNKZ01000047.1 GCF_009720835.1 Pseudoduganella buxea
AACGGGCCGTCTACGGCGTCATGCTGGACGACCGCGCCCTGTTCCTGGCCGGCTGGCGCGAGCGCGCGCTGGCGCTGCTCGATTCCCAGGCGCTGGCGGGCCAGCCGAAACGCGCCGAGGCCGCGCGGCTGCTGCGCGAGAACTGGAGCGGCCGGGCCAGCCCCGATTCGGCCGGTTACCGCATCGCACGCGGCTTCATGTGGTCCCTGTACGAACTGCTGTACGGCGGTGCCAATGCGCAGTTGCAGGCCTACGGCAACGGTGCCGGCGCGGCCGTGGCCGAGCGGCGCTGGCCGGAAGTGGTGGCGCGGCTGCTGGACGAGCAGCCTCCCGGCTGGCTGCCGCACCAGTACGACAGCTGGCGCGCGCTGCAACTGGCGGCGCTGGATCGTACCGTGGCCGACCTGGAAGCGGACGGCACGGCGCTGCGCGACGCAACCTGGGGTGCGCGCAACACGGTCGCCATCGCCCACCCGATCGCCCAGGCCGTGCCGGCGCTGCGCAAATGGCTCAGCGCCCCGGCCGATCCGCAGCCGGGTGACGCCCACATGCCGCGCGTGTCCGGACCCACCTTCGGCCAGTCGGAACGCTTCGCCGTCTCGCCGGGCAAGGAAGAGCAGGGCATCTTCAACATGCCGGGTGGGCAGAGCGGCCATCCCTTGTCGCCTTACTTCCTGGCCGGCCATGCCGACTGGCTGCGCGGCACGCCGACACCGCTGCTGCCGGGACCGGCCCTGCACACGCTAGCTTTCATCCCGTGATCGACCAGGCGAATCGGTGCATAATCGGTGCATAATCGCAGCGCAATGTCGCACTTGACGGGAGAGGCGTGCATGATCAACGATTTCGCGACGGCGGCGCAGGCCACCATGTCCTACCTGCGCCACCGGCTGGGCTTCAAGCTGTGGATGGTGACGCGCACCGAAGGCGAGGACTGGATCGTCCTGTTCGCCGACGACGCCGGCTACGGCATCAAGCCGGGCCAGGCCTTCCGCTGGACCGATACGGTCTGTTCGCGCATGGTGCTGGGCCATGGGCCGAATATCGCGCCCGCATTGGCCGACGTGCCGGCCTACGCCGACGCGCCGCTGGCGCGCGAGCTGGGCGTGGGCGCCTATATCGGCGTGCCGCTGCACCGCACCGACGGCTCGCTGTTCGGCACCCTGGTCGGCCTCGATCCACAGCCGCGCCCGGCAGACATCCGCGAGGAACTCGATACCGTGACCTTGCTGGCGGACCTGCTGAGCGCCGTGCTGAACGGGGAACTGAACGCGGGTGATGCGCTGCGACAGGCCGAACGGGCCGATGTCGACCTGACGCGCGACGGCCTTACGGGCCTGTATAACCGGCGGGGCTGGGAAATGCTGCTGGCACGGGAAGAAGAGCGCTGCAGCCGCTACGGCCATTCGGCCTGCGTCGTGTCGATCGACGTCGACGACCTCAAATTCATCAACGACACCCAGGGCAACGCCTCGGGCGATGCGCTGCTGATGCGCACGGCGCGTGCGCTGGAACAGGTCACGCGCGGCTCGGACGTCGTCGCGCGTTTGGGCGACGACGAATTCGGCATGCTGATGGTCGAGTGCGATTATTTCGATGCCCAGGCCATGCTGCTGCGCGTGCAGGAAACCTTGGCGGGTGCGGACGTGCGCGCTTCGCTCGGCATGGCCATGCGCAAGGCCGGCTTCGACCTGGAGGAAGCGTTCGCCATGGCCGACGCGGAGATGTACCGGGCCAAGCGCAGCCGAAAAGTGCTCAACTGACGGCCCGGTCGTTCGCCACCTGACCCCAGCCGTGCGGGTTCGCGCCGCCGAATGCATCCCATGCCCACATTGCCGCCCGCCGTCCACCTTTGCGTCTTGCTGGCCGCATCCGCCGCCCACGCCGCCGATGAAGAACCCATCGTCACCGACCGTCCCGACTTCGTCGAATCGAGCGCCGTCGTCGGCAAGGGCCGGCTGCAGCTGGAAACGAGCGTCGCCGTCGAACGCAACCGCGTCGCCGGCACCCGTGAACGCACCACCAGCACGCCGACCCTGCTGCGCTTCGGCGTGAGCGATACGTTGGAGCTGCGCGTCGAGACGGACGGGCGCCTGCGCTACCGGGTCGATCGCCGCGACGATGGCGGCGAAGCGCATGAACGCCTGCGCGGGGCCGCCGACACGGCCGTCGGCCTGAAATGGCATGCACTGGACGAAAACGGCGCACTGCCGGCCGTGGGCGTGCTGCTGCATGCCGATGTCGATTCCGGCTCCACCGCCTTCCGGGGCGACGGCGTGCGCCCGTCCTTGCGCGTGGCGGCCGAATGGGAGCTGCCCGGCGACGTAGGCGTGGGCCTGATGCCCGGCATCGTTCGCGAACGCGCGGCCGACGGTGGCCATGTCGTCACGGGCCTGTTCGCCGTCGTCGTGGGCAAGAACTGGACCGAGCGGCTGCGCACCTTCGTCGAACTTGCCGCACCCCGCATCGCGCGCGGCAAGGACGGCGGCAGTGCCGCCAGCTTCGATGTCGGCGCTTCCTGGCTGGTGAACCGCAACTGCCAGGTCGACGCCATGCTGTCGCGGGGCCTGAACAGCCGTACGCCGGACGTCGCCTTCACGGTCGGCCTTTCCGTTCGGCTGTAAATCAGCCGGCCCGTGCCACGGCCGGTGCCGGCCGCTGCTGCATGACGCCGGGCGGCGCGCGGCGCTGGTCGGCGCCGATGCCGAACAGGGGCCGCAGCAAGGCCACGCGCCGTACCGCCTCGAAGATGCCGAAGCTGAGCGTGACGGTCAGCACGATCAGCACCATGCCTTCCGTGACGGGCCGCAAATGCAGCGGTTTCGTCGCCATCGCCAGCAGGACGATCAGGCTCTGGTGCAGTATATAGACGGGGAACACGGCCTGGGTCAGGTAGCGGCGCTTGGCGCTGTCGAAATCCAGGTGGCGCTGGCCGAAGCCGCACGCGGCCAGGATGGCGCACCATTGCAGCAGTCCCCGCACCGCCGCGAAAACGAAGCGGAAGGCGGGCACTTGGTACCATGCCCCCGCTACCGAATCGAGGCAGACGAAGACGGCCCAGCAGGCCAGCGCCACACCCAGGGTGGCGAACCGCAGGCGCACCAGTTCCAGCCAGAAGCCGCGCTGCGCGGCCAGCAAAACGCCCAGCAGAAACATGGGCAGGTAGACCGAATGGTTGTACCAGTCGTCCACCAGCGCGTGCGTCTCGTCGAAGTACGGCCTGACCAGCAGCCGCGCCAGCACCAGGTAGGTCACCGGCAGCAGGATCGCGCGCCAGCCCGTCAGCAAGGCCGCGCAGCGCGCGCCCAGCCGGGCGATGCGCGCGGTCCCGAGGACCAGCACGGCCCCGCACAACACCACGGAGTAGCTCCACAGGTAGGCCAGGAACCACAGGTGGTTCCAGGTCGGCAGGATCAGGCAGTCTTCGCGGCAGAAGCCGCCGTAGCCGCTCACGTACAGGCGCATGAAGTCGATATAGCTGCCCGCATAGCCGACCTTCTCGATCACCTCGAAGTAGGGCTGCGGCGGCACGATGACGAGCATGCCGAAGACCAGCGGCAGCAGAAGGCGCCAGCTGCGCTGGCGCAGGAAATGCGGGAGGGACAGCCTGCGCACCATGCAGCCGGCCGCGACGCCGCCGATCAGGAACAGCAGCGACATGCGCCACGGCGACGACAGGAACATCAGCGGCGTGATGGCGTCGCCTGCATGGGGGCTTTTCACATGCCAGTCCCACGACACGTAGTACATGCCGATGTGGTACAGCACCAGCAGGAAGAAGGCGGCGATGCGCAGCCAATCCAGGAAGAACAGGCGTTGCGGGGTACTCGTCATTGTGGGGTCCTCGTGCCAAAGTGTTCCGCCAGTGTAGGCAGGGGCACGGGTCGCCGCCAGCGCGATGGGGCGGAGCGGGGGCAGGGCGGGGCAGGCCGGCGCGGGCCAGCGTGGGCCCGGACCAAGACCCTAGGCGCGCGCCTGCACGGCCGAGGGCCGGAACGGCATGCCGCGTACGCAGTTGCGGCCGCCTTCCTTGGCACGGTAAAGCTGCGTGTCGGCCGCGTCGATCAGGTCGGCGGCAGTGCCTTGCCAGTGCATCTGGCCCGGGCCGATGGTGGCGACGCCGAAACTGGCCGTCACGGTGACGTGCCGCCCCCGCTCCAGCTGGGTGCCCGTATCGGCGGCGGCCAGGCGGATGCGCTCGGCCAGCTTGATGGCACCGTCCAGCTCCGTTTCGGGCAGGATCAGCAGGAACTCCTCGCCGCCGTAGCGGATCACGCTGTCGACGGCGTCGCGCGTCATGGCCAGCAGCAGCACGGCAAAATCGGCCAACACCTGGTCGCCGGCGCCGTGGCCATGGCTGTCGTTGATGCGCTTGAAGTGGTCGATATCGCACAGCACGACGGAGAGCGAGGTGCCGTAGCGCCTGGCCCGCGTAATCTCCGCCTCCAGTACGCCCTTCTGCAGCACGCGCCGGTTGAAGCAGCCCGTCAGCGGGTCGCGGTCGGCCAGCTGCTGCAGCGCCAGCGCCGAGCGGAAGGCTTCGCGCTGCGCCAGGTGGTAGCGGCGCGCGCCGATATAGCCCAGCGCATTGGCGAGCATCAGCAGCAGCACCATGGCCACCATGTCGTCCGTGCCGAGGGTCTGCTGCACCAGCACCATGGCCGTGAAGGCCGCGCTCGACGCCAGCGCGATCAGGGTGGCGTACACCAGCCGGTTCGGCACGTTGATATAGATGGCCACTACCATCAGGTCCAGCGACAGCGCGTTCCACGCCGTCGCATCGGGCTGGAACCAGCACAGCACCATGAAGACGGCCATCCCCACCGCTTCCACCGTGCAGGCCACGGCGATGGCGGTCGGTACCGAGTCGCGCCGCTGGCGCAGCACGATGCAGCCGGCCACCGCCAGCAGGGCCACCATCACGCGCGCCGTCAGCAGCAGGAAGGCCGTGGTGGTGGTGCCCAGGGTGGTCAGGTCGGTGGCCGCGAAGGCCAGGTAGAAGGCCACGCAGAACAGCAGGCTGACGTTGAGCTGCGCCACGCGCCGGACGATGTGATGCTGGTTGAAACGCGTTTCGACGGCGGCATCGGCGAATTCGGCGCGCTGGCTGTCGATCACTGGAGTGGGGGCGATCAAGGAAGACTCTCTGCGGTGGAAGCACGCTCGGGCTGGACCATCGCGACAGGCTTGTCACGAGAGCGGTGCGTTATAAATCTTACCTCATTCGTTTCGATTTGACAATTACTCGCTGACCTTGCCGCGCAGCGCCTTGACACTGCCGCTTCGGCTCTTCGCATCCAGGCGCCGCCGCTGCGAGGCACGCGTCGGCCGGGTCGGGCGTCGTACCAGCGGCACGTCGGCGGCCAGGTCGACCAGCGCCTGCAAGCGGCGCAGCGCGTCTTCCTTGTTCTGTTCCAGGCTGCGCGAGGCCTGCGCCTTCAGGATCACGACGCCGTCGGCCGTGATCCGGCTGTCGCGCAGGGCCAGCAGGCGTTCCTTGACCGCCTGTGGCAACGACGACGCGTTGACGTCGAAGCGGGCATGCACGGCACAGGACACCTTGTTGACGTTCTGGCCGCCCGGGCCCTGGGCGCGGATGGCGGTGAACGCCACTTCGGCGGGGTCGATGGCAGGGGACATGGCGGATTTTCGTGGAGGGGCGGCGGCGCCGGGCAGGGGATTGTACCCTCGCCGCACGCCACCATGCCGGATTCGCGCGGCCGGCATGACTTTCGGCACTGCCACGTCGCGGTGCCGCGCCCCAGACTGCGACCAGCCGCCGCATGGTGCGATGGCGAACGTGAAAAAGGAGTCGACAATGGTTCTGAAAAGATTGACGGCGCTGGGCATGGCACTGCTGCTGTGCGCATGCGGTGGCGGCGATGGCGCTCCCGCCATCGCGGCCCTGCAGGCGGAGGCGGACGGCGCACGGGCCGCGATGGGCGTGCCGGCACTGTCCGTCGTCACGGTCGAGGGGGACGCCGTCACGACAGTCGTCAGCGGCCAGCGCAGCATGGCCACGGCCACGGCCGCGTCCATCACGCTGAACGACCGTTTCCAGATGGGCTCGCAGACCAAGGCCGCCACCGGCATGCTGGTCGCGCGCCTGGTGGCTCAGCGCAGGCTGCGCTGGGACAGCACGATGGCCGAGCTGTTCCCGGCCTGGCGCGACGGCATGCAGCCGGCACTGCGCGGCGTCACTGTGGAGCAGCTGCTGCGCCACCGGGGTGGCGTGCAGCGCGATATCGAAGGCGAGGACAGCGCCGTCCTGCGCCCGCTGGTCACCGGCGACGTGGCGGCGGACCGCGTCACGCTGGCCCGGCATTTCCTGCACAAGGTCCCCCTCCACGCGCCGGGTACGCGCTACGTCTACTCGAATATCGGCTACCTGCTGGCCGGGCTGGCGGCGGAAACGGCGGGCGGCGCACCGTTCGAGCAACTGATGCAGCGGGAGGTGTTCGCGCCGCTGGGCATGGCGGCAAGGCTGGGATTCCCGGAGGAGGAGGGCGCGCCGGGACTGCTGGGTCACACGCTGCGCGACGGCGTCTGGACGCCAACCATGTTCGAAGGCGAGGAGCGCCATGGCATGGAACTGCTGGCGGCGTCCGGCGGCATGATGGCGTCGATGGCGGACTACGGCAAGTTGCTGCGCGCGCAGTTGCAGGGTCTGCGCGGCGCGTCGGACTATCTGGACAGGGATGCCTTTCGCCGCATGCACGGGCCGGCCGGCCAGTACGGCCTGGGCTGGGCCGTCACGGACGAAGCGGGCCTGGGCCGGGTCAGTGCCCACTCGGGCAGCTGGGGCACGTATTATGTGTTCGCCCTGGTCCTGCCGGACCGCGACCGCGCGGTGGCAGTGGCCTGCAACTGCTTCGGCGAGGAAGCCGTGGTACAGGCGGACCGGCTGGCGCTGCGGCTGGCGGGACGGAACTAGCTCGCGTCCAGTTGCCGCAGTGCGTCCATCAGCGCCGCCCGGTACTGGCGGCTGAGCGGTGCCCGGCCGCCGCCGCGCAGCAGCACTTCGCCATCGCCCTTGTCCGTGACGGCGATCCGGTCGATGCAGGCCAGCTGCACGGCGGCGCGGCGGTGGCAGCGGTGGAAGGCCGGCCCCAGCGCCGCCAGCAGGCCCGCCAGCGACTGGCGCAGCAGCGGCGCTGCCTGCGCCGTGTGCAGCACGACGTAGTTGTCGGCCGTTTCGATCCAGCCGATGGCGGACACGGGCACCACGCGCGTGACACCCCGTTCCGTTACCAGCAACTGCTGCGGCGGCAGGCCCGTCGGCGTGACGCTGCCCTGGCCGGGCCTGGCGCGCAAGCGCTCGCGCAGCCGGTCCAGGCTGCGGCCGAAGCGGGCTGCATCGAAGGGCTTGAGCAGGTAGTCGATGGCGCTGGCGTCGAAGGCGCGCAGCGCGTAGGCGTCGTGGGCGGTGACGAAGACGATCAACGGCGCGGGCGCCGGCAGCGAGGCCGCCACTTCCAGGCCGTTCGCCTCGGGCATCTGGATGTCGAGGAAGATGGCGTCGGGGGCGAAGGTGCCGGCCAGCGCCAGGGCCTCGAAGCCGTCGCGGGCCTCGGCCAGCGCCGTGACGTCCGGCTGCTGTTCCAGCAGGCGGCGCAGCTTGTCGCGCGCGGGGCGCTCGTCGTCGACGATCAGGATACGCATGGCAGCACGATCTGCGCGCGCACGCCGGCCGGCGCCAGCTGCGTCAGGGACAGCGAGGCATCGTCGCCGTGCAGGGCCTGCAGGCGCTCGCGCAGGTTGCGCAGCGCCGTGCCGGTGCCCTGGCCCGTGCTGCTGCCGGTGGGCAGCTGGCCGGCATCGTCCTCGACCGCAAGCACGAGGCGGCCTGCCTCGCCCCGCGCGGACAGCACGATGTGCACGTGGCCGCGCCGGCGCTCCACCGTGTGATGGAACACGTTTTCCAGCAGCGGCTGCAGGCACATGACCGGCACGGCGCACGCTTCCACCCCGGTGTCGACCTGCCAGGCCAGGGTGACGCGGTCGGCGTGGCGCTCGGCCATCAGTTCCGCGTAGCCGCGCAGCAGGCGCAGCTCCGCCGCCAGCGGCACCTGCGGGCGCGTGCCCGTTTCCAGCGTGGCGCGCAGCACGTCGGCCAGGCGCGCCAGCATCGTGTCGGCCCGGTCGACATCCTCGCGCATCAGCGCCGACACGGTGTTGAGCGCATTGAACAGGAAATGCGGCTGCATCTGCGCCGTCAGCTGGCGCAACTGGGCCACCCGCAGCAGGCCGGCGGTGCGCTGCGCTGCGAGTTTTTCCTCCACCATCGCCTGCCATGACAACAGGCCGAAGGTCACCAGCGCGAACAGGCCGAAGAAGACGGAGATCTTGACGTCCTCGTAGAACACGGTGGGCAGCCATGCGTCGTGCTCGTAGCGCTCGCCGACCAGCGCGTAGACGCCGTGGCGGATGCCGAAGGCCAACGGCACGAAGGCAACCCAGAACACCAGCAGCCATGGCAGCTGCAGCAGGAACCAGCGGCGCGGCGTGGCGACCAGGTGGTCGTGACGGCGCGTGGCGCGGCGCTGCAACAGCAGCAGCAAGGTGGCCACCAGCAGCGACGAGCCTTCCCACAGCACCGGTTGCCACAGGCGGGTGCCGCCGTCGCGCACGTAGTCCTGCACGGCGGTGGCCGTCATCAGGCCCCAGAACAGCAGCCAGGCACACGTGACGACGAGGCGCAGGCGGCGGCGCAGCGGGGCGTCGGTTTCCACCGTCAGCCCTTGTGGCGTGCTTCGACGAGGTCGATTTCACGCACCAGCTTGCGCGAGATCTCGTCGGAGATATGTTCGTTGCGCGCGAGGCGGAAGACGGTGCGGCGCTCGGCCTGCAGCGCGGCCAGGCGCAGTGCCCGTTCGGCTTCGTCCAGCTTGCGGAAACGCCGGGCGTCGTCACCGTTGTCCACCCCCGTCGTGTCGAGGCGGTGCTGGTACAGCGCGATCACGCGCCCCGCCGCTTCCGGGTACATGTCGCATTCGTCGTCCTTCTGCATCAGCGCGACCTGCGCCTGTTCGACGGCGGCGATGGCCGCGCTGGCCGCTTCACGCCGCGCCAGGTCTTCTTCCTGCTGCTCGGCCGGTTCGGCGGGGAAGCTCATGCCACCCAGCAGGCGTGGCAGGCCGACGCTGGCGGCCACCAGGGAGATCAGGATGACAGCGCTGGCGAGAAAGATGGTCAGGTCGCGCGCCGGGAACGGCGCGCCGTTCGACAAGGTCAGCGGCAACGTCATCACGCCGGCCAGGGTAATGGCGCCGCGCACGCCGGCCAGCGACATCGCCAGCAGCAGCCGCACGGGTGGCTTGGGCGCCGTTTCGCCGCGCCGGGTCTTGCGGTACAGCGTGATGCGCAGGGTGGTCCAGACCCAGGCGAAGCGCAGCACCATCAGGCCGAACGAGATCGCGAACGCATACAGCACCAGCCACCAGGGGTTGAGGTGGCCGCTCTGGCCCAGCGACACGCGGGCGCCCTCCATGATGTCCGGCAGCTGTTCGCCCAGCAGCACGAACATGACGCCGTTCAGGGCGAACTGCACCGTGTCCCACACGGCCGAACGCTGGATGCGGGTATTGGCCATCGCCTGGCCGGACAGTTCGACGTAGCTCATCGTCACGCCCGCCGCCACGGCGGCCAGGATACCGGAGGCATGCAGGTGCTCGGCCGCCAGGTAGGCGCCGAAGGGCAGCAGCAGGTTGACGAGGATGGGCGAGCCGGCGGGCTCGCCGAAGCGGCGCGACAGCCAGCGCTGGGCCGACGTGACGAGCAGGGTCGCCAGCACGCCGGTGCCGATGCCGCCGGCCGCCAGCCAGACGAAGGTCAGCGAGGCGCTGGTGATGGAAAAGGCGCCCGTCAGCGCGGCGGCCACGGCGAAGCGGAAGCACACCAGCCCACTGGCGTCGTTGAGCAGCGATTCGCCTTCCAGGATATGCATCAGGCGGGTGGGGATGGGCACGCGCGACGCGATCGACGACACGGCCACGGGGTCGGTGGGCGAGATGATGGCGGCCAGCGCGAAAGCCACCGGCAGCGGCATGGCAGGAATCAGCCAGTGGATCAGGAAGCCCGCACCCACCACCGTGAAGATGACCAGGCCCAGTGCCAGTTCGAGGATGACGGCCTTGTCGCGGAACAGGCCGCTCTTCGGGATGCGCCAGCCGTCCAGGAACAGCAGCGGCGGCAGGAAAAGCAGGAAGAACAGGGCCGGATCCATGCGCACCCCGTGGCCCGTGTAGGCGGCGATCAGCGCGCCCAGGCCGATCTGCACCAGCGGCAGTGGAATCGACACGGGCAGCACCCGCACCAGGTAGGCGCTGGCCACCACGGCCAACAGCATCGCCAAAACGATTTCGATCGAATCCATCCTGCCTCGTCATCCTTGTAAGCTTGCGTTGCATGATTATAGGGGAGGGGGGCGGCCGGCACCGCCGGGGAAACTTCCTCATCCGGGGTCTGGCATTTTTGAAATCGTTCTGTCATAATCATGCCTCTTCTGCGGGAGTAGCTCAGTTGGTAGAGCGCAACCTTGCCAAGGTTGAGGTCGAGAGTTCGAGACTCTTCTCCCGCTCCAGAATTCAAAAGGACGCTCCGGCGTCCTTTTTCAATGGCGCTGTGCCCCGCTCGCAAGGAACTTGTAGGCTCGACCATTGTCATACCGTAAGTTGGCATCAGCCAAGACGGAGGCGGGCATGGAAATCGACGAGTACCAAGCCGTACGGATGCAATGTCTGGCCTGGCTGACCAGGCTGACCGGGGAGCAGGGCGAGGGCTTGCGCCGTCTGTTCGAAGGATGTGCCTCGCTGGCCGATTGCCTGGCCATCATCGAGGCACGGGGCGCGCGCCTGCGCCGGTGCCCGCACTGCGACGGCGACAAGCTGTACCGCCACGGCATCCTGCGCGGACTGCAGCGCTACCGATGCCGGCAGTGCCGCCGCTCCTTCAATGCACTGACCGATACGCCGCTGGCGTTTATCCGCCTGCGCGAGAAATGGTTGCCGTTCCTGCAGTGCATGTTGGGTTCGATGACGGTACGCGCGGCAGCGGAAACAACCGGCATTCACCGCAACACGAGCTTTCGCTGGCGCCACCGCTTTCTTGCCATGGCCAAGGACGATCGGCCCAAGCCCTTGAGCGGCATCGTCGAGGCCGACGAAACCTATTTGCCGGAATCGCAGAAGGGCTCGCGCCACATGACCCGCCCGGCCCGGCGGCGCGGCGGCCATGCGGAAAAACGGGGCATCGGCGGCGAACTGGACTGCATTCTGGTGGCGCGCGACCGGCAGGGGCGCGTTTGCGATTTTGTGCCGGGGCGCGGGCCCGTCACGGCGGCGCAGTTGCAGCAGCATTTGTTACCCGTGCTGGACAAGGCCGTGCTGCTGGCTACCGATGCGGCGACAGCCTATCGGGATTTTGCGAAAGATCACGGCATCGCACACCGGGCCGTCAATTTGCGCCAGGGCGAGCGGGTGCTGGGGGAAATCCATGTCCAGAACGTGAACCACTACCACGCCGTGTTCAAGACCTGGCTGATCCGCTTCCACGGCGTGGCCAGCCGCTACCTGCCCCACTATCTGGGCTGGATACACGGACTCGACTGTCGTCACCTGAGCACGCCGCAGCAGTTTTTACGGGCTGCATTGTTCCCGGCAAGCAGCTGAGTACGAGAAAAATGCCTGCTGAACAATTCACTGCGACCGGGTGACAGAGCCTTTTCAATTGGGTCGTTGATTCCTCCTTATATTCCCCCGATAAACTGCCGTTAAACCCTTGGCATTCCAGTTTGTTATCGGTGTTGTTTTCCGTCACTATCGCTCTTGCTATTAAGTTCAGTTACGCGCGTCCCGCGAAAAATCTCGCCTATACTGGCCCCAATATTTCGCATGGCGCGGAAGAGCTTTTAGACCCGGGGATAGCAATGAAAAGCGTACAACAGGAAATCGACGAACGCACCAACCTGACCAACACGAATAAATTCGAACTCCTGCTGTTCCGCCTCGGTGCCGACGCCAATGGCGAGCACTCGGAACTCTACGGTATCAATGTATTCAAGATCCGCGAAATCGTGGCGATGCCGCCTGTGACGGCGGTGGCCGGCTCGCAGCCGCACATGCTGGGCGTCGTCAACCTGCGTGGCCAGATCATTCCCGTGATGGATCTGCCGGCCATCGTCGGCGTCAAGCCGAAGACGGGCCTGAACATCATGCTGGTGACGGAATTTGCCCGCACCACCCAGGCCTTTGCCGTGGAATCGGTGGACGAGATCGTTCGCCTGGACTGGAGCCAGGTGCTGACGGCCGAAGGCAGCAATGCCACCGGCATGGTGACGTCGATCGCGCGCCTGGACGGCGACACTAGCGGCACGCGCCTGGCCCAGGTGCTGGACGTGGAAACCATCCTGCGCCGCATGGTGCCGACCGAAGGCAAGGACGTCGATCCGGAATCGATCGGCCCGAAACTGACGCTCAAGCAGGGCAGCTTCATCCTGGCGGCGGACGATTCCGTCGTGGCCCGCAACCTGATCGAGCAGGGCCTGCAGGCCATGCACGCGCCGTTCGTGATGACCAAGTCCGGCAAGGAAGCATGGGACAAGCTGCAGAGCATCGCCGAAGGCTGCAAGGCCGAAGGCATCGCCATCGAAGACCGTGTGGCGCTGATGCTGACCGACCTGGAAATGCCGGAGATGGACGGCTTCACCCTGACCCGCAAGATCAAGCAGGACCCGCGCTTCGCCAAGATTCCCGTCGTGATCCACTCTTCCCTGTCGGGCAAGACCAACGAGGATCACGTCAAGGGCGTGGGCGCCGACGCCTACGTGGCCAAGTTCGTGGCCGAGGACCTGGCCGAGACGATCCGCCGCGTGCTGCACAAGTAAAGCACGGCTTTTTTCGCCTGCCACCTGCAAAAGGGGCAGTCACCTCACCGGTGGCTGCCCCTTTTTTGCGCTATGATGTTTTTTCCTTAACTGCGAGGGAGTCCATCATGGCCGCGAAAACCATCCTCTTCCTGACCGGCGACTTCGCCGAGGACTACGAAACCATGGTGCCGTTCCAGGCACTGCAGGCCGTGGGCCACACGGTGCATGCCGTCTGCCCCGGCAAGGGCGCGGGTGACAAGATCAAGACGGCCATCCATGATTTCGAAGGCGACCAGACCTATACGGAAAAGCCGGGCCACCTGTTCGCGCTGAACGCTGCCTTCGACGACGTCGACGTGGCGAAGTATGACGCGCTGATGATCGCCGGTGGGCGCGCGCCCGAGTACCTGCGCCTCAATCCCCGCGTGATCGAGGTGGTGCGCGAGTTCGCCGCCAGCGGCAAGCCGATCGCCGCCGTCTGCCACGGCGCCCAGCTGCTGGCGGCGGCCGACGTCATCCGCGGCCGCAATATCTCCTGCTACCCCGCCTGCGCGCCTGAAGTGAAGCTGGCCGGCGCCGACTTCGCCGACATTGCCGTCGATGCCGCCGTCACGGATGGCCAGTTCGTCACGGCTCCCGCATGGCCGGCCCACCCGCAATGGCTGGCCCAGTTCCTGCGCCTGCTGGGCACCGAGATCAGGCTATAAGCTTCACGCCTTCAGCTGGGCCGCGTGCCAGCGCAGGTGGTCGGCAACGAAGGTGGCGATGAAGTAGTAGCCATGGTCGTAGCCGGCGTGGCGGCGCAGGGTCAGGCTCTGGCCGGCCGCCGCGCAGGCTTCCTCGAACGCTTCCGGATACAGCTGCTCGGCCAGGAACTTGTCGGCCAGGCCCTGGTCGATCAGGATGCCGCCGGGGAAGGGCGCACGGGCCCGGGCCATCAGGGCGGTGGCGTCGTGCCCGGCCCAGGTGCTTTCGTCCGCGCCCAGGTAGCCAGTGAAGGCCTTCTTGCCCCACGGGCAGCGAATCGGCGCGGCGATCGGCGCGAAGGCCGACACGGTGCGGAACAGGTCGGGCCGGCGCAGCGCCAGGGTCAGCGCGCCGTGGCCGCCCATCGAGTGGCCGAAGATGCCGATGCGGGCCGGGTCGACGGGCGACTGCTCCAGCACCAGCGCGCGCAGCTCGTGCAGGTAGCTCTCCATGCGGTAGTGCTTCGCCCACGGCTGTTCGGTCGCATCCAGGTAGAAGCCGGCGCCGACGCCGAAGTCCCAGGACTCGGCCTCGCCGGGAATGTTCGCGCCACGGGGGCTGGTATCCGGCGCGATCAGGATGATGCCTTCCTCGGCGGCGACGCGCTGGGCGCCGGCTTTCGTCATGAAGGTCTCCTCGTTGCACGTCAGGCCCGCGAGGTAGAACAGCGCTGGCAGGCGTGCGCCGTCCGCATGGGGCGGTATGAACACGGAAAAGCGCATCGGCAGGCCGACGGCGCTCGACTGGTGGCGGAAAAAACGCTGCATGCCGCCGAAGCAGGCGTGCTCGCTGAGTAGTTCCAGCATGGTGATCCTTTTCAGTTTTGAGGAGAGGGGCGGCCTGCATTGTAGCGCCGACCCGCGCGCCGCGCCCCCGTCAGGATAATCCGGGACTGTTTCGGATTTTTCGGGGACCGTCCCGGGATCTGCCGGGAGGGATCGGAGAATACTGGGACTCTCCCCGAGTTTTCCTGGAAGGGTAGGCGCACTCCGGGACTATCTCCCGGACAGGCGTTTGTGCGACGCGATTTCGTTTCTTGCTATAAAGTCACCACAAGTCACAACGGATGAGTGCTGGAAGCCCGTTCCAGCCACGGATCGGGCCGATGCACGGATGTTACAATTGCCCGCCGAATATATTTGGACAAATATATTTGTCTTGCTCGATTGCCGATCCTGCCCGGCGCCAACTCAACAATAGGAGGAGCCCTCAATGCCAGATTTCCTGGTTATCTCGGCCGAACTTGCCTGGCCGCTCGCTGTCCTGCTGGCCTGGCTGGCCGGCGAATTCATTCACCGCTGGACCAGGCTGCCGCGCATCAGCGTGTATGGCCTGGTCGGCTTCCTGTGTGCCCAGGCCTTCCCTGACCTGTTCACGACGGAAGGCAACAGTCCCGTTACCCTGCTGGCCAACGTCGCGTTCGGCCTGATCCTGTTCGAGCTGGGCTACCGCGTCAATCTGAACTGGCTGCGCATCAATCCGTGGGTGGCGCTGAGCGGCCTGGTGGAAGCCTTCGGCACCTTTGCGGTGGTCTACCTGATCGCCAACCTGTGGGGACTGCCGTCGATGACGGCGCTGCTGCTGGCGTCGCTGGCGATGTCGACGTCGCCGGCCGGCGTGCTGCGCGTCATCAATGAGCAGCGCAGTTCAGGGCAGGTGACCGAGCGCGTGCTGCACCTGGTGGCGATCAACTGCGTGCTGGCCGTGCTGTCGTTCAAGGTCATCGTCGGCTTCTGGGTGTTCCAGACGTCCGGCAGCCTGACGCAGGCCATCTCGCACAGCCTGATCGAGCTGGTGGCGTCGGCCCTGCTGGGCGCCATCTTCGGCATGGTGGTGCCGGCCGTGCTGCGCCACCTGGGCACCCTGGCGCGCGACGGCACCGTGGCGTTCGCGCTGGTGGTCGTCATCCTCGTGGCCATCACGCACGCGGCCGACCTGTCCCCGGTGCTGGCCACCCTGGCCTTCGGCCTGACGGCCCGCCACCGCCGCGTCACCTTTACCAGCACGGAGCGCAATTTCGGCGCCATCGGCGAACTGATGACGGTGCTGCTGTTCGTCTTCGCCGTCTCCACCCTGAGCTGGAACAACGTGCTGTTCGGCGGCGGACTGGCGCTGGTGCTGCTGCTGGCGCGCTTCGTCGTCAAGGCGGCCAGCGTCGCCGCGTTCGCCCATGCGGGCGGCATCCCGTGGCGCAAGGGTCTGCTGACGGGCGTGGCGCTGTCGCCCATGTCCGTCTTCGTCGTGCTGCTCCTGGAGCAGACCAAGTATGCCGGCATCGTCCTGGTGGACGAGCTGGCGGCCGTCGCCGCGATGACCTTGTTCATGGAAGTGATCGGCCCCATCTTCACCCAGCGCGCCCTCATCATGGCGCGCGAAACGGCCAAGGAGTAAAGCATGGCACTGGAAGCATTCAAGGGCGGTACGCCGCTGACCATGGGCGTCGAGCTGGAGCTGCAGCTGGTCAGCTTTTCCGACTACGACCTGACGGCATCGAGCCCGGATCTGCTGCACCTGCTGGCGCGCAAGCCTTTCCCCGGCAACGTCACGCCGGAGATCACCGAGAGCATGATCGAGATTAACAGCGACGTGCACACCCGCCACAACGAGCTGCTGGCCCAGCTGCACGAGGTGCGCGACACCCTCGTCACGGCGGGCGAGCAGCTCAATATCGGCATCGCCGGCGGCGGCACGCACCCGTTCCAGAAGTGGGTCGACCGGCGCATCTTCGAGAAGCCCCGTTTCAAGCAGGTGTCGCAGCTGTACGGCTACCTGGCCAAGCAGTTCACCGTGTTCGGCCAGCACGTGCACATCGGCTGCGCCAACGGCGACGATGCGCTGTTCCTGCTGCACTCGCTGTCGCGCTACCTGCCGCACTTCATCGCGCTGTCGGCCTCGTCGCCGTTCGTGCAGGGCGGCGACACGCTGTTCCACTCGGCCCGGCTGAACTCCGTGTTCGCCTTCCCGATGAGCGGGCGGGCGCCGTTCCTGCTGTCCTGGGACGAGTTCGAGCACAATTATTTTGCCAAGATGGAGCATACGGGCGTCATCAAAAGCATGAAGGACTTCTACTGGGACATCCGGCCCAAGCCGGAATATGGCACCATCGAGCTGCGCGTGTGCGACACACCGCTGACGGTGGAGCGGGCTGCGGCCCTGGCCTGCTACCTGCAGGCGCTGTGCGCGTACCTGCTGGAGCGCAAGGAGGAACCGCCGGCGGAAGACGACTACCTGGTCTACAACTACAACCGCTTCCAGGCCTGCCGCTTCGGCCTGGACGGCACCGTGGTGCACCCGAAGACCTACGAAAGCCTGTCGCTGCGCGAGGACATCCTGACGACCCTGCGCAAGATGGACCCGTATGCCGAGAAGCTGGGCGGCACCGCGGCGCTGAACCACCTGATGCAGGTGACCCACATGGGCAGCGACGCCACCTACCTGCGCGACCAGTTCGCGTCTGCGGGCAGCGTCGAAGGCGTGGTGGATGCCGCCGTGCGGCGCTTCAAGGGCAGGATGTGACGATTGCGTGAAGATTGCCTGAAAACAGGGGACTGTCCCCGGTTTTCAGGCAGGCGTCAGAAGCGCGTTTCGCGCGCCACGCGCAGGAAGTTGTCGAGGATGCCCGTGCAGTCGAGCAGCTCCTCGCCGCCGGCGCGGTGGAACTCGGGGTGCCACTGCAGGCCCATGACGAACGGCGCCTTGCGGTAGCGGATGGCTTCGACGACACCGTCCGGCACGGACATCGCCTCGACCTGCATGTCGCGGCCCAAGGTCTTGACGGCCTGGTGGTGGATCGAGTTGACGACGCCGCCCAGGCGCTGGCCGAACAGCTTGGCCAGCGAGGAGTCGGCCGGGAAGACGATCTCGTGGCGGTGGCGATCGTAATCGTCGTGCACGTGCGGCATGGCCGTCGGCACGTCCGTGGCGATGTCCTGGTACAAGGTGCCGCCGAAGGCCACGTTGATCAGCTGGCAGCCGCGGCAGATGCCCAGCACGGGCTTGCCCGCCTCGACGAATTCATGCAGCAGTTCCAGCTCGTACATGTCGCGGGCGCGGTCGCCGCTCCATTCGGGCCGCGTCGGCGTCTCCGCGTAGCTTTGCGGCGAGACGTCGGCGCCGCCCTGCAGCACCAGGCCGTCCAGGTGGCGGGCGTAGTCGCGCAGGCGGATGTTCGACGGGTGCAGCAGGCCGTCCGTGTTCACCGTGGGGATCATGAAGACCAGCACGTCGCGCGACATCACCCACTGCGCGATGGACTCCTCCAGGTATTGCAGGTTCTTGCTGCGCAGGCCCGTGGCGCCGGCCTCGGGATGGAAGATGCGTGCCGAGATGCCGATGCGCAGGGGGCGCTGCAGCACGTGCCGCGTGGCGGCGGCCGCGATGCGCTGGTAGCGCGCCTTGATGACGCGGCCCCACAGGCTGAAAATCGAGTCGCCGGGATTGAGGTAGCGGGGCGTGTCGTCCTTGCGGCGGCTGCCTTCGCGCTCCTTGCCATCGGGGGCGCCGGCGGCCCGTCGAACGATGGCATCGTCCTTGCGGCGTTGGTCGTGCTCGCCGTCGTTCATGTTCTCTCCAGATTCGCTTACATGGTGAAGGGCAGGGGCTCCAGGCCGAAGCCTTCGTCGATCACCTCGATGCTGGACAACAGCCCTTGCAGGCCGGCGTTCAGCCGTGCCAGGTGCGCCGGCGCCAGGCTGGCCAGTGCCTCGGGCAGCAGGCCACGTGCCGGTTTCGGCGCCGCTTCGAGCAGCGCCAGCCCCTGTGCGGAAAGGAACAGTTTTACCACACGCTGGTCCGCGGGGTCGCGCGTCTTGACGACGAGGCCCTTGCGCACCAGCCCTTCGAGCAGGTTGCTGGTGGTGGCCTGCTGGATCGCCAGCAGGGCCGTCACCTGGCCCACCCGGAGCCCGGGCGCCTCGGCCAGTTCCTGCATGATCCACAATTGGGCCCCGTTGACGCCGCACTGCTTTTCCACCCACAGCGAATGGCGCTGCGCGGCCCGGATGACGATGCGCACCTTCTGCAGCACATCCAGGCTGGTGGCCGGCTCGCCTGCCGCAAGTCTCGCTTTGCCCGTGTCCCCCGTGCTCCTGGTCCCGTTGCTCTTGTTCCCGCTCTTGCTGGTCATCCCTGTTGTCCCGTCGTCTACTTGTCGTCGTGCCCGTGCGCCGTACTTCCCGTGCAGCACAAATATATTTTTGCGAATATAATTTACGGCTGTGTCGGCCATTCATTGTCAACGCGCCAAGCGGCGCAATGGTTTACGCGGCAACGGCACTTTGTCGGAGAAAATCAAAGCGAGGCACGGCATGCCTCGGTTACACGCCGTCCGGCGCGCCGGGCGGTAGCGGAAGCGAAACGAAACGAATCATGCAGGACTTGAGTCCAGAACTACGCAGCTTTATCACGACCTTACCGTCCGTCCCCTTCGTCGAGGCATTGTTGCTGCTGCACGGCGCGCCGGACCAGATATGGACCGCCGAAGCCATCGCCCGCCAGCTCTACCTGCAAAGCGTGACGCAGGCCGAACTGATCGTCCAGCAGCTGGTGACGGGCGGCTTTTGCATCAGCACGCGCGACGGCCAACTGGCCTACAGTCCGGCCGATCCGGCGCTGCATGCGGCGGTGGGCCGCCTGGCCACGATCTACCACCAGCAATTGATCGAGATTACGCACCTGGTGCATCGCTGAGGGCGGCGCGGCTCCATTGTCCGGTACTATATGCGTTACCCGCCAATGGCTTACCTGCGCATGGCTTTGCCGCCCACCGAAAGACACCATGATGAGTGCGAACCGCGCCAATCGCCGCACTTCCCGCGCCCCCGATGACGAGCGCGGCGCCGCTCCGCCAAGCCGCTTGCGGCTGCTGTTGCCCTTCCTGCTGGTGCTGTTCGTGCTGCTGCTCGACGGCCTGCTGTTCTACCGCGCCCAGCGCATTCCCACGGCCGTCCCTGTCGGCATCGCCCTGGCGCTGCTGGCCCTGCTGGCCCTGAAGAATTTCTGGCAGCGCCTGTTCCTGCCCGCCGCCTGCTGCGTGCTGGCGGCCCTGATGCTGGCCGCCGTCTTCGTCACGCCGCTGCGCGCCACGCAGATCCACGCGATCCACACGGTGCGCTTCCTGTCCAATGCGCCGGCCTACCGCGCCGAGGCGGCCCGTGCGCCAATCGACGGCGAAACGGGGCACCGCCTGCGCGAATGGCAGTGGGAGACGCAGCCCGTGGCCAGCACGTCGCTCGTGTATGACGAAAGCGATGCCCTGGCGCGCCGCGTCAAGCCGCACCAGGGGCCGCTGGCGCCGGCCGACCAGGTCTACCCGGTGGCGCCCCATTTCTACGTCGTCGTCAGCTACGCCCTCTAGCAAATCGCCTGCTGCGCCGCCACGGGCCATCGGGGTTTTTTCCGGATCGTCGAATGGGACCTGGCCGGGCAGGGTCCGTCGTGTCGCTCACGGCGCACAGGGTGGCGTTGACGGACGGGGCCCAGTTCCTGGGCTTGTGCAACCAGGCCATCCGACACGGGATTTCACGGCCCTGGTGGGCAGCCCGCCGCTGGACGACTGGAAGAGCCAGCGCACCGGCTAAGCCTGGTCACACGGCGAAATAGCGTGCATGCAGTGCATCGAGTTCGACATCGGCCGCCGGCTGCGACAGCACCACGCGCCCGCCCTGCAGCAGGTAGACGTGATCGGCCACGGCCAGCGCCTGGGCCGTGTTCTGCTCGACCAGCACGATGGTGCGGCCTTCGGCCTTCAGGCGCGCCAGCACGGCGAACAGCTCCGTCACGACGATCGGCGCCAGGCCCAGCGACGGCTCGTCGACGATCAGGATGCGCGGGTCCGGCATCAGGCCGCGCGCCATCGCCACCATCTGCGCCTCGCCGCCGGACAGCGAACCGGCCAGCTGGCGCCGCCGTTCGGCCAGGCGGGGGAACATCGCATAGGCCGCTTCCAGCCGGCTTTTCACGTGGGGCCGCTGGGCTTTCGGAAAGGCGCCCATGACGAGGTTTTCCTCCACCGTCATGTCGCGAAAGATCATCCGCCCTTCCGGAATCATCGCCACCCCCAGGTCCGGCATGCGCCACGTGGCCGTGCCGTCGATGCGCGCGCCGTCCAGCCGGATGCTGCCCGCCGTGACCGGCAGCAGGCCCATGATGGCGCGCAGCAGGGTGGTCTTGCCGGCGCCGTTGGGGCCGATGATGGCCGTCAGCCGGCCCGGCGCGAACTGCAGGCTCGCGTCCCACAGCACGTTGATGGCGCCGTAGCCGGCCCGTACTTCGCTCACGTCAAGCATGCTTGCCTCCGGCGCCGACATAGCTGCGCATCACTTCCGGGTCGCGGAACACGTCGGCCGGCGCGCCGTCGGCGATCAGGCGGCCGAAGTCCAGTACGGCCACGCGGGGACACAGGGCCGAGATGGTCTCGATATCGTGCTCGATGATGACGATGCCCACCCCGAAGCGATCCGGCAGCTCGCGCAGCATGGCCATGAAGCGGCGCTTGGCGGCCGTCTCCAGCCCGGCCAGCACTTCGTCCAGCAGCAGCAACTTCGGTCCCGTGGCCAGCGCCTTGGCCACTTCCAGCGCCTTCAGTTCCGTCAGCGCCAGGCTTGTTGCGGCATCGCGCCCGTCCTTGCCGGCCAGGCCCGTGAAGTCCAGCAGCTCGGCGATGCGGGCATCGTCCACCTTGCCGGTGCCGAAGCGCTGCGCCACCACCAGGTTCTCGCGCACCGTCAGCTGGTGCAGCGGCTGCGGGATCTGGAAGGTGCGCCCGATCCCCAGCCGCGCGCGGCGGAACATGGGCTGGCGCGCCACGTCGGCGCCATGAAAGCGGATCGCGCCGGCGCTGGGGCGCACCAGTCCGGAAATGGCGTTGAACAGCGTGGTCTTGCCGGCGCCGTTCGGCCCCACCAGGCCCAGTACTTCGCCGGGGCTGGCCCGCAAGCTGACGTCATCGACGGCTGCCAGGCCGCCGAAGCGCACGGTAACATTGTCCAGCTCAAGCATCGCGCTTACCCCTGGCGGCCAATAGCGGCAGCAGCCCGCGCGGGCTGAAGACGATCATCGCCACCAGCAGCGCGCCCAGGATCAGCTGGTGGCCGCTGGGGATCAGCGCCTTGAACACCAGCTGATCCAGCAGGTACACGACGACGGCGCCGGCCAGCGGCCCCAGGATGGTGCGGTAGCCGCCGAAGATGGCGGCCACGATGGGCAAGGTCACCCACAGCCCGGCGAACGCGTAATCCGGTTCCAGGAAGCCGATGTAGTGGGCATTGAAGGCGCCGACCACGCCGGCCATGAAGCTCGACAGCAGCAGCATGGCCGCCTTCAGCAAGGTGCTGTTCACGCCCAGTACCCGGGTGGCGTCCTCGCTGTCGTGCATGGCCCGCAGCGCCAGGCCGTGGTGGCTGGCGCGCACGCGCGCATACAGCCAGGCGAACAGGCAGACGATGGTGAGGATGACGAAGTAGGCGCCCGTCTTGCCGCCGAAGTCGATGCCGGCGACGACGGGCAGCGGCGGGATGGCGGCGATGCCGCCGGCGCCGCCCGTGACGCCGGTCCATTCGGTGGCGAGGATGCGGAAGATATGGGCATAGGCCAGGATCGCCAGCGCGAAGTACGGCCCGCGCAGGCGCAGCACGGGCAGCATGGCGACGGCCGCCAGCACGGCGCCGCAGCCGCCCAGCAGCAGCCCGGCGAACACGGGCAGGCCGCCGTGCAGGGTGGCGATGGCCGACACGTAGCCGCCCACGCCGACAAAGGCGGAGTGGCCGAAGCTGACCATGCCGCCCAGGTTGCCCAGCAGGGCCCAGGCCATCGCGACGCCGCCGATGACGAGGGCCGCGTCGATCAGGCTCATGACGTAGGCGTTGCGCCCCAGCAGCAGGGGCACGGCGACGTAGGCCGCCAGCAGCAGGGCGACGATGCCGAGGCGCTTCATCCGCGCCTCCCGGCCGCGCCCAGCAGGCCGTTCGGCAGCACGAACAGCACCAGCAGGAACAGGCCCATGCCGGCCAGTTCCTGCAGCGCCGAACTGGCCAGCGTCACCGTCAGGGCTTCCGTCACGCCCAGCAGCAGGGCGCCCAGCAGCACGCCGGGAATCGAGCCGACCCCGGCCAGCACGGTGATGATGAAGGCCTTCACCGTCAGCGCCGCGCCCATGGCCGGCTGGATCACGCCCACGCTGTACAGGGCCACGCCGGCGCAGGCGGCCAGGATGCCGGCCACGATGAAGGACACCAGCTCCGTGCGGCCGGGCGGAATGCCCATCAGCTGGGCCGCGTCGCGGTTGCTGGAGACGGCCCGCACGGCACGGCCATGCCAGCTTTTCGCCAGCCACCACCACAGGGCGCCCATCAGGGCCACGCTGGCGCCGAAGAACACCAGTTCGCCGCGCATGGCGTACAGGGGGCCCATCACGAGTGCCTCCTGCAGCCAGGCCGACGAGGTGGAACGCACGTCGGCCGACCACGTCAGCAGGATGGCATTGGTGAGGATGACCCCGATGCCGAAGGTGGCGATCAGCGAATTGATCTCGCGGTCGTGGCGGATGCGGCTGACGATGCCGTGCACGGCGACGGCGGCCGCGCACACCACCACGACGGCGGCCGGAATGGCGGCCACGGGCGGCCAGCCCAGGCGGCTCTCGACGGTGAAGGCGATGTAGGCCGCCAGCAGCACCAGTTCGCCGTGTGCCAGGTTAATCACGCGCATCGTGCCGAACACGAGGGCCAGGCCGAGCGCGATCAGCGCGTACGAGCCGCCTTGCAGCAGGCCCGAATACAGGGCCTGCAGGACCAGTTCCGTCATTGGGCGGCCCGGCCGTTACCAGGGCAGGGCCGGGTAGGCCATCTTGCCCGTGGCATGCTCCTTCGGCCACACGATGACGATGTTCTTGCCCTGGTGCTGCCCCATGCGGTGGCTGAAGTTCGGGTTGTCGCCGTTGGCGCCGAACTGCACGCGCCCGATCAGCGTTTCCCGGTCCGTGCGGCGCAGTTCCTCGGCGATGCCGCCCTTTTTCACCGTGCCCTTGTCGGCCGCGCGCGCGATGGCCTCGAACAGCAGCATCGACTGCACATAGCCGAACTGGCCCAGGTAGTCCGGCTCCTTCTTGTACAGCTGGCGGTAGGTGTCGGCAAAGGCCTTGCCGTCGGCATTGGTGAACGTGGCCGGGTAGGGCAGCAGGGCCGTGCCGAACACGTTCGGCATCAGGTCCGGAAATTCGCTGGCCATCTTCGGCGTGGCCAGCGACCACACGCCAACGATCGCCTTGACCTGGGGTTTCAGCACGCGGGCCGCGCGCAGGATGCCGACGTAGTCGTTCTCGTAGCCCACCATGAAGAGCACGTCGGGGCGGTCCTGCAGGCGGATCTTGTTGACGATGGGCTTGAAGTCCGTGATGGCCGGATCGAAGGCATGCAGCGTGGTTTTCACGCCCTTGGCCGCCAGCGCCTTCTGCACGGAGCCGGCCAGGTCGGCGGTGGCATCCTTGGTCGAATGGACGATCGACACGGCGCGCGCGCCCATGTCGGCGAACAGGCCCAGTGCCGCCTTTTCGTAGCCGGCCGTGTTATTGATGCGGAAAAAATTCTTGCGCCCCGCCGCCACGAGGCTGTCGTCGACGCCGCCGGACGTGATGTACACCAGTCCCAGCTTGTTGGCCGCCTCGGAGGCGGGCGCGATATTGTTCGAGCCGTAGCCGCCCGTGATGGCCGCCACGCCCTGGCTGGCCAGCTGCTCGACGGCGGCAATCGCCTTGGCCGGCGCCGATTCGTCGTCCACCGTGACGATCTTCACCTTGTGCTTGCCGTTGCCGCGGTTGAACACTTCCGCGGCCACCATCACGCCTTCGTGCATGCCGCCGCCGACCCGGGCCAGCGACCCGGTCAGGGGCAACTGCGCGCCGACGAGAAATTCCTCGGCGCCGACGGGGCCCGCCGCGACGGCCGTGCAGATGCCCACCAGGGCCAGGGCTTTGAAGATTCGATGCATGATGTCTCCTCTTATGGATGTTGTGCGGCGCCGGCCAGATCGCGCAGGCGGCCTTTCAGGATTTTACCCGTGGCCGCCGCCGGCAGGGCGGCCAGCACGACGATCAGGGCCGGGCACTTGTACGGCGCCAGCTGCCGCGCCGCCCACGCATGCAGTTCTTCCACCGTCGCGTGGCGGGCGGGATCGAGTTCCACATAGGCGATGACTTCCTCGTTGCCGTCGGCCGCCGCCCGTCCCACGACGGCCGACTGCGTCACGGCCGGGTGGGCATTCAATACGCTTTCCACTTCCAGCGGGTAGACATTGAAGCCGGAGCGGATGATCAATTCCTTCGCGCGCCCGACGATGAACAGGGCACCATCGGCCTCCTGGCGCGCCATGTCGCCCGTGACGAGCCAGCCACCGGGCCGCAGTGCCGCCGCCGTCTGCACGGGGTCCCGGTAGTAGCCCAGCATGACGTTCGGTCCCCGTACCCACAGCTCGCCGGCGTCTCCAGGGGCCACGTCCACGCCGCCGGCATCGACGATGCGCACGGCGACACCGGGAATGGGCCGGCCCACGGACGTGTCGGCGCGGGGCGCGGCCAGGTCCGTCTGGCTGATGGTGGGGCCGCTTTCTGTCATGCCGTAGCCGTTGTGCAGGGCCACGCCCAGCAGCCGCTCGGCGGGCGCCTTCAGGCTCGGCGGCAGCGGCGAGCCGCCCGCGTAGGCGAAGCGCAGGCGGTTCGGCAGCGGCGCGGCGCCGTCGCCCGCCAGCTCCAGCAGCCGCGCATACATGGCCGGCACGCCCTGCAGGATCGTGAGCCGGTCCTCGTCCAGCGCGCGCAGCAGGCCGGTGGCCGTGAAGCGCGAGGCCAGCACCAGGCAGGCGCCCGCGTACAAGGTACCCAGCATGACCGAGGCCAGACCGTAGACGTGCGAGATGGGCAGCACGCCGTAGGCGCGGTCCGCGGGCGTCAAACCCCGCAGGCGGCTGGAGACGGCGGCCACGAACAGCAGGCTGCGGTGCGACAGCATCACCCCCTTCGGCTGGCCCGTGGTGCCGGTGGTGTAGATCAGCGCCGCCGGCTGCACGGCGCCATCGGCGTGCACGGGTTCCGGCGCGCAGGCTTCGTCCAGGGGGCTTTCCAGCCAGTCGCCGAACGGCCCGGCATGGCAGACGGCTTCCATGCGCTCGCCATGGGCGGCCGCGTCGGGCGAGGCGCACAGCGTGCAGATGACGCGCCGGGCGCCGCAATGGTCGCGGATGCTGTCGATCTCGCGGGCCGACAGCCGCGCGTTGACATTGACGATCCAGGCGTCCCACAGGCCCGCAGCGAACACCAGCGCGACCTGGTTGGCGCAGTTCTCGCCCACCACCATGAGCCGGTCGCCCGGCCGCACGCCCAGCGCGCGCAGGCGCGCGGCCGCGGCTTCGATGGCTTGCCAAAGCGTCCCGTAGTCGATGTCGCTGCCGTTCTCGCGCAGGGCCGGGGCCCGCGGCGCGCGTGCGGCGCCGTCGCGCACGACGTGGGCCAGGCGTGCCGGCAGGCTGGCCAGCAGGGCGGGGATGTCCGGCGCCGCCATCAGCCGCGAGCCGCGCGGATCATGTTGCGGGCGATGACGAGCTGCTGGATCTGCGACGTGCCTTCATAGATGCGGAACAGGCGCACGTCGCGGTAGAAGCGCTCGGCCGCATAGTCGGCGATATAGCCGGCCCCGCCGTGGATCTGCACGGCGCGGTCGGCCACGCGCCCGCACATCTCGGAAGCGAACAGCTTGCAGCAGGACGCCTCGGTCGATACATCCTGGCCGTTGTCGCGGCGCCGGGCCGCGTCCAGCACCATGCAGCGGGCCGCGTACAGCTCGGCCTTGCTGTCGGCCAGCATGGCCTGCACCAGCTGGAATTCGGCGATGGGCTGGCCGAACTGGCGCCGCTCCAACGCGTAGCGCAGTGCGTCGTCCAGCATGCGTTCGGCCGCGCCCACGCAGACGGCGGCGATATGCAGCCGGCCCTTGTCCAGCACCTTCATGGCCGTCTTGAAGCCGACCCCTTCGACCCCGCCGATCAGGTTCGCCGCCGGCACCCGGCAGTTCTCGAAAATGACGTCGCAGGTGTGGGCCCCCCGCTGGCCCATCTTTTTATCGGTCGGCCCCAGCGACAGGCCGTGCGTGCCCCGTTCGACGATGAAGGCGGAAATGGCGCCGGCGCCTTGGCCCTCGGGGTCGGTGCGGGCCATCACCGTGAAGATCGACGCTTCCGGCGCGTTCGTGATGAAGCGCTTGGTGCCGTTGATGACGTAATACGCGCCGTCGCGCACGGCCGTGGTGCGCAGCGAAGCCGCGTCCGAGCCGGCGTCCGGTTCCGTCAGGGCGAAGGCGCCGATGATGTCGCCCGACGCCAGCCGGGGCAGGTACGCCGCCTTCTGGGCCTCGGTGCCGTCGATGACGATGCCCTGGGCGCCGATGCCGTTGTTGGTGCCGATCAGCGAGCGGAAGGCGGGGGATGTCCACGCGATCTCGAACGCCACCATCACCTCCTCTTCCATCGTCAGCGCCAGGCCGCCGTACTGCTCCGGGATCGACAGGCCGAACAGGCCCAGCTCGCGCATCTGCGCCACGATGGCGGGCGCAATCTCGTCGCTGTCGGCCACGGCTTGCTCTGCCGGCACCAGCACTTCACGCACGAAACGGCGCAGGCTGTCGGTGAGCAGGCGCAAGGTCTGTTCGTCGCGGATCATCGGCTTCCTTTCAAGGCTGTTGGGCGCGAGTGTGCCGAGCCGGCCTGTCAGTGTCAACAGGTTTTCGGGCCGCCCAAGGGACAGGAGGCGGCATGCGCCATGTCGAATGCCCGATGGCGATTAACAAGGGGGAGTCCATCGGGTAGACTCTGGGTTTCGGCACCAACAGAGATCGCGATGACACTCAGCAGTGCGGCAGGCGCGCAACCGGCGGACCAATCCGCACTCGAACCCAGCAACCTTGGCTTCCCCGTGGTCGGCATCGGCGCGTCCGCCGGCGGCCTGTCGGCCCTGCTGCGCATGTTCGAACAGATGCCGGCCAAGAACGGCATGGCCTTCGTCGTCATCCTGCACCTGTCGCCGAAGCACCAGAGCGCGGCCGACACGGTGCTGCAGCGGGTCACGGCGATGCCCGTGGTCCAGGTCACGCACCGTACTGCCATCCAGCCCGAGCATGTGTACGTGATCGCGCCGAACCTGCAGCTGTCGATGGACGACGGCCACCTGGACGTGCGCGAACTGGAGCGACCCCGGGGCCAGCACGTGGCCATCGATATCTTCTTCCGTACCCTGGCCGACGCCCACCGCGAACAGGCCTTTGCCGTGGTGCTGTCCGGCACCGGTTCGGACGGTTCGGTGGGCCTGGAGCGGGTCAAGGAGCTCGGCGGCATGACGTTTGCCCAGCTGCCCGACGACGCCGAGCACGATGGCATGCCCAATGCCGCCATCGCCACCGGCATGGTCGATTTCGTGCTGCCGGCAACGGACATCGCCCACAAGCTGACGGAAGTTCATGGGCACACCCGCCGCATCCACCTGCCGCACGACGGCGGCGACGACGACGGCGCCATCGTCCCCGAGGGCGAAGGGGACGACGACACCCAGGCCGACAACGACGAGGCCCTGCAGCGCGTCATCGTCATGCTGTGCGCGAACACGGGCCACGACTTCCGCCACTACAAGCGCGCCACCGTGATGCGGCGCATCGAGCGGCGCCTGCAGGTCAAGGGTGTGCCGTCGCTGCCCATGTATGCCGATTTGCTGGAGAAGGACGCGGCCGAATACAAGGCGCTGCTGAAGGACATGCTGATCGGCGTGACCAACTTCTTCCGCGACCGCGAAGCCTTCGAGGCGCTGGAACGGGACATCATTCCCGAGCTGTTCCGCGACAAGACGCGCGGCGAGCAGGTGCGCGCCTGGGTGGCCGCCTGCGCCACGGGCCAGGAAGCCTATTCGCTGGCGATGCTGCTGGCCGATGAGGCCTCGCGCATGACGCGCCCGCCGGACGTGCAGGTGTTCGCCTCCGATATCGACGAGCAGGCCATCACCATCGCCCGTGCCGGCCTGTATCCGGCATCGATCGTCATGGACGTGCCGCCGTCGCGGCTGCGCCAGTTCTTCACGAAGGAAGATGAACGCTACCGCATCCGCAAGACCATCCGCGACCGCATCCTCTTCGCCGCCCACAACCTGCTGCGCGATCCGCCGTTCTCGAAACTGGACCTGATCTCCTGCCGCAACCTGCTGATCTACCTGAACCGCGACGTGCAGATGCGCGTGATGGAGATGTTCCATTCGGCCCTGAAGCCGGACGGCTACCTGTTCCTCGGCTCGTCCGAGTCGGCCGACGCGGCGGCGGAATTCTTCGTCCCCGTCGACAAGAAGAACCGCATCTACCGGGCCCGGCCCCTGTCGCGGGCGGCGCGCTACCTGCCGGCCCTGTCGGCCACGGCGGCGGCGCGGACACCGGAGCTGGCCAGCGGCGGCGCCGCTGCCCGGCGCGTATTTTCCTACGCGGAGGTGCACCAGCGTGCGCTGTCGAAATTCGCGCCACCGTCCATCGTCGTCGACCGCGATTCGAATATCGTCCACAGCTCCGATTCGGCCGGGCGCTTCCTGCGCCACGTGGGCGGCGAGCCGTCGCGCAATGTCCTGCAGCTGGTGCTGCCGGAACTGCGGCTGGAGCTGCGCAGCGCCCTGTACCAGGCGATCCAGAGCGGCAACAGCGTCGAAGGCCAGCGGGTACTGGTCAAGCGCGACGCGGGCAGCTATTTCGTCAACATCATCGTGCGGCCCTTCAACGACGAGGGCGCCAACGGCGACTTCGTGCTGATCCTGTTCGAGCAGACCGAGCAGTCGATGGTGGGCGAGCCGCCCGCCGTGCAGGCCGAGCACAAGGACCTGGTGCTGCTTCAGCTGGAGCAGGAACTGCAGCGCAGCAAGGAAAAGCTGCAGGAAACCATCGAGCAGTCGGAAGTGTCGAACGAGGAGCTGCGCGCGTCGAACGAGGAGCTGCAGGCCATCAACGAGGAACTGCGTTCGGCCACGGAGGAACTGGAAACGAGCAAGGAAGAGCTGCAGTCCGTCAACGAGGAACTGATCACCGTCAACTACGAGCTGAAGGTGAAGGTGGAGGAAACGGGCAAGGCCAACGACGACCTGAACAACCTGATCGCGTCGACCAATATCGCCACCGTCTTCGTCGACCGGGCCATGCGCATCAAGCGCTTCACGCCCAGGGCGGCCGACGTGTTCTCGCTGATTCCCACCGATATCGGCCGCTCGCTGCTCGACATCACGCACCGGCTCGACTACGACCAGCTGGCCGAGGACGTTTCCGCCTCGTTCGACACCTTGCGCCTGGTCGAGCGGGAAGTGCGCAGCAATGACGGACGCTACTATATTGTCCGCTTGCTGCCGTACCGCACCACCGAGGACCGCATCGAAGGGGCCGTGATGACCTTCTTCGACATCACGGGCCGGCGCGAGGCCGAGGACAAGCTGCGCCGCGGCGAAGAGTGGATGCGGCTGGTGGCCGAAAGCACGGACGACTATGCCATCATCACGGTCGACAACGAAGGCCTCGTGACGGGCTGGAACAAGGGCGCCGAGCGCAATTTCGGCTACAAGGAAGAGGAAGTGCTGGGGCGGCTGCTGGACTTCATCTTCACGCCGGAAGACCGCGCCGCCGGCATTCCCGCGCACGAACGGGTGCGGGCCCGCAAGGAGGGGCGCGCCGAGGACGAGCGCTGGCACGTGCGCAAGGACGGTTCGCGCTTCTTCAGCGTGGGCGTGACGACGCCGCTGCACAATGGCGAATTCTACGGCTATGCGAAGATCACGCGCGACCAGACCCTGCGGGCACAGCGGGACAGCGAACGCAACGCGGAGCTGAGCAGCTCGCAGGCGGGCCGCGACCAGGCCGAATCCGACAATGCCCAGAAGGACGAGTTCCTGGCCATCATGTCGCACGAACTGCGCCATCCGCTCAACCTGATCTATATCAATGCCGAACTGCTGGCCCGCCTGGCGCCCGTGCGCGACACGCCGGCGGCCGCGCGCGCCGTCGCCGCCATCCGCAAGGCCGTGGCCAGCCAGGCCAAGATCATCGACGACCTGCTCGACATGGCACGCCTGAACACGGGCAAGCTGGCGCTGGACTGCCGCGATATCGACCTGGCCGACGTCACTGGCCAGCTGGTGGAAGTGCTGCGGGCCGATCCGGTGGCGCAGCAGCTCGACATCTCGCTGCTTTCGAGCGGCGAGCCCGTGTTCGTGCCGGCCGATCCGGTGCGGCTGGAGCAGGTGGTGCTGAACCTGCTCAGCAACGCCATCAAGTTCACGCCGGCCGGCGGCAAGGTCACCGTCACGCTCGGCGTGGAGGAGGGGCAAGCCCGGCTGGATGTGACGGACACGGGCGCCGGCATCGATGCCGCCAGCCTGACGCAGCTCTTCGGCATGTTCCGCCAGGGCAGCGCCAAGGCCCTGCGCCACCACGCCGGGCTGGGTATCGGTCTGGCGCTGGCACGCCAGATCGTCGAGCAGCATGGCGGTCGCATCGAGGCCGCTTCCGAGGGGCCCGACCGGGGCAGCCGCTTTTCGCTGTGGCTGCCGCTGTCGCGCCACCCTGCGCCGGGCGTGCCGACGCCGTCGACCTTGCCGGGCGCCTGCGTGGCGGGCCGGCACCTGCTGCTGGTGGACGACGACGAGGATTCGGCCAGGGTATTCCAGACCCTGCTCGAGATGGACGGTGCCACCGTCTCGATCGCCAGGACGGCCATGGAAGGGCTGGCGCTGATGCAGGCCCGGGCCGAATCCGGCGCGCCCGTGCACCTGCTGGTGTCGGACCTGTCGATGCCCGATATGGACGGCTTCGACTTCATCCGCGCCGTGCGGGCCGTGCCGATACTGGCGGACCTGCCGGCCATTGCCGCCAGCGGCCTGGGGCGGGAACAGGACGTGCGCGCCGCGCTGGATGCGGGATTCTCGTCCTTCCTGACCAAGCCGGTCGCCATCGAAGTGCTCTGCAACGAAATCACAAGGCTGCTGCCCCGCCCGGGGCCGTGACCCGGAGCGGTGCGCCACCTGCGTGCAGTGGCGCACCGACGGTCCCGCGCGCAGGCCGGAGACTGGATCATGATCGAACTTGCCATCCCTGCCGCCGATGACGTGATCGTCATCGGCACCTCCGCCGGCGGCCTCGAAGCGCTGCGTGCCATTGTCGCGGCGCTGCCCGCAGGATTGCCCGCCGCCGTGCTCGTGACGATGCACGTGGGGCAGCACGACAGCCTCCTGCCCAGCCTGCTGGCGCCGTTGACGTCACTGCCTGTGCGTCACGCGCGCGAAGGCGATGCGCTCGAAGCAGGCCGCATCCTCGTGGCGCCGCCCGACTTCCACCTGCTGGTGGTGGAGCAGGACGGCGCACGGCGCATTTCCCTGTCGCGCGGCCCCCGCGAAAACCACGCCCGTCCCGCCATCGACCCCCTGTTCCGGACCGCCGCCGCCGTCTACGGCGCGCGCGCCACGGGCGTGATCCTGACGGGGCGGCTGGACGACGGCACGGCCGGCCTGTTTGCCATCAAGGCCTGCGGCGGCCACGCCATCGTGCAGTTGCCGGCCGATGCCGTCGCGCCGGAGATGCCCCTGAGCGCCATCGAGAATGTCGACGTGGACCAGGTGCTGCTGCTGGACGATATCGCCCCCGCGCTGGTACAGCGCGTAACGCAGTCGGCACTGCACGGGGCCGGACGGGAGCGCCGCGTCGAGATCGCGCCGCCCGAATGGCTGCAGCTGGAAATCCAGTTTGTCAGCACCGGCGGCAATATCGAGACGCTGGCCCGCATCGCCACGCCGTCCACCTATACCTGCCCGGAGTGCCATGGCAGCCTGTGGCAGGTGCAAGGCATCGGGCCGCGGCGCTACCGCTGTCATACGGGCCACTCGCTGACCGAGCGTAGCCTGGCCGAGCTGCAGGGCCAGCTGGTGGACGAAGCGCTGTGGTCCGCCATCCGCGCCCTGCACGAAAAGGAAAAGCTGCTGCGCACGATGGCCGGCAACACCGCCGGCGGCAGCCATGCGCCGGCGGCGCTGGCCCGGCTGTCCCAGGCCACGGCGGCGCAGCGCAGCGGCGAACTGCTGCGCCGTTTGGTGACGGGCGAACCCCTGCCGGGATCGACGGGATAGAAGAGTTTTCCGTGGCAATTGTTTCAATCCATGCTGTCGTCGTCCTACATGGCCTATCGAACAACTCCTATAGCTGCGCTGGGGTGGTTGCGCGATCATTCGCAGACACCACGCGCTGCGGCACAGACCGTCGCACGTGATTCTCGAATGCCAACTACCCAGGAGAAACAGGAATGTTTGCACACAATAAGCGATTGCAATACACCGTACGTGTCAGCGAGCCCAACCCGGGCCTCGCCAACCTGATGTTGGAACAATTCGGCGGCCCGCAAGGCGAGCTGGCCGCGGCCTGCCGTTACTTCACGCAGGCCCTGGCCGAGGACGATCCGGGCCGCAAGGACATGCTGTTCGATATCGCGACGGAGGAACTGTCCCACCTGGAGGTGATCGGCAATATCGTCGTCATGCTGAACAAGGGCGCCAAGGGCGCGCTGGCCGAAGGCGTCGAGGACGAAGGCGAGCTGTATCGAAAGATCACGGGCGCCGGCAACGACAGCCATATCACCCAGGTGCTGTATGGCGGCGGCGCGCCGCTGGTCAACTCGGCCGGCGTGCCGTGGACAGCCGCCTATATCGACACGATCGGCGAGCCGACGGCCGACCTGCGCTCGAATATCGCGGCCGAGGCCCGTGCCAAGATCGTCTACGAACGCCTGATCAACCTGACGGACGACCCGGGCGTGAAGGAAGCGCTGGGCTTCCTGATGACGCGCGAGATCGCCCACCAGAAGTCATTTGAAAAGGCCTTGTATTCGATCCAGCCGAACTTCCCACCGGGCAAACTTGCGGGGCGCCCGGAATTTGCCAGCGTCTACTTCAATATGTCGCAGGGCGGTCCGGAAATGAACGGCTCGTGGAACAGCGGCACGAAGTGGAATGTCGTGTCGGACCGCGACGAACAGTCCGACGTCGATGGCGGTGGCGGTGACGCGACCGTGGAACTGCCGCCCAAGGATGCCGAAGTGCTGAACCAGATGGCCCTGCGTACTCAGTCCAACCCCAGCGTCGATCCCCTGACGGGCGCCGAACTGGGCATGATGGCCGACCCTGGTCAGATCGCCGGTGCCGACGTGGCCGGCGGCCCACCGTCGACCCCGGGCGGCGACGTGCCGAAGAGCGGCGCGAAGAACGGCAAGAAGGGCTGACCGATGCACATCGCCCGCGCATTTCCTCACTCCTGGCGCCTGGCGCTGGGCGGCGCCATCTGCCTGGCCGGTGTGCTGGCGCTGCTGAACGATCTCGCGGGCGAGGTGCGCTCTTTCGACAGCCGCGTGCACGGCGCCCTGCTGGGCGGCGCCACGGCGGCGCTGGCGACGGCGCTGGGCACCTTGCCCGTGCTGCTGTCGCAGAAGTTCTCGCAACGAACCTATGACGGCTTCCTCGGCTTCGGCGCCGGCGTGATGCTGGCGGCCACCGCGTTTTCGCTCGTGATGCCGGCCATTGCCGCCAGCAAGGACGCGGGCGCGGGCCCGTTCCAGGCCAGCCTGACCGTCGGCGGGGCCATCCTGCTGGGCATGGGCCTCGTGTTGCTGCTGGACCGGGTCGTGCGGCACGAGTCGCTGCTGGACGGCGTCGATCCGGCACGTAACGATTCCATCAAGCGCGCGTGGCTGTTCGTGGCCGCCGTCGCCATCCATAATCTGCCGGAAGGGCTCGCCATTGGCGTGGCCTACGCCGGCGTCGACGTCGTCAAGGCACACAGCCTGGCAACGGGCATTTCCATCCAGGACGTGCCGGAAGGCCTGGTCGTGGCCCTGGCCCTGCGCACGGTCGGCTATGGCCGTCTGTTCTCGTGCGCGCTGGGCGTGGCTTCCGGCCTGATCGAGCCCGTCGCCGCCGTCGCCGGCGCCATGCTGATCGAATATGCACGCGGCCTGTTGCCGTGGGGCCTGGCGCTGGCCGCCGGCGCCATGCTGTTCGTCATCACGCACGACGTCGTGCCCGAGTCGCACCGCAACGGCCACCGCACCAGCGCCTCATGCGCCGTCGTGTTCGGCTTCATCGTCATGATGGTGCTCGATACGGCTCTCGCCTAACCAGGGGCGCGCTGCAACAGGGCAATCGCTTCCCCTTCCTCCACCTGGGGGAAGTGCCGGTAGTGCTGGCCGACGGCGACGAAGTCGGCCGGCACGGCCAGGCACACCACTTCGTCGCAAAGGGGCGCGATCACGTCCAGCGCCTCGCGCGAGGCCACCGGCACACAGGCGACCAGGCGGGCCGGGTCCTGGCGGCGCAAGGCGCGCAGCGCCGCCGCCATTGTCGAACCCGTCGCCAGCCCATCGTCCACCACCAGCACGCTGCGCCCGGCCACCTGCGCTGGCGGGCCATAAGCCTCGCGCCGGCGCCGCATCAGCGCCAGCTGCCGCTGCGTCTGCTCCTCGACCCATTCCATGCTGGTGCGGGTGCGGTGGAAGTAGGGCGCCAGTTCGCGGTTACCGTGCTCGTCGACGGCACCGACGGCCAGTTCGGGATCGGATGCGGACGGCAGCTTGCGCACCAAAACCACATCGAGTTCGCCACCGAGCCGGTCCGCCAGGATACGGCCCATCGGCACGGCGCCGCGGGGAATCGCCAGCACCAGGGGGTTGCGGCCGCGCCACGACAGCAGCCTGTCGGCCAGCATTCCAGCAGCCTGAGCACGGTCATGAAATGGTAAGCTGATATCGTCGTGCATGGACACCTCGCTTGGTATTGAAGACAGAATAGCGCAGAATATCGTGACGGGACATGGCAAAATAGCGCTTCAAGGCTCCCGTCTTTACAGCAACAGGCACTGCCTCGGGCCCCCGGGCCAACCGCCGGAGAAAGCAAATGACTGCCACGCTGATTTCACCGTTCAGGCCGGGCGACCGCATCCTCGTCGCCTGCGGCGACCGCGTTGCGGCCGAGACGCTGGCAAGAGTGTTCTCGACGTCCGGCTTTACCGTGCGCATGGCCTTCGACGGCGTCAGCGCACTGGACAAGGCGCGTGCCTTCTTCCCTTCCGTTGCCGTGCTGGGGCTGGACCTGCAATACCTGGACGGCTTCCAGCTGGCGCGGGCGCTGCGCACCATTCCCGGCTGCGCGCGCATGCGCATCCTGGCCATGCTGTCGCGCGACGTGGGCCTGCTGGACCGGCACCGCTGCTTCGATTACGTGCTGCGTGCACCCGTGCCCAGCTACGGTGGCCGGCCCATGTGGGTGGTCGACGGCGACGGCCTGGCCGTCAAGCCCACCATCGGCGGCTAGCGCCGGCGCGCGGGTGCCCTGGCGCGGCCAGCCGTGCCGCCCCGATCGCTGCGATTGACTACAATGATCCGCGACCGCATGCACCGGAGAACGATCATGGATTTGGACAGCCGCAACCGCGCCGCGCCGACCGACTACAACGAGGCCGCCATCATGGGTGGCCTGTACGGCGACGGCTTTATCGCCTGCAAGGGCGCTTTTTCCCGCGAATGGGTGCAGCAGCTGGGCGAGGACATCGCCGTGCTGTTCCAGGAGGCGCTGGCCCGGCCGGGCGGCGCGCTGGGACGGGGGCCGAACCGCTACTACGTTGAAATCCACCCGGAGCGCCTGCGCGGCTTCGTCGACATCATCACGCACCCGTGGGTGGTGGCCGTGTGCCGCCATATCCTGGGGCCGGACTACCGCATCGTCGAAGCCGGTTTCGACGTGCCGGGGCCGGGCGCGCTGCACCAGCCCTGGCACCGCGATTTCCCGTCGCCCGAAGCGACCCTGAAAGGCCGGCGGCTGAACTCCCTGGCCTTCAACATCACGACGGTGGACGTAACGGAGGACATGGGCCCGTTCGAGATCGCGCCCGGCACGCAGTGGGACGACCTGGCCGGCGGCGACCCGATGTTCCCGGCGCGCGAACTGTGGCCCCGCTACGAGGCGCTGGCCCAGCGCAAGCTGGCGAAAATGGGTGATATCTCGGCCCGCTCGGCGCTGACCATCCACCGGGGCACGGCCAACCAGTCGGATAAATCGCGCCCCGTCTTCGTGCTTGGCGTGGACGCGCCGGACGCCCGCAACGCGGACAAGCACGACCTGCAGCTGACGCGCGGCTACTACGACAGCCTGCCGGAAGAGGTGCGCCACCACATCACCTGCCGCGTCGTCGAAACGCTCGACCCCATCGTGCAGGAACACACGATCGAGGGATTGCTGATGGGGGTGTCGCCCGGGGAGCGGATGGGCGGCGTTTAGCCGTCATGTAGCCGTCAGCCGGCCCGCAATGCTTCCACCAGTGCGGGCAACTCGTCCATCGACCCGAACACGAGGCGCGCCCCGGCCGCGCGCAGCCGCTCGGCCTGGTCCGGCGGGCTGTGCGGGCCGCCCGTGAAGCCCAGCACATTGGTGCCGGCGGCAACGGCCGCGTGTACGCCCGTGATGCTGTCCTCGATGACGATGCAGTTCGCCGCGCGGGCGCCCATGCCGGCGGCCGCCATCAGGTAGACGGCCGGGTCGGGCTTCGGACGTCCGGCGATATCGGCCGTGTACAGACCACCCGCGAACAGCGAAATCAGCCCGGTGCGCTCCAGCAGGCCCTGCACGCGCATCATGCGGCTGTTGCTGGCCACGGCCTTCGGCAGCGCGATGGCTTCCAGCGCCGCGTGCACGCCCGGCACGGGCTGCGCCTTGCGGTCGCATTCCGCTTCCACCAGGCCGCGCATGACGGCCAGGTCGGCCACGCTCGGTTCAGGCAGGTGCAGTTCGGCGCACACGCCCAGCACCAGCGCTTCCAGTTTCAACCCCAGCCGGGGGCGAATCAGCGACAGCAGGCGGTCACGCTCGCCCGCGATGGGCAGCAGGAAGTCGGCCAGCGCCTGCAGGGCGATGGCTTCACTGTCGATCAGTACGCCGTCGCAGTCGGAAATGAGGTGAGTGATGGTCATGCCGGCCTAGCAGAGTGGTGGACCGGCGATGATGCCATATCGGCATGAATTTCTCAGGCGTATCGAATGGCGGCCCTCAGGCGCGGATGTCGATCAGGGTGCCCAGCCGTTCGTCCGCCGCCTGGATCACCTTGGCGGACAGCTCGAAGCCCAGCTTGTAGACGAGGGAGTTGGTGATTGACGTGGCCGGGTCCGTGCCGCCGTGGGCGCCCGACAACTCGCGTCCGGCGGCGGACAGGATGACACCCGTGCCGGCGGGGCGTGCTTCGCTGAAGTTGGCCGACCGCGCGGCGTAGCCCTGCGTGGTCAGGTTGGCCGTGTTATGCGCTTCCACGCCCAGCGCCTGCTGGTTCGCTTGCAGCCCGGACAAGCCGGTACCCAGTGACGAAATCGCCATCGTTAGTTTCCTTCGGTGAAGCGATAGTTTAGCTGCGGAAACCTTTGCCGACGCGGCGGGGACGAAAAACTTCGTGGCGCTGCAACACCTCGCCGCGCACAGATGCGCTAACGCAACAGTAAGCGGCGCCAAGCGATGAAGTCCTGCAACTGTTGCGTTTTTGGGATTGCGTTACGGGAATATTGATACCAGAATCGTTTTATTGCCTCATGCCAATAAACCCGGTTTTGAATCGTATCATGCGCTCCCACCTTGTCCACGCCCGCCAGCTCGTCATTGCCGCCATCGCCGCCGCGCTTGCCTGTGTGCTGGCGCCATCCGGCCACGCGGCGCCCGTCGGCGCCTTGCCGCTCGATGCCCGCCTGAACGAGCAGATCATCACCGTGCCGGCCGGCGCCGCGCTGAACGTGCAACTGGAGACCACCGTGTACCGGCCCAGCGGCCCGGGACCGTTCCCCCTGTTGATCATCAACCACGGCAAGTCGCCCGGCGATCCGAAGGCGCAGGGGCGCGACCGCTTCGTCTACATGGCGGCGCAGTTCGTCAAGCGCGGCTATGCCGTGCTGGTGCCGATGCGCACGGGCTTTGCCCGCTCGACGGGTACGTATACGGATTTCGGCTGCAATATGAAGGCCAACGGCTACCAGCAGGCGGGCGATATCGCCGACGTTGTCAGCTGGGCCCGCGCGCAGAGCTGGATCGACGGCGAGCATATCGTCATTGCCGGCCAGTCGTATGGCGGCCTGGCCAGCCTGGCGCTGTCCACCCAGGACCTGCCCGGCGTGCGCGGCGTGATGAACTTCGCAGGCGGCCTGAAGGTGCACGGTGGCAGCTGCGACTGGCAGCAGGCCCTCGTCAACGCCTTCGGCGAATACGGCCGCAAGAACCGCATCGAGACCTTGTGGATGTACGGCGCCAACGACAGCTATTTCAACCCCCAGCTGGTGGGTCGCCTGTACGACGCCTTCAACAGCAACGGCGGCCGGGTCGACCTGGTGGCCTACGGCGCCTTCAAGCACGACGCCCACACGATGCTGGGCAGCCGCGACGGCCAGCCCGTGTGGCTGCCCGAAGTGGAGCGCTTCCTGCAGAAGGTGGGCATGCCGACCGAGCAGGTGTACGCCGTGGCCGAACCGGCGCCGCAGCCGGCCACCAACTTCGCCGCGCTGGACGACGTGGCCGCCGTGCCCTTCCTGCCGGAGCGGGGACGCCAGCAATACCGCGCCTTCCTGGGCAAGCAGATGCCCCGTGCGTTCGCCGTATCGCCAAGCGGCGCCTGGGGCTGGGCCGAAGAGGGCGAGTCCGTCAACGAGCGGGCGCTGGCGGCCTGCCAGTCCGGCAGCCGCCAGCCGTGCAAGCTGTATTCGGTGGACGACTATGTCGTGTGGACCGATACGCCGGACCCGGCCAACAACTCCGCCACGGGCCGCACCGAGTAAGCCCGGCGCCGCCGCGCGGCAAGCGTGCATGGACGGACGCTGTCATGCTGCTATGATGGTTTCATGTGCGGACGCTTCGATCAAAACGACATCGCGCGGCGCTATATCGCCGCTTTCGGCTGGGCCGACGCTGCTTACAACAGCCAGGCGCAGCCTACCTATAATGCCGCCCCCGGCACCTACCGCCCCGTGATCCACATGCAGGACGGGCAGCCTGCCGTGGACGACCTGCACTGGGGCTACCGCGCGGCCTGGGCGGCGGAAAAACTCCCGGTGTGCGTCAACGCCCGGCTGGAAAAAATCACCAACAACTACTGGCGCAAGCTGCTCAAGACGGGCCGCGCCGTCGTTCCCGCCAACGGCTGGTATGAATGGACGGGCGAGAAGGGCAAGCGCCAGCCCTGGCATATCCACCGCAAGGACCGTGAACCCCTGTTCATGCTGGCGCTGGCCAACTTCGGCCCCTTCAAGGAACACAAGGCCGAATCGGGTTTCGTGCTCGTCACGGCCGACGCCGAGGGCGGCATGGTGGACATCCATGACCGCCGGCCCGTCGTGCTGAACGCGGCCGACGCGGCCACGTGGCTCGATCCCGACATCTCCACCGAACAGGCCGAAATGCTGGCGCGCCAGATGGCGCTGCCGGCCGACGCCTTCGAATGGTACAAGGTCAGCCCCGAAGTCAACTACGCGGGCCGCGACGGCGCCCACCTGATCGAGCCGCTGCCGGAACCGGAACCCCATGACGAATAAGAATACGGACAAGAATGCCGGCAATGTCCGGGTGCGTGGTGCCCGCGAACACAATCTGAAGAACGTCGACCTCGATATTCCGCGCGATGCGCTGGTGCTGTTCACCGGCGTGTCCGGCTCGGGCAAGTCCTCGCTGGCCTTCGGCACCCTGTATGCCGAGGCGCAGCGGCGCTACCTGGAATCGGTGTCGCCGTATGCGCGCAGGCTGTTCCACCAGATGCCGGTGCCGCAGGTCGACGAGATCGACGGCCTGCCGCCGGCGGTGGCCCTGCAACAGCAGCGCGGCTCGCCCACCACGCGTTCCTCGGTGGGCAGCGTCACCACCTTGTCGAACTCCCTGCGCATGCTGTACTCGCGCGCCGGCGACTATCCGCCCGGGCAGGAGCTGCTGTACGCCGAGTCGTTCTCGCCGAATACCCCCGAAGGGGCCTGCACCCAGTGCCATGGCCTGGGCCGGGTCTACGAGGTGACGGCGCAATCGCTGGTGCCGGACGATTCGCTGACGATCCGCGAGCGCGCCGTGGCCGCCTGGCCGCCCGCCTGGCATGGCCAGAACCTGCGCGACATCCTCGTCACGCTGGGCTACGACGTCGACACGCCGTGGCGCGACCTGCCGAAGAAGGACCGCGACTGGATCCTGTTCACCGAGGAGACGCCCACGGTGCCCGTGTACGCGGGCCTGACGCCGGAGGAAACGAAGCGCGCCCTGAAGCGCAAGGAGACCCCCAGCTACCAGGGCACCTTCACGGGCGCGCGCAAGTACGTGCTGCAGACGTTTGCCAATACCGAGAGCGCGACGATGAAAAAGCGCGTGGCGCGCTACATGGTCAGCAACGAATGCCCCCTGTGCCGGGGCAAGCGGCTGCGCGCCGAGTCGCTCTCCGTCACGTTCGCGGGGCTGGACATCACCGACATCTCGCGCCTGCCGCTGGCCCGGCTGGCCGAGGCCATGCGCCCGTATGCCGACGGCAGCGCCAAGGTCAGCGCGAAGGAACGGGCGGCCCACCCGGAAAAGCTGATCGTCACGCAGCGTATCGCCCAGGACGTGCTGGCGCGGCTGGACGTGCTGCTCGACCTTGGCCTGGGCTACCTGGCGCTGGACCGCAGCACGCCGACCCTGTCGCCGGGCGAGCTGCAGCGCCTGCGCCTGGCCACGCAGGTGCGCTCGAACCTGTTCGGCGTCGTCTACGTGCTCGACGAGCCTTCCGCCGGCCTGCACCCGGCCGACACGGTGGCGCTCCTGCGCGCGCTGGACCGGCTGAAGGATGCCGGCAACTCGCTGTTCGTCGTCGAGCATGCGCTGGACGTGATCCGCCATGCGGACTGGATCGTCGACGTCGGCCCGGCCGCGGGCGAGGGCGGCGGTCACGTGCTGTACAGCGGCGCGCCCGAGGGACTCAAAGCAGTGGAGGCGTCGCAGACGCGCCGCTTCCTGTTCCCGGACGAAGCGACCCCTTTGCGGGAAGTCCGGGCGGTCGATCCCAAGTCCGCCGCCTGGCTGCGCCTGCGCGACGTGCGGCGCAATAACCTGGACGGCTTGGACGCGGACTTTCCACTCGGAGTGATGACGGCCGTGACGGGCGTTTCCGGTTCCGGCAAGTCCAGCCTCGTCAGCCAGGTGCTGGTCGAGCTGGTGGCGCGCGGCCTGGGCCACGAGGTGCCGGCCGAACCGGAGGAGGGCGAGGAGCTGGAACGCAGCGCCGAGCTGCCGCTGGAAGGCCACATCACGGCGGGGCTGGAGCAGCTGCGGCGCATGGTGCGGGTCGACCAGAAGCCGATCGGCCGCACGCCCCGCTCGAACCTGGCCACGTACACCGGCCTGTTCGACCATGTGCGCAAGCTGTTCGCCGCCACCAAGATGGCGAAAGCGCGCCGCTACGATGCCGGCCGCTTTTCGTTCAACGTCGCCAAGGGCCGCTGCGACAATTGCGAAGGTGAAGGCTTCGTCATGGTCGAACTGCTGTTCCTGCCCAGCGTGTATGCGCCGTGCCCCGTCTGTGCCGGTGCCCGCTACAACGCCAAGACCCTGGAAGTGACGTACCGCGAGCGCAACGTGGCCGAGGTGCTGGGCATGACGGTGGACGCGGCGTGGGAATTCTTTGCGGACGAGCCGCCGCTGCAGCGGGCGCTGGACGTGTTGCGCCAGGTCGGCCTGGGCTACCTGCGCCTGGGCCAGCCGGCCACGGAACTGTCCGGCGGCGAGGCCCAGCGCATCAAGCTGGCCACGGAACTGCAGCGCGCCTCGCGCGGCGATACCTTATATGTACTGGACGAGCCCACCACGGGCCTGCACCCGGCCGACGTCGAGCGCCTTATCGTCCAGCTGCAAAAGCTGGTCGATGCCGGCAACACCGTCGTCGCCGTGGAGCACGACATGCGCGTGGTGGCGGCCTGCGACTGGGTCGTCGACATCGGCCCCGGCGCCGGCGACGAGGGCGGCACCATCGTCGCGGCGGGGCCGCCGGCCGCGGTGGCCCGCGCCAAGGCCAGCCGCACGGCCCCTTACCTGGCCCGGTTCCTGGGGCATCAAGGTTCCATTCACAGCACGAAGTAGGCCGCCAGCGCCAGTGCTGCGCTGGTCCAGATCATCGGCTGCACGAAGGGGCGCAGGCGCTGGGCCGCGACGGCACTGGCCCGGTGCAGGTGCACCAGCGCCAGCACGGCCAGCAGGTTCTGCACGGCCACGACGAGATTGAGCAGCACGGCGGCGGCCAGGCTCCAGGCCACGACGGCATCGTCGCCGCCCATGCCGGGTCGGGCCTGCTGGGCCAGCGCGATCACGCAGCCGTGGGCCACGCCCAGCAGCAGGCCCGTGCCGCTGATGTTGAGGAAGCCCGGATTGAAATAGTGGGCGCGCCATTGCGGCACGATGGCCAGCACGTGCAGCAGCAGCGCCAGCACGACGCCGCCCTGCAGCACGCGCACCAGGTGCACGAAGATGCCGATCTCGATCGCCGGCACCGTCATCGGCCGACGCTTTCGAAAGCGTCGGCCAGGGTCAGCATCGTGCCCGTGCCGGCGGCGTCGTAGCCGGGCAGGGCGTCGATCGCCGCATGGCAGGCGGGGCTGCGCAGCACGTCGATCAGTGCGCGCGTCAGGGTGTCGTCCGCCGCGGCCTTGGGCAGGGCCAGGAAATAGCGCTCGCGCAGCAGGGGTATGAAGTCCAGCCCGAAGCGCGCCGCCGCCGTGCGCACACCGATGCCCACGTCGGCCATGCCGCTGGCGATATACGCAGCCACGGCGCTGTGCGTGAATTCGGTGCTGCCGAAGCCATTGATGCGCTCCGGCGCGATGCCGGCCTGCTGCAGCATCATCTCCAGCAGCAGCCGCGTCCCCGATCCGCTTTGCCGGTTGACGAAGCGCACGCCCGGCGCCGCCACGTCGGCCAGGCCACGAATGCCCAGCGGATTGCCGGCTGCGACGAACAGCCCCTGTTCGCGCGCGGCCAGGTGCAGCAGGCAGTGGCGCTCCGGGTCGAGCCAGCGCAGGCAGGCCGCGACGAAGGGCTGCTCGAAGGCACCGCTGGGCACGTGGAAGCCCGCCAGGTCGCATTCGCCCCGGGCCAGCGCCGCCAGTGCGTCGCTGCTGTTGCGGTAGCGTAATTCGACGGGAATGGCCAGCGCCTGCAACTGCGCCGTCATCGCCGCCACGGCAAAGCCATGGCTGGCGTCGAGGCGCAAGGTGCGCGGCGCGTCGTCGACCATCCTGGCCAGTTCGCTTTCCAGTTCCGAGGCCAGGCTGTCGAGCGTGGGCGACAGGCGCGCGGCGATGCGGCGGTCCGCCCACACGAGCTTTTCGGCCAGTGCCGTCAGGCGGGTGCCGCGGCCCCGTCCTGTCGCCAGCAGGGCCTGGCCGAACTGGCTTTCCGCCTCGCGCAGCAGGCCCCAGGCATAGCGGTAGGAAAGCCGCACGGCCTTGGCCGCCTTGGCGATGGAGCCCATCTGCTGGATTTCCCGCAGCAGCGCCAGCAGCGCGGCCGTGTCGAGGGGGGTATCGGCACGTACGCTGATTTCCCAATGCGGCTGAATCTTTACTCTGAACATATGCTTAAAATAACATATTTCACCCGTTTCCCGCGCGTGCTACGCTGGCGCGTGATGGGCGGCGCTCATCCATGGTGACGCCCGAATAGGCTGGCGCGCAGCATAATGCGCCGCCCCCCGGAACCCGCCGACCCATCCAGCCATCCAGCCATCGAGCCAGTGAACCATCCGATCATTCCCATCGCCGTCGCCGCAGGTCCCAGCCGCGAGCGCAAACGGCAGGCCCCGCGCGGGCGCCGTGTCGACCCGGCCGCGTTGGCCGATATCCAAGCCCTGCTGGGCGATGCGCCGCGCCGGCGCGACCTGCTGATCGAACACCTGCACTGCATCCAGGACCGTTTCGGCTGTCTCGCGACAAGCCACCTGGCCGCGCTGGCGCAGGAACTGCGCATGGCGCAGACCGAGGTGTATGAAGTGGCCTCGTTCTACCATCATTTCGATATCGTCCGCGAAGGCGAGGCGGCGCCGGCGCCGGTGACGGTGCGCGTGTGCGGCGGCCTGCCGTGCCAGATGGCGGGCGGCGCGTCGCTGCTGGCCAGGC
>NZ_WNKZ01000048.1 GCF_009720835.1 Pseudoduganella buxea
CACTGCGTCCGCACCGCCGCGTACTCGTCGATTTCCATGCCCACCTCCGTCTTGGTTCATGCCAACTTACGGTATGACAATGGTCGAGCCAACAAGTTCCTTGCGACCGGGGCACAGCGCCTTTTTTTACGACGCCCGCCGCGCGGCGCCGGGTGCATCCAGGCCTTCCAGGGCCGCCGGTTTCCTGAACTCGAAGCGGCGGATGTCGCCGACAACGAACAGGTAGCACAGGATCGCCACCAGCGCGTTGGCGCCGACGAAGACGAGGGCGCCGGCAAACGAGCCGGTGGCCTGCAGGATGTAGCCGATGACGATCGGTGTCGTGATGCCGGCGGTATTGCCGAAGGTGTTGAACAAGCCGCCGCTCAGGCCGCCCGCTTGCTTCGGCGACGTGTCCGACACGACGGCCCAGCCCAGCGCGCCGATGCCCTTGCCGAAGAAGGCCAGCGACATCACGGCCACGACCACCCAGTCCTGCTCGACGTAGTTACAGACGATCATGCTCATGGCCAGCAGCATGCCGACGACGATGGGCGTCTTGCGCGCCGCCGACAGCGAGTAGCCGGACTTGATCATGCGGTCCGAGATGACGCCGCCCAGGATGCCGCCCAGGAAACCGGCGATGGCGGGCAGCGCGGCGACGAAGCCCGCCTTCAGGATCGTCATGCCCCGCTCCGAGACGAGGTAGACGGGGAACCACGTCAGGAAGAAGTAGGTCAAGGTCGTGATGCAGTACTGGCCGACGTACACGCCCAGCAGCATGCGGCTGCCCAGCAGCTGCTTGATGGTGGCCCACGTATCGGTATTCGTCTTCACCGGCTCGGCCGATTCGATGTCGACCAGCCCGCCGCCCGCCTCGATATAGGCCAGTTCGGCGGCATTGATGCGGGGGTGCTGGCGCGGACCGTAGATCGTGACGAGCCACACGAAGGACATGATGATGCCCAGCGCGCCCATCACGTAGAACACGCTTTGCCAGCCCAGGCTGTGCACCAGCCAGCCCATCAGCGGCGCGAACAGCACCGTGGCGAAATACTGGGCCGAGTTGAAGATGGCGGCAGCGCGGCCCCTTTCGGCCGTGGGGAACCAGCTTGAGGTGATGCGGCTGTTGCCGGGGAAGGAGGGTGCTTCGGCCGCGCCCACCAGCAGGCGCAGGCAGAACAGCGCGGCGACGGCGGCGCCGCCCGTCAGGAAGCCCACGCCGCCCATCATTACGGTGAACAGCGACCACAGGAAGATGCTGAAGAAATAGGTGATCTTCGAGCCGAAGCGGTCCAGCAGCCAGCCGCCGGGCAACTGCGCCAGCACGTACGACCACGCGAACGCGGAGAAGACATAGCCCATCTCCACCGGCGACAGGCCCAGCAGCTTCTTCAGTTCGGGGCCGGCAATCGAGATGGTGGCCCGGTCCGCATAGTTGATGGTGGTGATCAGGAACAGCATCGCCAGGATGGTCCAGCGGGCGCGGGTGGCCTTGGCGGGGACGCCGGCCGGCGCGGGACGGTTAGCTTGCACTTCCATACGGTCTCCTAAGAATTTACAGGGCGTTCACTTCGGTCGGGTCAACCGTGAATCTTCTGTTAGACGCATCATAAACACATCATTAATACATCAAAGTGGTCAGGCCAGTATGAGCACAGTTGGCCCAAATGGCAATTCCCTCGTTGGGTGGTTGTGACCCTTAAAAATCAATGAGATAGCGGTATGGAAACAGAAGTTATCGCAAATTTCCCGTCTATTCATTGCGTGACGACGGATGATGCGCTACGATCCGATCCGTCATTATGGAGGACTGAGGCGCCATATATATCATTTTCTACCATTGGCGACGGTAACGTGCCGGCATGTCGGCCGGACCGCATCACGATCGAAGATGCGCAGTCGGGATGAGACATGAGCAAGGAACCCTCGCCTCGCTGCTGCTGGCCGCCGGCACGGCGAACGACAGGACCGGCGACCGTGCTCAGGGCCCGGCATCCGTCATACTTTTTAGTCAGGAACCCACATGAACGATCGAACTCTTTCCCGTCACGCCCCCGTCGTTACCGAACTGCGTGTCATCCCCGTTGCTGGCCGCGACAGCATGCTGCTGAACCTGTCCGGCGCCCACGGCCCTTACTTCACCCGCAATATCGTTATCCTGACGGACAGCGCCGGCAACACGGGCGTGGGCGAAGTGCCCGGCGGCGAAGCGATCCGACAGACCCTGGAAGACGCCCGCGCGCTGGTGGTGGGCCAGTCCGTCGGCAATTACCAGGCGATCCTGAACAAGGTGCGCGCGGCTTTTGCCGAACGCGACGCCGGCGGGCGCGGCAACCAGACCTTCGACCTGCGCATTGCCATCCATGCCGTGACGGCGCTGGAAGCATCGCTGCTGGACCTGCTGGGCAAGTTCCTCGGCGTGCCCGTGTGCGCCCTGCTGGGCGACGGCCAGCAGCGCAGCCAGGTCGAAATGCTGGGCTACCTGTTCTACGTGGGCGACCGCGCCGTCACCGACCTGCCGTACCACAGCGATCCGGACCAGGCCGACGACTGGCTGCGCCTGCGCCATGAAGTGGCGTTGACGCCGGAGGCGATCGTGCGCCTGGCCGAAGCGTCCTACGAGCGCTACGGCTTCAAGGACTTCAAGCTGAAGGGCGGCGTGCTGCGGGGCGAGGAGGAAATCGCCGCCGTGACGGCGCTGGCCGAGCGTTTCCCGGAAGCGCGCGTGACCCTGGACCCGAACGGCGGCTGGCTGCTGAAGGACGCCATTCGCCTGTGCCGCGACCAGCATCACGTGCTGGCCTATGCGGAAGACCCGTGCGGCGCGGAAAATGGCTACTCGGGCCGCGAAGTGATGGCCGAGTTCCGCCGCGCCACGGGCCTGCCGACGGCGACCAACATGATCGCCACGGACTGGCGCGAGCTGGGCCACGCGATCCAGCTGCAGTCGGTCGACATTCCGCTGGCCGATCCGCACTTCTGGACCATGCAGGGTTCCGTGCGCGTGGCCCAGCTGTGCAAGGAGTGGGGCCTGACGTGGGGCTCCCATTCGAACAACCACTTCGATATCTCGCTGGCCATGTTCACCCACGTGGCAGCCGCCGCTCCGGGCAGGATCACGGCCATCGACACGCACTGGATCTGGCAGGACGGCCAGCACCTGACCACCAACCCGCTGCGGATCCAGGGCGGCATGGTCGACGTGCCGACGGCGCCGGGCCTGGGCGTGGACATCGACCTGGCCGCCATCGAGCAGGCGCACCAGGTATACAAGGGCATGGGCCTGGGCGCCCGCAACGACGCGGTGGCGATGCAGTACTACATCCCGGGCTGGACCTTCGACGCCAAGCGGCCCGCTTTCGTGCGCTGAGCGGCAACGCGGCAGTCACACTGGGCGCCTTCGTGGCGCCTTTTTTCGTTCCGTCAGCTTGGTGTGCCGCACGAAGTCGCTTTGAAGCGGGCTTTGACGGCGGGCCCGCGCCTTACTAACATGATCGGCATGTCATGTCATCAAGGCGGGAGGGCAGCATGGACCAGGTACTGATCGCGGGAGCGGGGCCGACGGGCCTGGCGTTGGCGTTGTGGCTGACGCGGCAGGGCGTCAACGTGCGCATCGTCGACCGGAGCGCGGGGCCGGGCGAGACCTCGCGCGCGATGGTCGTGCAGGCGCGCACCCTGGAACTGTACCGCCAGCTCGACCTGGCCGAAGCCGTCGTCGCGGCGGGGCACCGCAACCCGTCGATGAATGTCTGGGCACGCGGCAAGCACCGGGCCACGATCGTGCTGGCCGAGGCGGGCAGGACGCTGTCGCCTTATCCCTTCATCACCGTCTACCCGCAAGACCAGCATGAGCGGCTGCTGGCCGACAAGCTTGCCGCGCTGGGTGTCGACATCGAGCGCAATACGGAACTGGTCGACTTCGACGAGCACGATGGACTGGTGCATGCCCGGTTGCGGCGCGCGGATGGTACTACGGAAGAGATCGCGGTGCCCTACCTGGCCGGCTGCGACGGAGCGCGCTCGACCGTCCGGCAACGCCTGGGCATCGACTTCGATGGCGGCACCTACCAGCACGCCTTCTACGTCGCCGACGTCGAGGCAAGCGGCCTGGAGCCGGCCGGCGAGGCCCATATCGCGTTCGAGACGGGCGGCGATTTCGCCCTGGTCTTCCCTTACGGTACCGGCAACTTCCGGCGGCTGATAGGCACCGTCAGCGACGAGCGGGCCGCAGGCGTCGAATCGCTGACCTTCGAGGACGTGCGGCAGGATGCGCTGCATTCGCTGGGCATGCAGGTCGAGCGCGTCAACTGGTTTTCCACCTACCGGGTGCACCACCGCATCGCCAGCCAGTTCCAGCGCGGCCGCGTCTTCCTGCTGGGCGACGCGGGCCACATCCACAGCCCCGTCGGCGGGCAGGGCATGAATACGGGCATTGTCGACGCCTCCAACCTGGCGTGGAAGCTGGCCGACGTGCTGCACGGCCGCGCACCCGAGCGTCTGCTGGAGACTTATGCGCTGGAGCGCCAGGCCTTTGCACGCACCCTGGTCGCGACGACGGACCGCATGTTCACCTTGGCCACCAGCGACGGCAATGTGGCAGACTTCATCAAGACGCATATCCTGCCGACCATCGCCAGTGCCGCTGCCCGCATCGGGGACGTGCGCGAACTGGCGTTCAGGACGGTGTCGCAGATCACGATGCACTACCGCGACAGTTGGCTCAGCCGGGGCCAGGCGGGCGACGTGCGCGGCGGCGAGCGGCTGCCATGGCTGGCGCCGCCGCACGAGGACAATTTCGTGGCGGACGGCGCCATCGGCTGGCAACTTCACGTGTATGGCCAGGCCAGCGCCGCCGTGCAAACGTGGTGCGAGGCGCATGGCATCCGGCTGCGCCAGTTCGCCTGGGATGAGGCTTGCCGCGCGGTGGGCCTGCATGAAGACGCGCTGTATTTGCTGCGGCCGGACAGCTACGTGGCGCTGGCCAGCGTTGACGGGTCGCCGCAGGCGCTGGCCGGGTATTTCGAAGAGCAGGGCTATGTCTGGAAAGGGGATGCGACGGCGGCCAGGTGATGCCGTGGCACTCAGTGACGCTTGCGGTCGGTCAGCCGCCGCCAGCCGGCCAGGCAGCCGAAGCCGGCGACGAGCATGGCCCACGTCGACGCTTCCGGCACGGGCTGCAAGGAACCGCCCGGGTGCCAGTCCCAGGGCGGCGCAACGCCCGGATCGGGCACGACGACGGGACGTTCCGGGCTGTCTTCTTCTTCCTCGTCGGGCGGCGTGCTGTCGGCCAGGCCCAGTTCGATGCCGAGGGCCCAGTCCAGCGGGTGGCTGGCCGGTTGCCACGGCTGCCCGGGCGCTTCGATGACTTCCACGCGGGTGTTTGCCGGTGCCGGCTGCGGCGCCGCGGGACGGCGCCGGACGCGGCTGACATTGCCGCAGATGCGCGGCACCAGGATGCAGTGCTCGCCGGCGCAGTACACGGCCGCAGGCTCGCTGCGTGCCGCGTGCCAGCCGGCACGGTCGACCGTGCCGCACACGCGGCGCTTGCCGAAGTGCATGTCGCGGATGACGGGATCGTAGTCCAGCTTGCCGGTGATGGTGTCGCGCCCGATGTGCACGGTGTCGTCCGGCGTGCCGGCGGCGATCTTCGCCAGCAGGGCCTGGCGCCCGTCCGGCGGGATATCCGGGTAATGTGCCAGCGCGCCGGCGGCATCGCCCCGGTAGGGATCGACACCGGGGCGGTTCCAGGAGCAGGTGGCACTGAAGACGAGGCTGGCGGCCAGGGCGGCGGCAGTAATTGGCATGGTGCGGTCCCGTGGAAAGCAAACACTGGATGACCATGATGATGCCGAACGTCAATTTCCCCTTTGCTATTTCTCAAGGGCCAGAGTTTTGTTGCTGGCCGCCTACATCATGCCGTCACGCCTGCCGCGCCGCCGCCACGGCCTTGAAAAAGCGCACCATCTCACGGCTGGCGTCCGGGCCTTTGCAGTCCGTGTAGCTGCCGCTGGGGCTGCCGCCGGCCCAGGCATGGCCGCCGCCGTGCAGCACCCAGTGTTCCGCCACCACGGCGCCGTCCCGGTTGGTGTGCACGTCCCGGGTGTACTTGCGCCCGCCCGGCGCCTTGGCCGATTCGCTGGCCGGCGCGCCGCTGCCGTGGGGCGCCAGCGCATCGGCCAGCACCTGCTCGGCGTTGACGGCGGCCACCGTGTGATCCTTGTCGCCATGGAAGACGATGACGGGCCTGGTCGCGGCGCCGCCCTTGCGGCCGGGCGCGCCCGTCTTCATTGCCTGCAGCGCGGCCGGCAGGTCGTGGGCGGCACCGAAGGGCAGGCCCGAGTGCACGCCCACGGCCTGGTACAGCTCCGGGTACAGGGCGCCGACTATGACGGCCATGGCGCCGCCCGCCGACAGCCCGGCGATGCTGACCTGGCCAGCATCGACGGCATACTGCGTCATCACCTGGCGCGTCATGCCGGCGATAATGGCCGGTTCGCCCCGTTCCCGTTGCTGGTCGTTCTTGCTGAACCAGTTCCAGCAACGCGATTGGTTGGCGCTTTGCGGCTGGGCCGGATACAGCACCAGGCAACCGCTTTCCTCGCCGACCAGGTTCATCTTGGTGCCGGCGGCGAAATCGTCCGGGTCCTGCGTGCAGCCGTGCAGCATCACGACCAGCGGCATCGGCGTGCCGGCGTCGTAGTTGCTCGGCACGTAGAGCTTGTAGCCGCGGGTGCCGGCATGGTTGGTGAACGTGCCCGCCTCGAAGGTCGCGCCTTCGGGCAAGGGCGGCGGCGGGGTACGCTTGCGCATGGCCGGGCCTTCCGGCAGGTTGATGCCTTCCGGCAGGGTGAAGCCTTCGGGCATCTTGAATCCTTCCGGCATCTTAAAGCCTTCGGGCATCTTGAACCCCTCGGGCATCTGCACGCCTTCCGGCATCTTGAAACCTTGCGGCAGCTTGACGCCCAGCTTGTCCAGCATGGCGGCGATGGCCGGGTGGGTGCCGGGCGCGGCATCGTTACCGGTGTCATCGGCGGGCGGGGCCGGCGGCGCGGTGCGCTTGCCGCCAAATCCGCGCTTGCCCGACGCAGCATACTGGGGCGCCTCGTTCAAGTCTTTCAGGTTCGGCGTCGCACCGGCCTGCGCGCCCGGCTCTCCAGCCTCATCCATCGTGGCGGCGGCGCCCAGGGGACCGTTCTTCAGTAATTGTTGCGTGGCTGCCTGCAGGCGGGCCATCAGTGGCGAATCGTATTTCATGGTAGACCTTTCGTGCCGGTACTACCGGCGAGTGGTTTGCTGAAAACAGCGATGTCAGCGGATACGGCCCTTCAGGGCCGCCTTGACAGCTGTGCCGGCGTGCAAGGCACCCAGCACGGCAATGGAGTCGATGGTGGCGGCGGCCAGCTCCGGCGGCACGTCGGCGCCGATGGTGCACAGTCCCAGCACGCGGATATTCAGCGTCTCGCCGGCGGCCTGCACTGCTTCCAGGTCGCGCCGGCCGTAATGCTGCACGCCCAGCACGAGCTGGTCGCGCGCCACGGTCTGCCGCACCACGTCCGCGTGCAGTTGCAGCTGGTTGCGGATGGCGGTGCGGATCAGGTCGGTACGGTTGGCATAGAAGCCCTGCTGCACCAGCAGGTCGATCTGGCCCAGGTCGACGGGAAAAAGGTTGATCGTGATTTTTTCCGAGTCGCTGGCCCGTGCTTTGAGTTCGTTCGTCATGTTTGTAAGCTTTCCTGTTCTAGGCCATCCCTAAACCATCTGGTTGGATGGTATCTGCGGACATGATGAGGGATTGCAAGGGCTGGTGCAAGCTTATATTTTCAGCAGGGAACGGAGGTGACGCGGGAAGGGTACGGCTGCACAAGGCAGCCGCAGGTCGTGCGGAGGTCGTTCTTAAGGGCCAGGGGTCGGCCCGGGCATGCAGATCGGCGGCCGGCGCCGCGCTCGTCGCCGCAGTCGTCAGGGTGGCGTACCGCCCGGCTGCTGCCGCACATCCTCGGCATCCACCAGATAACCCTCGTCGGCAGCCAGTTGCGCCTCCGGCGGCAGCTTCTCGTGCGCGCGGGCCCGTGCCAGCAGGACCTGGACGGTATCGATCTTGTGGCGGGCCGCCTCGGCCAAGGTGGCGGCCGTCAGGATTTCCGGCAGCATCAGCTCGCACGCGGCGGCGGCCTGCACGGCAGGATGGTCCGGGTTCAGGGCGGCGCCGGCGCGGCCTTCGTCCCGTTCGGCCAGGCGCAGCACGTTGTGCAGGCCTCGTTCCAGTTGTTCCAGTTGCGACGATTGCATGGCGCTGGCTCCTTTCTTCGGTTAAAAAAGTAACGTACGGGGCAGGTGAGCCATGTCAGGATAAGCTATCGACTGGCGCGGCGCCGCCCGGTTCACCAACCGACCAGTTATATATTGCAAAAGGATAAACTCGATGCCGGAATCGACACCCACTTACGATGAAGTCGCAGAAGCCGCCAACCGGCTGAAGGAGGAGGGCACGGAAGTCACCAACGAAGCCGTGCGCGATGCGCTTGGCGCAGGCTCGGCCGCGTCCATTCACCGCCACCTGTCCCAGTGGCGCGCCAGCACGGATACGCCGTTCACGCCGCCCAGTCCGGACATTCCGGAGGCTGTCGCCGCCGCCTTGACGGACTGGGCCCAGCGCTATGCGGAAGAGGCGGGTGCCGGCACGCGCGACGCGCTGGCACGGGCGCAGAGCGACCTGGACGCCTTGCTCGATTCGGGCGAGCGAATCGAATCGGAGCGCGACCGCGCGCTGGCCACGTCGGCCGAACAGAACGAGCAGATCGAACAGTTGATGGTGGAACTGCGCGACGCGCGCAAGCTGGCCACGGATGCCCTGGTGGGCAAGGCGAAGGACCAGCTCGCCATTGACGGCAAGGACCGCCAGATCGCCGACCTGCGTGCCCAGCTGGAACGCAATGTCGCCGCCTCGGCCAGCGATTCCGATGCCCGCCTGGCGGCCGAAATGGAGCTGGTGGGGGCCACCACGGCACGCGACGAATTCGCCGCCGAAGCCCGGCAGCTGCGCGCACAACTGGAAGCGGCCAAGGCCGAACGGACGACGTTGCGGGCCGAAATGGATGCCTTGCGGGGCCGCCGCTAAGATATAGGCTGCCAATGCAAACGGGCAGGCGATGACGCCTGCCCGTGCAGTGGCCGGATGATCGGGTCAATCCGGCATAAAACAACTCCAGATCAGCGCGCCATTATTGCTGGCGCAATTTCTCTTCCTTTTTCACCTTCTTGTCCGCCTTTTTTTCCTTCATGCTTTTGGCAGGTTCTTTTTTGGTGGTTTTCTTTGCATCCTGGCTTTTACTCATGACGTTCTCCAATTAACTTCGCAATTCGTTTCGCATTATCAGCTGATTCACCGGCCGCTTGACGGCCGAATCAATGAATCGAGCAGCCCCGCACCGTCGGCAGCGGCTGGATCGCGGCGGCGACTTCGCCTTCGGCATCTTCCTCGATCTTGAACTGGACCCAACCCAATACCTCGGCAATACTCGCCAGCCCGCTGTGCAGGGCCGTGCGGGCCGCGCAATATTCCGTCAGACGGTCGACGACGGCATCGTCCAGTTCATCCGCGCCGGCCAGTGCGCCGATGCGGCTTTCGACGTCGTCCAGGTCACACGACAGCGCCAGGTGCAATGCCTGCAAGGCAGCCACCACATCCTCGCTGCTGTCCTCATCAATTTTGTCCATATTATTTCTTCCATTAGCGAAACTTATACGTCGATTCACGCATGGGAAAGCCGGCAAATGCCGGGCAAGCACATAACCAAGAAGAATGGTAAGGAGGAGATCAAACAGGACTGCCCATGGATGGTCCAATAAGGCAAGACGGGGAAGAAAGACCAGCAATAACAACGACTTGATACGGTGCGAAAGTCAGGATACAGTGCTTTGGCGGTTTCACCTAATGATTTCCCATATCGTTTCACCTGCGCATTTTATTGGCACTTTACGGCACCAATCTGGATAACGACTGTTATCATGGGGAAACCCCTTCGATGCATGTCGCGGAATCGGGAACAGAAAGATGACGATGACACAGCACCGCTTGGCCGATTTTATCAATGCCAACATGGAACCTCTCCTGCAAGCCTGGGAGGACTTCGCCCGCACCATCGAGCCGCCGGCGCTGACGATGGACGACGCCGAATTGCGCGACCACGCCCGGCAGATGCTGCTTGCATTCGCGAAGGATATCGCTACTCCCCAGTCCGAACCGCAGCGCGCCGCGAAGTCGAAGGGACAGGGTACGCGGAGCCACGAGGACACGGCGGCCGAGACCCATGCCGAAGCCCGTCTCAAATCGGGCTACACCGTCGTGCAGCTGGTGTCCGAATATCGCGCCCTGCGTTCGAGCGTGCTGACCCTGTGGGCCGCGGACGTCAAGGACAGCCGCGCCACCGACATGGCCGACGTGGCCCGCTTCAACGAGGCGGTCGACCAGGCGCTGGCTGAATCCGTGGCGCGCTACGAGCACATGGTCAAGCAGTCGCAGAACATGTTCCTTGCCATCCTGGGGCACGACCTGCGCAATCCGCTCGGCACGGTGGTCAGCGGGTCCAGCTTCGTCATGCAGGCAACGGATATTCCGCCGAAATACATCCTCGTCGCCACCCGCATGTTCAACAGCGCCAAGCGCATGAGCAAGCTGATCAACGACCTGATCGACTTTACCCGCACCCACCTGGGCCCCGGCATCCCGATCCGGGTCAAGCAGGGCAGCATGGTGGAAGTGTGCGAGCTGATGGTCAATGAGTTGCGCACCTTCCACCCGGAACAGCAGATCGAGTTCGAGTCGCCGCCGCAGCTCGACGCCATCTTCGACGACGGCCGGATTGCCCAGGTGCTGTCGAACCTGATCGGCAATGCCGTGCAGTACGGCAGCCCGGAGCTGCCCGTGAAGGTGCGCCTGCAGGGTGGTGTCAACGATATCTGCATCACCGTCAACAACCGCGGCACCACGATCCCGGCGGACAAGATTTCCGGCATCTTCGACCCGATGGTGCGCATCGCTGCCAGCGTCAGCACCGACTACACGGAGCGCACCAGCCTGGGCATCGGCCTGTTCATCTCGCGCGAAATCATCCATGCCCACGGCGGCAAGGTGATCGTGACGTCGAGCGACAGGGAAGGCACCACGTTTACCGTCACGATGCCCCGGATGCCGAAGGGGTTCGGCGCGGCGGACGAAGGCGGACTGCAGCGCTGAGGTCGGCAGCGCGACCCGGTTGAACGAAGGAGGCCGTGACCCCGGGGGCGGAGGCGCCGCGGTGCTGGCGGTTGACGCCCCGTGCATGGGGTGGTGCCTGGTCCGCCATGAGTCTTGTACCGGCAGCCATAAGTGGCTATAATCTCGGGTTGCCCGACCCAACGTCGGGTAATGTTGTAAAATCCACACTTTTTATAAACTCGAATCCTCTCTGCAAGGGTGCCCGCAAGGGTGACTGAGTGGATTCCAGACCCAACCCTGGAGTAACTATGTCTGTAACGATGCGTGAAATGCTGGAAGCCGGCGTCCATTTCGGTCACCAAACCCGTTTCTGGAACCCAAAGATGGCTCCGTTCATCTTCGGCCACCGCAACAAGATTCACATCATCAACCTGGAAAAAACCATGGCGATGTACCAGGAGGCGATGAAGACCGTGCGCCAACTGTCCGCTAACCGTGGCACCATCCTGATGGTGGGCACCAAGCGCCAGGCGCGCGACATCATCGCTGCTGAAGCCCAGCGCGCAGGTGTTCCTTACGTCGACCAGCGTTGGCTGGGCGGCATGCTGACCAACTTCAAGACCATCAAGACCTCGATCAAGCGCCTGAAGGACATGGAAGCCGCCATCGAAGACGGTTCCGTCGAGAAGCTGACGAAGAAGGACGCACTGCTGTTCTCGCGCGAGCTGGAGAAGCTGCAGAAGTCCATCGGCGGTATCAAGGATATGGGCGGTGTTCCTGACGCAATCTTCGTAGTCGACGTCGGCTACCACAAGGGCGCCATCACCGAAGCGCAGAAACTGGGCATCCCGGTCATCGGCGTGGTCGATACCAACCACTCGCCAGCTGGCGTGGATTACATCATCCCTGGTAACGATGACTCCTCCAAAGCGATCACCCTGTACGCCCGTGGCGTTGCAGATGCGATCCTGGAAGGCCGCGCCAACGCCTCCGCTGACGTCCTGGAACAAATCAAGACGGCATCGGGCGACGAGTTCGTGGAAGTCAACGAGCAGGCGTAATGTCTGGTCCCGCCCCGTGCAAGCGGGGCGGGTACATGCTTTGAAAAGGGGTGGCTCGTCAAGCTCCCCTTTTTTTTAACGAAATACCGGCAGAGCAGGCCGCCGCAAGGTGCCGCCCCGGGGATTTCACCCAATACCCACCGAACAACAGGAGAAAAACATGGCAGCAATTACTGCAGCAATGGTTGGCGAACTGCGCGCCAAGACCGATGCACCAATGATGGAATGCAAGAAGGCCCTGACCGAAGCGGCCGGCGACATGGACAAGGCAGAAGAGATTCTGCGCGTTAAGCTGGGCGGCAAGGCCTCCAAGGCTTCCGCACGTATCACGGCCGAAGGCGTCGTCGCGGCATTCATCTCGGGCAACGTTGGCGCCCTGGTGGAAGTCAACTCCGAAACCGACTTCGTCGCCAAGAACGACGACTTCCTGGCACTGGCCAACAACGCCGCCCGCCTGGTCGCTGAAAAGAACCCTGCCGACGTCGCTGCCCTGCTGGCACTGCCGACCGAATCGGGCCAGACCCTGGACGAAGTGCGCTCGGCCCTGATCGGCAAGATCGGCGAGAACATGTCGATCCGTCGTTTCCAGCGTTTCGACACCACCGGCAAGCTCGCTTCCTACCTGCACGGCACCCGTATCGGTGTCATGGTTGAATTCGAAGGCGCGGACGAGCAGGTCGGCAAGGATGTCGCCATGCACATCGCCGCCATGAAGCCCGTGTCGCTGTCGTCGGATCAGGTGCCTGCCGAACTGATCGAAAAAGAGCGTTCGGTTGCCCAGGCCAAGGCCGACGAAGATGCAGCCCAGGCTGCCGCCGCCGGCAAGCCGGCGCAATCGGCCGACATCGTCGCCAAGCGCCTGGAAGGTTCCGTGCAGAAGTACCTGAAAGAGGTATCGCTGCTGAACCAGGCGTTCGTCAAGAACGACAAGCAGTCCGTCGAGCAGATGCTGAAAGCCGCCAACGCCACCGTGAAGAGCTTCACGATGTACGTCGTCGGTGAAGGCATCGAGAAAAAGGTAGACGATTTCGCCGCTGAAGTGGCAGCCCAGATGGCTGCTTCCAAGGGAGCGTAATTCAAGAAACGGGCCGAGAGGCCCGTTTTTTTAGGGTGGCCAGTTTGCCGCCCGCAGCAGGACCCAGCCATCCCGCGGGACGGTTGGCGAATTCCCCGGCGGGGCGCGGCTTTCCGCTATCATTGCCGCCGGAGTGACACCGAACCACATCTTTTATGGAGCCCCAGCTCATGTCAAAACCAGCCTACAAGCGCGTCCTCCTCAAACTGTCCGGTGAAGCCCTGATGGGCGATGACCCCTACGGCATCAACCGCGGCACGATCGAGCGGATGGTCGCTGACGTGGCCGAGGTCGCGAAAGCGGGCGTGGAACTGGCGGTCGTCATCGGCGGCGGCAATATCTTCCGCGGCGTGGCGCCAGGCGCCCAGGGCATGGACCGTGCCACTGCCGACTACATGGGCATGCTGGCCACCGTGATGAACGCGCTGGCCCTGGCCGACGCCATGCGTCACGTCGGCGTCGTCGCCCGCGTCATGTCGGCGATCGGCATCGAGCAGGTGGTCGAGCCCTACGTGCGCCCGAAGGCGCTGCAATACCTGGAAGAAGGCAAGGTCGTGATCTTCGCGGCCGGCACCGGCAACCCGTTCTTCACCACCGACACGGCCGCCGCGCTGCGCGGCTCGGAGATGTCGGCCGAGATCGTGCTGAAGGCCACCAAGGTGGACGGCGTCTACAGTGCCGACCCGAAGAAGGACCCGGACGCCACGCTGTACCATACCATCAGCTTCGACGAAGCCATCGCCCAGCACCTGCAGGTCATGGACGCCACCGCGTTCGCGCTGTGCCGGGACCAGAAACTGCCGATCAAGGTGTTCTCCATTACCAAGCCCGGCGCGATGATGCGCGTTATCATGGGTGAGGAAGAGGGCACGCTGGTACACGTTTAACAGAACTTAAGAACAGGAGAGAACATGTCCACTGCTGACATCAAGAAGACCGCCCAGGACAAGATGGCCAAGTCGCTGGATACCTTGAAGGCCGACCTGGCCAAGGTCCGCACCGGCCGTGCCCACACGGGCATCCTGGACCACGTCATGGTCGATTACTACGGCAACCCGACGCCGATCAACCAGGTCGCCAGCCTGACCCTGGTCGACGCCCGCACCATCGGCGTGCAGCCGTTCGAGAAGAAGATGGCCGCCGCCATCGAGAAGGCCATCCGCGAAGCCGACCTGGGCCTGAACCCCTCGTCGCAGGGCGAACAGATCCGCGTGCCGACCCCGGCCCTGACGGAAGAGCGCCGCAAGGAAATGGTCAAGCTGTGCAAGAGCGAAGCGGAAGACGCCAAGATTGCCGTGCGCAATATCCGCCGCGACGCCAACGAGCAGCTGAAGAAACTGACGAAGGACAAGGCCATCTCGGAAGACGACGAACGCCGCGCTTCCGACGAAGTGCAGAAGCTGACGGACAAGGCCATCATCGACATCGACAAGATCGTTGCCGAGAAAGAGAAGGAAGTCCTGACGGTGTGAGGACGGCAAAACCGGGGACAGTCCCCTGTTTAGAGGAAATATTTCTCGAAAACAGGGGTCTGTCCCCGGTTTTTTTGCTTCTGCCCCTGCTTTTTTGTTATAAAGTTCACTCTTTGGTCTAAGCGTTTGCAATGAAATATTCAAGTTCGACGACTGCGGTGCCGGAAGTGCCGAAGGTGCCGCGTCACCTGGCGATTATTATGGACGGCAACGGGCGCTGGGCGACCCGCCGCTTCCTGCCCCGGGTCGCGGGCCACGTCAAGGGTGTGGAGGCGGTGCGTACCGTGGTCGAGGCCTGCGTCGCGCGCGGCATCGAGTATCTGACCTTGTTTGCCTTCAGTTCCGAGAACTGGCGCCGCCCCGAGGAAGAGGTGTCGCTGTTGATGCGCCTGTTCGTCACGGCCCTGGAACGGGAAGTGTCGAAGATGCACGCCAATAACATCCGCCTGAAGGTGGTGGGCGACCTGTCGCGCTTCGATGCCAAGCTGCGCGAGATGATCGCCAACGCCGAACGCAAGACAGCCAACAACACGCGCCTGACCGTGACGGTCTGCGCCAACTACGGCGGCCGCTGGGACATCATGCAGGCCATCGGAAAGCTCGTCGCCGCCCATCCCGGCGTGACGGACTTCTCCGAGGAACAACTGGCGCCCTACCTGGCCATGGCCTACGCGCCCGAGCCGGACCTGTTCATCCGTACGGGCGGCGAGGAACGCATTTCCAATTTCCTGCTGTGGCAGCTCGCCTATACGGAGCTGTATTTCACCGACACCTACTGGCCCGACTTCAACGCCGAGAAGCTGGACGAGGCCATCGCCTCCTACCAGCACCGCGAACGCCGCTTCGGCCGCACCGGCGAACAGCTGGCCAAGACGACCGCATAAGGCAAGCATGCTCAAGACCCGGATCATTACTGCTGTCATCCTGTTGGTGGTTCTGCTGGCCGTGCTGTTCTCCGGCAATGCCATCGCCGTGCAGGCCCTGGTGACCATCGCCTTCGGCGCCGCCGTATGGGAAGCCTTCCGCCTGTTCAAGAACCGCGCCGCCATCGTCGTGGCGGCCTGCTGGACGGCGGCCTTCGCCTATACCTTCTTCTTCCACGACGGCCTGCAGTACGCCCGCTTCTGGTGCGCGCTGGGCGCCGCCATCTGGCTGCTGCGCTTCCTGCCGTCGCTGAAGCTGGGCCTGCCGCCGCCCGAGGGCTTCGGCAACGTGTTGCTCAGCATGGTGTATGCCGTCACCCTGGTGTCGTGCTTCGTCGCCATCCTCGTGTTGTGGCGCCATTCGGTGGTCTACCTGCTGTCGGCCATGGCCCTCGTGTGGATCGCCGATATCGGCGCCTACTTCTCCGGCAAGGCCTTCGGCAAGCGCAAGCTGGCACCGACGATTTCCCCGGGTAAATCGTGGGAAGGCGCCATCGGCGGCTGGATCGCCGTGCTGGTGCTGTCCGCCATGACGGTGCTGGCCGCGCCGGCCGTGCCGCTGCTGCAGGACACCTTCGTCGTGCTGCTGCAGGCGAAACACGGCTGGGTCGTGGCCATGCTGTACCTGACCGTCATCGTCGTCGCCTCCGTCGTGGGCGACCTGTTCGAATCCCAGCTCAAGCGCCGCGCCGGCTTCAAGGACAGCAGCAACCTGCTGCCCGGCCACGGCGGCGTGCTCGACCGAGTCGACGCGCTGGTGCCAGTCCTGCCCATTGCGGCACTGATCGGCGCCACGCTGTAATATCACCGGTTCGGACCTGCTGTCCGGACCCGGTCCCGCCGCCCCGGCCGAGCACGGGTGCGCGCGGGCCATCAAGGAATCTGACTATGCAACGTATCACCATCCTCGGCGCCACCGGTTCCATCGGCGTTTCCACGCTCGACGTCATCGCGCGCCACCCCGAACGCTACGCGGTCCATGCCCTGTCCGCCCACAGCCGGGTGGAGGAACTGGCCGCGCAATGCCGGCAGTTCCGCCCGGCCCGCGCCGTGGTCGGCACGCAGGACGCCGCCGACCGCCTGGCCGCGCTGCTGCGCGCGATGGGCCTGGTCACGCAGGTCGAGTGGGGCGAGGCGGCCCTGTGCGACATCGCCAGCGCGCCTGAAGTGGACGGCGTGATGGCCGCCATCGTCGGTGCCGCCGGCCTGGCGCCCACGCTGGCCGCCGCCCGCGCCGGCAAGAAGGTAATGCTGGCCAACAAGGAAGCGCTCGTCATGTCGGGCCAGCTGTTCATGGATGCCGTGCAGGAAAGCGGCGCCACCCTGCTGCCCATCGACAGCGAGCACAACGCCATCTTCCAGTGCCTGCCCAAGGGCTACGGCCGGGTGCCCGATGCGGCCGGCGTGACGAAGATCCTGCTGACGGCGTCGGGCGGACCGTTCCTGAAGCGCGCCGTCGAGAGCCTGGAACGGGTCACGCCGGACGAAGCCTGCAAGCACCCGAAATGGGTCATGGGTCGCAAGATTTCCGTCGATTCGGCCACGATGATGAACAAGGGCCTGGAAGTGATCGAGGCGCACTGGCTGTTCGGTGCCCCCGCCGAACGCATCGAAGTGGTGATCCACCCGCAATCCGTGATCCACTCGATGGTGTCGTACAACGACGGCTCCGTGCTGGCCGAGCTGGGCAACCCGGACATGCGCACGCCCATCGCCCACGCGCTGGCCTACCCGGAGCGGATCGCCTCCGGCGTGGCCCAGCTGGACCTGACGGCCATCGGCACCCTGCAGTTCGAAAAACCGGATTTCGCCCGCTTCCCCTGCCTGGCGCTGGCCTTCGACGCCCTGCGCGCGGGCGGCACGGCGCCGGCCCTGCTGAACGCGGCCAATGAAGTGGCAGTGCAGGCCTTCCTGGACGAGCGCATCGGCTTCCGCCAGATCGACCGGGTCATCGCCACCGTGATGGATCGGCTGCCCCATGGCGCGGCCACGTCGATCGAGGCCGTGATGGCCCAGGACGGACTGGCGCGCCGCGCCGCCGACGATGTCATCGCGCGCCTGGACCGCCCGCTGCTGGCGGCCGGCGCCTGAGCCCCCCGATGAGTTCATGATGAACGGCGTCCTCGGCTTCCTGCAAACCCTGCTGGCCTTTGCCGGCGCCTTCGGCACCCTGGTCGTGCTGCACGAGCTGGGCCACTGCGTCGTGGCGCGCTGGTGCGGCGTCAAGGTGCTGCGCTTCTCGGTGGGCTGGGGCAGGGTGGTGTGGTCGTGGCGCTCCCGTCCCGACGGTATCGAGTGGGCGCTGTCGTCGCTGCCGCTGGGCGGCTACGTGCGCATGCTCGACGCGCGCGACCAGGATGTCAAGCACCTGTCCGAGGACGACCTGCGGCACGAGTTCACGCGCCAGAACGTGTGGAAGCGCATCGCCATCATCGCCGCCGGCCCGGCCACCAACTTCCTGCTGGCCATCGTGCTGCTGGCGGGCCTGTACATGCACGGCGTCGAGGAGCCCAGCGCCCGCATCGCCGAACCGGCCGCCGCCACGCCGGCCCGGCAGGCCGGCCTGCACCGGGGCGACATCATCGTCGCCGTCGGTGGCGAAGCCGTCGCCAGCTGGTCGGAAATGCGCTGGCAGCTGATTCGCGCCGCCACCGACGGCGAGCAGCAAGACGTGCCGCTGACGGTGCGGCGCCCGGGCCGGGGTGACTACACCTTCACCTTGCCGGCGGCGGCGCTGAACGATTTCGATCCCGACAGCGACGTCGCCGCCGCCGTCGGCCTGGCCCTTGCGCTGCCGCCGCCCGTGCTGGGGCGGGTCGACCCGGCCGGCCCGGGCGGGCGCGCCGGATTGCAGCCGGGCGACCGCATCGCCGCCATCGACGGCGTGCCGGTCGTCGACGTGGGGGCCTTCATGGCCATCGTGCGCGCTGCGCCTGGCAAGCAGCTGGTGCTGGACGTGCGGCGTGGGGCGCAGGCGCTGCGCCTGTCCATCGTGCCCGAAGCGTCGCCCGCGGGCGCTGGCGGTAAAGGGTCTGTAACAGTCGGTAAGATCAGGGTGGAGTTGACGGGCCGGCCGGATATGATCGTCGTCAGCGATGGTCCGTTCGGCGCGCTGGCCAAGGCCGTCACGAAGGTGTGGGACACCAGCGTGCTGACGGTGCGCATGATCGGACGCATGCTGACGGGCGACGTCTCGTGGAAGAACGTCACGGGACCGATCACCATCGCCGACTATGCCGGACAGACTTCGCGCATCGGCGTGGCCAGCTATCTGTCCTTCATCGCCATGGTCAGCATTAGCCTGGGCGTAATGAATTTGCTACCGATTCCCGTTCTGGATGGTGGCCATTTGCTGTATTATTCGCTGGAAGTTTTGACTGGGCGCCCGGTGCCGGAGCGTTTTGGGGAGATTGCACAGCGTCTGGGTGTGGGGTTGTTGGTGACCTTGATGGCACTCGCTGTGTTCAACGACGTTGTGCGGTTGATGTGATCCGCCCGGCGCACGTGCAGTCTCGTGTTAGAGAAGCCGGTTCTCAATGAGCGCAGATCTGCGGTCATCGCGAAGCGGCTTCCAAGCCATTATATTTGCCAATGAAATTCAATTCTGACCGCTTTGCCTTGCCTTCCTTTCGCCGCAGCCTGATCGGTGCCGCCGTACTGGCCTTCTGCTCCGGCAGCGCTTTCGCCATCGCCCCCTTTGTCGTGAAGGATATCCGGGTCGAGGGCATCCAGCGGACCGAAGCCGGCACCGTGTTCAGCTACCTGCCGGTGCGAGTCGGCGAGACCTTCAGCGACGACAAGAGCGTGGCCGCCATCAAGGCCCTGTATGCCACCGGCATCTTCAAGGACGTGCGCCTGGAAGCGGACGGCGGCGTGCTGGTCGTGATCGTCGAGGAGCGTCCCGCCATCGCCAAGGTGGACTTCAGTGGCACCCATGAATTCGAGAAGGACATGCTGGTCAAGGCGCTGAAGGACATCGGCGTCGGCGAAGCCAAGACCTTCGACAAGGCCACGGTCGATCGCGCCGAACAGGAATTGAAGCGCCAGTACCTGTCGCGCGGCCTGTATGGCGTGAAGATCACCACCACCGTCACGCCGATGGAGCGCAACCGCGTCAGCATCACGTTCAACGTGGATGAAGGCGAGATCGCCCGCATCAAGCAGATCAATATCGTCGGCAACAAGGTGTTCTCGGACAAGGAACTGCGCAAGGAACTGCAGCTCAACACCAGCACCTGGTTCAGCTGGTACACCAAGGCCGACCAGTATTCGAAGACGAAGCTGACGGGCGACATCGAGGCGCTCAAGTCGTTCTACCTGGACCGCGGCTATATCGAGATGAACGTCGACTCGACCCAGGTCTCGATTACGCCGGATAAGAAGGACATCTACCTCACCATCAACATCACCGAAGGCGAGAAGTACACCGTCTCGGACATCAAGTTCGAAGGCGAGATGTTCGGCCGCGAGGAAGAGCTGCGCCAGCTGGTGCTGCTGTCGCCCGGTTCGACCTATTCCGGCGCGCGCCTGACGGCGACGAACAAGCTGATCACGGACCGCCTGGGCACCTTCGGCTACGCCTTTGCCAACGTCAATGCCAACCCGGAAGTGAACCGCGAGAAGCGCGAAGTGGCCTTCACGTTCATGATCGACCCGGGCAAGCGCGCCTACGTGCGCCGCATGAATATCGCCGGCAATACGACGACGCGCGACGAAGTGATCCGCCGTGAGTTCCGCCAGTTCGAGTCGAGCTGGTACGACGCCAACAAGATCAAGCTGTCGCGCGACCGCGTCGACCGCCTGGGCTACTTCAAGGACGTGACGATCGACACGCCGGAAGCGCAAGGCACGTCCGACCAGGTCGACGTCAACCTGACGGTGGTGGAAAAGCCCACGGGCAGCTTCCAGATCGGCGGCGCCTTCTCGCAGGCCGAGAAATTCAGCCTGAACGCGTCGATCCAGCAGGCCAACTTCGCCGGTTCCGGCAACACCGTCGGCATCGACCTGAACACGAGTAAGTACAGCCGCACCATCGCCTTCTCGGAAACCAATCCGTACTTCACGGACGACGGCGTGTCGCAAAGCTATGAGCTGTACCTGCGCACGTTCCGCCCGCCCGCGGTCAATATCGGCATGTACGCCATCAAGCAGACGGGTGGACGCGTCAGCTGGGGCGTGCCGTTCTCGGAAGTGGACACGGTCTTCTTCGGCATCGGCCTGGAACACGCCAACGTCGAGACGGACAACTCCAGCCCGAGCTTCTACAAGAAGTACGTGGCCGACCTGGGCGGTCCCGCCAACGGCGAAGGTTCCGTGTCGTCCAACTCCGTGCCGCTGACGGTGGCATGGGGCCGCGACAGCCGCGACAGCGCCGTCACGCCGACGGTGGGCCGCTACCAGCGCGCCAACCTGGAAATCGACGTCGTGGGCGACTCGAAGTACTTCCGCGCCGTCTACGAGCACCAGTGGTATCGTCCGCTGACGCAGACGATGACGCTGGCGCTGAAGGGCGAGTTCGACTACGGCCACGGCATCGGCGGCAAGCCTTACCCCGTCTTCAAGAACTTCTACGCCGGCGGCATCGGCTCCGTGCGCGGCTACTACAGTTCCTCGCTGGGCTACGTCGACCCGTCCAACAACGATGCGCTGGGCGGCGCCTCGCGCCTGATCGGCAACGCCGAACTGCAGATGCCGTTCCCCGGCCAGGGCAAGGACCGCAGCCTGCGCTGGTTCGGTTTCCTCGACGGCGGCCAGGTCTACACGGAAGGCCAGAAGATGCGCCTGTCCGAGCTGCGCTTCTCGACGGGCCTGGGCATCAGCTGGATTTCCCCGGTCGGTCCGCTCAAGTTGAGTTATGCTAAGCCCCTGAACGCGAAACCGGGCGATCGCCTGGAACGCTTCCAGTTCCAGATGGGTACGGGCTTCTGAGCCCCGACCCGTCGTTTAGGAGAATCATGTTGAAGTCATCCGCTACGCTTGGCAAGTTCCTTGCCGCCTCGGCGCTGGGCTGGCTGGCGCTGGGGGGAATCGCTCCGGCGCAGGCGCAGGCGTCACGCATCGCCTGGCTCAGTCCCGAACGGATCTATAATGAGTCGCGCCTGGCCAAGCTGGCCGGCGAGAAGCTGAAGGAAGAGTTTTCGCCGCGCGAGAAGGCCGTTCAGGCCCTGGCACAGCGCCTGAAGGCCGCCACCGACAAGCTGGCCAGCGAGGAAGGCAAGGCCGTGCCGGAAGCCGAGCACGCGAAAACCCAGCGCGACGTGGTCGAGCTGGACAAGGAATTCCAGCGGCGCCAGCGCGAATTCCGCGAGGACCTGAACCAGCGCACCAACGAGGAACGCGCCGTGATCGCCGAAAAGGCCACGCGCATCATCAAGCAGCTGGCGCAGACCGAAGGCTTCGACATCGTGCTGCAGGATGCCGTCTGGGCCAGCCCGCGCATCGACATCACCAAGCGCGTGCTGGAAGAGCTGGACAAGGACAAATAAACAGATCGGATCACTCATGGGCCTTCGACTAGGAGAACTGGTCGAGCGCTTGGGCGGACAGTTGATCGGCGACCCGAACACGCAAGTGCTCGGGATCGCGCCATTGACGGACGCCGGCGTTTCACACATCAGCTTTCTCAGCAACAGCAAATTTCGCGCACAGGCCGGCCAGAGCCGCGCCGCCGCACTGATCGTATCCCCGAATGACGACGCGCTGGTGGCCCAGACCTACCCGGGGGCGCGCATCGTCACGAACAATCCCTACGCCTGGTTCGCCCATGCGGCGCAGTTGTTCGAGGCGCTGACGGCCATCGTGCCGGCGGCGGGCATCCACCCGTCCGCCGTGGTGGATGCGACGGCCGTCGTCGACGCCAGCGCCCATGTCGGCGCCAACGTCACGATCGAGGCCGGCGCGCGCATCGGGCCCGGGGTCGTCATCGACGCCGGCTGCTACATCGGCCGCGATGCCGTCATCGGCGAGAAGACGCACTTCTTCGCCAACGTGACGTTCCACGCCCGCTGCATCATCGGCGCGCGCGGCATCGTCCATTCCGGTGCCGTCATCGGCACGGACGGCTTCGGCTTCGCCAACGAGGGCGGCGTCTACGTGCGCATTCCGCAAACGGGGCGCGTCGTCATCGGCGACGATGTCGATATCGGCGCCTCGACGACGATCGACCGGGGCGCGCTGGCCGACACCATCATCGAGGATGGCGTCAAGCTGGACAACCAGATCCAGATCGGCCACAACTGCCATATCGGCGCGCACACGGCCATGGCCGGCTGCGTCGGCGTGGCCGGCAGCGCCAGGATCGGCAAATACTGCACCTTTGGCGGCGCCGCCATGGTGCTGGGTCACCTGACCATTGTCGACCGTGTCCACGTGTCGTCGGCCAGCATGGTGTCGCGCTCGATCCTGGAACCGGGCCAGTACACGGGCTTCTATCCGCTGGCGAAGAACAGCGAGTGGGAAAAGAGCGCCGCCATCGTACGCAACCTGTCGACCATGCGCGAGAAGATCCGCGCACTGGAAAAGACCATTAAAACGATAACGTCACAAGACGAGAAACACGACGAATCATGACAACTACCGAAAACAAGACGCTTGACATCAACCAGATCAAGGAACTGCTGCCGCACCGCTACCCGATGCTGCTGGTGGACCGCGTGCTGACCTGGGAAGCGCACAAGACCATCACGGCCATCAAGAACGTGACGGCCAACGAGGAATTCTTCAACGGGCACTTCCCGCACAAGCCGGTCATGCCTGGTGTCCTGATGATCGAGGCGATGGCGCAGACGGCGGCAATCCTGTCGTTCCTGACGATGAACGTCAAGCCGGACGAGAATTCGGTGGTCTACTTCGTCGGCATCGACAACACGCGCTTCAAGCGCCCCGTCGGCCCCGGCGACCAGCTGAAGATGGATGTCGAGATCCTGCGCACCTCGCGCGGCATCTGGAAGTACAAGGCCGTCGGCAGCGTCGACGGCCAGGTGGCGGTGGAAGCCGAGCTGATGTGCACCATCCGCAATACGGCCGAAGCGGCGTCGTAACACCGGACCCGGAGGCAAGCATGGCAACCATCCACCCCAGCGCCATCGTCGACCCGAAAGCCCAGCTGGGCGAGGGCGTCGAGATCGGCGCCTATTCGATCGTGGGTCCGAACGTCGTCATCGGCGATCGCACCTGGGTCGGTCCGCACGTCGTCATCGAAGGCCACACGACCATCGGCAGCGACAACAAGTTCTTCCAGTTCTCGTCGATCGGCGCGCCGCCGCAGGACAAGAAGTGGAACGGCGAACCGACCCGCCTGGAAGTGGGCGACCGCAACACGATCCGCGAATTCTGCACCTTCAACCTGGGCACCGTGCAGGACAAGGGCGTGACGAAGCTGGGCAACGACAACTGGATCTCGGCCTACGTCCACCTGGCGCACGACTGCGTGGTGGGCAGCAATACGATCTTCTCGAACAATGCCCAGATGGCCGGGCACGTGGAGATCGGCGACTGGGTCATCATGAGCGGCTACGCCAATGTGCACCAGTTCTGCAAGATCGGCGCCCACGCCTTTGTCGGCATGAGCACCAGCCTGACGCAGGACGTGCCGCCCTTCGTGCTGTTGAACGGCAATCCGGCCCAGGCCCACGGCATCAATATCGAAGGCCTGAAGCGGCGCGGCTTCACGCGCGAGCAGATCAACGCCCTGCGGGCTGCCTACAAGACGCTGTACCGCTCCGGCCTGACCCTGGAAGAAGCCAAGGCGGCGCTGCTGGCGCAGGAACAGGCGACGCCGGATGCGGCCGAACACCTGCGCGCCTTCCGCACCTTCCTCGATACGGCCAGCCGTGGCATCGTCCGCTGAAGCTGCCGACATCGCCGATATTGCCGTCGTCGCCGGCGAACTGTCCGGCGACCTGCTGGCCGGGCGCCTGCTGTCGGGCCTGCGCCGGCACCTGCCGGACGCGCGCTTCCACGGCATCGGCGGCCCGCGCATGATCGCGCAAGGTTTCGAATCGCACTGGCCCATCGAGACCATGACGGTGCGGGGCCTGTTCGAGATCATTCCCCGCTACCGCGAACTGAAGGGCATCCAGAACGCACTGCGCGACCGTCTCATCGCCGAGAAACCGGCCGTCTTCATCGGCGCCGACTACCCCGGCTTCAACCTGGGCCTGGAAGCGCAGCTCAAGGCCGCCGGCATCCCCACGATGCATTACATCGGGCCGCAGATCTGGGCCTGGCGGGGCGGGCGCATCAAGAAGATCGTCAAGTCCGTGTCGCACATGCTGGTGGTGTTTCCGTTCGAGGAAGCGATCTACCGGGCCGCCGGCGTGCCCGTCACCTACGTGGGCCATCCGCTGGCCGAAGTGATCCCGATGGTGCCGGACGAAGGCGCCGCGCGGCGCGAGCTGGGCCTGCCGGAAGATGCCAACATCATCACCCTGATGCCGGGCAGCCGCATGGGGGAGCTCAAGTACAACACGGCCGCCTTTGTCGGCGCCGCGAAGCTGCTGCAGGCGCGCGACCGTTCGCTGCGCTTCATCGCGCCGATGGCCGGGGACAAGCAGCGCGACTACTTCCGCCAGCTGGTGCGGGAAGCGGGCCTGCAGGACGTGGAGATCACCCTGCTGGACGGACAAAGCCATACGGCCATCTGCGCCGCCGATGCCGTGCTGGTCGCATCCGGCACGGCCTCGCTGGAAGTGGCCCTGTTCAAGAAGCCGATGGTGATCGCGTATAGAATGATGCGGGCATCGTGGGAAATCATGCGCCATATGGGCTACCAGCCGTGGATCGGCCTGCCCAATATCCTGGCGCGCGAGTTCCTCGTGCCCGAGCTGCTGCAGCACCACGCCAGCCCCGAAGCGCTGGCCGAGGCGATGTGGCGGCAGTTGACGGATGCGCCGCACCGCATGGCGCTGGCGCAGCGCTTCACCGACATGCACCACAGCCTGCTGCGCAACAGCGCGGAAGAGGGCGCGGCGGCAGTCATGCAAGTCATTCAAGACGGTAGAACACCATGAACCTCCTGCAGACCGGCCTGTTCGACGACCTGCCTTACTCGCTCGACGAAATCATCTGCGGCGTCGATGAAGCCGGGCGCGGGCCCCTGGCCGGGCCCGTCTACGCGGCCGCCGTGATCCTGCACCGCGAGCGTCCCATCGAGGGCCTGCGCGACTCGAAGAAGCTGACCGAGGCGCGCCGCGAGGAACTGGCGCCGCTGATCAAGCGCGACTGCATTGCCTGGGCCATCGCCAAGGCTTCCGAGGCGGAAATCGACAAGATCAATATCCTGCAGGCCTCCCTGCTGGCGATGAAGCGGGCCGTCCATGCGCTCGAGACGATTCCCACCCTGGCTCTTATCGACGGCAACAAGTGCCCCGTGATGCGCATCCAGACCATCGCCATCGTCGACGGCGACGACAAGATCGAATCGATTTCGGCCGCGTCGATCCTGGCCAAGACGGCGCGCGACGACGCGCTGCGCAAGCTGCACAAGAAGTACCCGCAGTACGGCTTCGACCAGCACAAGGGCTACGGCACGGCGCAGCACCTGCAGGCCCTGAAGACGCATGGCGTGTCGCCCGTGCACCGGCGCTCGTTCGCGCCTGTGCGCGAGCTGCTGGAACAACTGTTTTAACGCTGTCCCTTTGAAGTCCGACCTTTGAAAACCATCACCTCGCGCGATAACGCGCAGTACAAGGACCTGAAGCACCTGGCCACCAGTTCGCAGGCGCGCCGCAAGGCCGGCCGCACCCTGCTCGACGGCGTGCACCTGTGCGAAACGTGGCTGCAGCTGCGCGGCCTGCCGGAGCAGTGCATCGTCAGCGAAAGCGCCATGCATAACGGGGAAGTCGCCGCCATCGTCGCGCGCGTGACGGCGGACCACGGGCACTGCCTGTGCCTGCCGGACGCGCTGTACGCGCCCCTGAGCCAGGTGGAGCACGGCGTCGGGCTGATGTTCCTGGTCGAGACGCCGCAGCGGGCCACGCCGGCGGCGCTGTCCGTCAATGCCGTCCTGCTCGACAATGTGCAGGACCCCGGCAATGTCGGCTCGATCCTGCGCAGTGCCGCCGCCGCCGGCGTCAAGCAGGTGTTCTGCAGCCCCGGCACGGCGTTCTGCTGGTCGCCCAAGGTGCTGCGCGCGGCCATGGGTGCCCACTTCGTGCTCGATATTTTCGAAAACGCCGAGTTGGCGCCCTTGCTGCGCGAGGCGCCGATCGCCACTCTGGCCACCAGCGGCTACGCCGAGCAGCGCCTGTTCGACGTCGATTTGAAACGGCCCGTGGCCTGGGTCTTCGGCCACGAAGGGCAGGGCGTGTCGGACGAGCTGCTGTCGCTGGCGCGCTACCGGGTGGTGATTCCCCACCTGGGGCAGGTCGAGTCGCTGAACGTGGCCGCGTGTGCGGCGGTATGCTTTTTCGAACAGGTCAGGCAGAATCTGAGCTGAGTGGTGGCGCCCGCCACCTGGCCCCAGGATACAGCCTTCACATAGGAGCGCGGATGGACATCGCACAGCTGCAGTTTCTCGTCGCTCAAGCCGAACCGGTGCAACGCGAGCTGCTGGCCGGCCTGCTGCGCAGCATCGGCGCGGAGCACGTTCACCTGGCGCCCGATGGCCACGCGGCCCTGCGCGCCATCGATGGTGCCGCGCCGCCCATCGACATCGCCATCATCGACCTGGCCGTGCCGGGGATGGACGGACTGGAACTGATCCGGCGCCTGGCCGAGCAGGGCTGCCGCGCCGGCCTCGTCGTCGTCGGCGCGCAAAGCGGCGACATCCTGTTCTCCGTCGAGACGATGGCGCTGGCCTATGGCGTCGACCTGCTCGGCACGATGGCCAAGCCGGCCACCGCGGCGCGGCTGCAAACCCTGATCGGCCATTACACGCCGCCCGGTACGCCGGACGTGGCGGCCGCCCATCCGCCGTTCACCTTCGCCGAAGTGGGGCGCGGCCTGCAGGCACGCGAGTTCGATCCCTTCTTCCAGCCCAAGATCGAGCTGGAAACGGGCGACGTGAAGGGCCTGGAAATGTTCGCCCGCTGGCGCCATCCGCAGCACGGCGTGCTGGGACCATCGGCCTTCGTGCCCGTGCTGGAAGCGAACGGGCGCATCGATTTCCTCGACTGGAGCATGATCGAGAAATCCGTCGGCGCCTGCCGCATCCTGCACGACCAGGGCATTCCCATCTCGTTTTCCGTCAACGTCGACCCCAGCACCCTGGCGCACGAACAGTTCATCGGCCAGATCACGGCCTGCGTCGAGCGCCACCGCATCCTGCCCGCCTACATCACCTTCGAGATCACGGAATCGTCCGTGCTGGCGACGGACCCGCACTTCCTGGAACGCCTGCTGCGTCTGCGCATGATGGGCTTCGGCCTGGCGGTGGACGACTACGGCACGGGCAGGTCGAACCTGCAGCTCCTGGCCAGCATCCCGTTTTCCGAACTGAAGATCGACCGCAGCTTCGTCGACGGCGCGTCGCGGAAGCGTGCCATCGGCACCGTGCTGAAATCCTACCTGGGCCTGGCGCGCAGCCTGGACCGGCAGGCCTGCGCCGTTGGCGTCGAGACCAAGCAGGACTGGGATTTCCTGCAGGGCCTGGGCTGCACCTACGCGCAGGGCTACTACATCGCCAGCCCGATGCCGGTGGAGGACGTTCCCGGCTGGCTGGCGGACTGGCGGCAGTTCTTCTAGCATCGCGGCCCCGGACGGACGCGCTCACATCCCCGGTGCCGGCGTCACGGGAATCGGGTTGCGCAGGCTGACATTGAGCATGTTCCAACCGCGGATCACGGCCACCGCATAGCCCAGCTGCGTGATTTCCTCATCGTTGAAGTGTTCCTTGAGCAGGGCAAAGTCGGCGTCGGAAGGGCTGCGTTGGGGGATGGCGTTGACGGCTTCAACCCAGTTCAGCGCGGCCCGTTCCCGTTCGCTGAAGAAGGGCGATTCGCGCCAGCCCGGCAGGGTGTTCAGGTGGCGCTGGTCGGCGCCGCCCTTGACGAGCGCACGCCAGTGCATGTCGATGCAAAAGCCGCAGCCGTTGATCTGCGAGACGCGCAGGAACACCAGTTCGGCCAGTTGCGCGCCGAGCGATTCCTTGACGGCAGCGGACAGGCCGACCATGGCTTTCATGCTGGCGGGAGCGAAGTTGAAGAAGGTGACGCGGGCTGCGTGGGTCATATCGGTTCCTCTCTAAGGTGGCGGCGGGCGCCGTGTGCGCCTGCCATGACCATTAGACGAAGGGCCGTGCCGCCTGTGACAGAGTCGCGGAAGAACTTCAATCCAGGGGCGGGATGCCGGCCAGCTTGTCGGGATTGCGCACGACATAGACGGCGACGATCTTGCCGCCGTCGACGATGAAGCTCTGGGCCGACTCGATCGCCCCGTTCACGTAGCGCAGCAATCCCAACGCGCCGTTGATCCGCGCCAGCCGGTACGTGACCTGGCCGGGGAACTGGCTTTCCAGCCACCAGAACAGGCCGGCGATCCGGGCCGCGCCCTGCAGGATGCGGCCGAACGACGGCACCTTGCCACCGCCGTCCGAGACGAACTGCACGTCGCCGGCCAGGAAGGTCTTCATGGCCGCGCGGTCGCCGCCGGCAGCGGCCTGTATGAAACCCGTCAGTACTTCCCGGTGCACGTCGCGCGACACGACGAAGCGGGGCTGCTCCTGCCGCACCCGTTCCTGTGCGCGGTGCACCAGCTGGCGGCAGGCTGCCTCGCTCTTTCCCAGGGTGGCGGCCAGGTCGGCGTAATCCTGGTCGAACACCTGTCGCATCAGGAAGGCGGCCCGTTCTTCCGGCGCCAGGCGCTCGAGCACCCACAGCATCGCCACCGACACGTCGCTGGCCAGTTCGGCTGCCGATTCCGGCGTGTGATGGTCCGCCTCCACCAGCGGCTCCGGCAGCCACCAGCCGATATACGCCTCCCGTTCGCTCTGGCGCGAGCGCAGGCGGTCGATTGCGAGGCGCGTCGTCGCCGTCACCAGCCACGCTTCGGCATTCCGGACGACGGCGTGGTCGCTGCCGTGCCAGCGCAGCCAGGTGTCCTGTACGACGTCCTCGGCATCGGCGCGGGTGCCGAGCATGCGGTAGGCGATTGCGAACAGGCGGGGCCGCAGGGCGGCGAAGGTGGCGGCGGGGTCTGCCGTGGTGCCGGTCGTCGTGTCGGTCGTGGTGTCGGTCATGGCGTGATGGCGAGGAAATAAGGGCAAGACGGCCCGGCCGCTTCGTTTGTGACAGGCCGTCACGCGTTTCCTGTCGCAAAGGTGTGGCCAGCCCATGCGCATCTTAACTACATTGACAAGCGGACAGCATACCAACTTTCAATATCACCTATCAGGAGTTCACATGGATTCGGACGACCAATTCGTGCAGGGCCGGCGGCGCTTCGTCGGCGCCGTGGCAAGCGGCATCGCCGCAGGAACGGCGGCCACGGCCGCGGGCGGCGCGCTGGCGCAGGGCCAGCCGCCGGCTCCGCCGGCAGGGCGCAAGCCGCCCCCCAACTATGCGAAGCCGCCGTTCCAGAAGCAGCGCCAGGAATGGCCTGGCCTGGCCGGCAAGATGACGCCGCGCCCGGATCACGGCGAAACCAGCTACCGGGGCAGCGGCCGGCTCAATGGCCGCAAGGCCCTGATCACGGGCGGCGATTCCGGCATCGGACGCGCCGCCGCCATCGCCTACGCGCGCGAAGGGGCGGACGTGGCGATCAGCTACCTGGCAGCCGAGGAACCCGACGCCCGTGAGGTGGCGGACCTGATCAAGGCGGCGGGACGCAAGGCCGTGCTGCTGCCGGGCGACATCCGCGACGAGGCCTTCTGCAAGAAGCTGGTGGACGACGCCGTGCGGCTGCTGGGCGGGCTCGATATCCTCGTCAGCAACGCGGCCAAGCAGCATACGGTGGAATCGATCCTGGACCTGACCACCGCCCAGTTCGACTGGACGATGAAGACCAACCTGTATGCGAACTTCTGGATCGCCAAGGCGGCCGTGGCGCAGATGAAGCCGGGCAGCGCCATCATCGTGACGGCCTCTGTGCAGGCCTACGATCCGTCGCCGAACCTGCTCGACTACGCCCAGACCAAGGCCGCCCAGGTGGCGTTCACGAAGGCGCTGGCGCAGCAGGTGGCCGAGAAGGGCATCCGCGTCAACGCGGTTGCGCCGGGTCCCGTCTGGACACCGCTGCAGGTGACGGGTGGGCAGACCCCGGAAGGGCTGGAAAAGTTCGGCGCGGACACGCCGATGAAGCGGCCCGGCCAGCCGGCCGAGCTGGCCAGCGTCTACGTCACCCTGGCGGCGGACGACGCCAGCTACACGACGGGGCAGGTGTACGGCGTGGCGGGCGGCAGGGGCAATCCGTAATATTGGCCTGGACGCCAGCGGCGCGGCAGGCAATACTAACGGTTGATTTTTTACCAACCAAAAGGAGTATTCATGCGTCCATTCCACACCCTGCTGCTGGCTTGCGCCTGCCTGCTGACCACCGCCGTGTCGGCCGAGCCGGCGCCCGCGCCCGCGCCTACGCCGGAGCAGGCCGGACGGCCGGCCCCCGAGCCTGTATCGATCGAAGACGCTTGTCCCACCTGCGTGAACGAGTAAGGCCCGGCGCCGCGGCCCATGGCCGCGGCTGTTTCGCGGTTTCCCGTATTACCGCTTGGCGGCCGCCGCGCCGCCCAGCTTCATCCCCTTCTTCCACGTCGGCATCGTCGGCGCGTTCGCTACCGCATAGCCCAGGTTCAACGTGAACTGGGCCTGCTGCACCATGCCGGACAGGTCCCAGCTGGCGCGGTATTCGTCCGTCACCTGGTGGTAGTCCTTCTTGAAGCCCACCATCTTCGCGCTTTCGGCCGCGTGGTCGTGGGCGAACTCGAAGTGACCGTCGCCCGAGAACACGGCCGAGCCCACGTTAAACGCGGGAATGCCGGCCTTGGCGAAATTGAAGTGGTCGGCGCGGAAGTAGGCGCCGGACAGGTCGGGAATCGTCGGCGCCAGTTTCAGGCCCATCTTCCTGGCCACCTGGGCCGACGTCTCGTACAGGCTGCTGCGCTCGGCACCGGCCACGCCGATGTCGCGCGTGACGCCGACGAAGTTCATGCTGTCCAGGTTCAGGTCGGCGGCCGTCCGGTCCAGCGGGAAGACGGGGTCGGCCACGTAGGCGGCGCTGCCCAGCAGGCCCTGCTCCTCGGCGGCCGGCCACAGGAACACCTGGCTGCGTCTGGCGGGGCGCTTCACCGCTTCGGCCGCCATCGCCAGCAATGCCGCCGTGCCGGAGGCGTTGTCGACAGCGCCGTTGTAGATGTGGTCGCGTCCATCCTTGGCGCCTTCGTCGATGCCCATATGGTCCCAGTGGGCCGAGTACACGACGGCCTGCTGTTTCAATTTCGGATCCGTGCCCGGCACGATGCCGACGACATTGAACTGCTCCACCTGCCGGATCGTCGAGCGCAGCGTCACGTGCGTGCTCACCTTCAGGTCGACGGGCTTGAAGTCGCGCCGCTCGGCCTGGGCCCGCAGCACGTCCAGGTCGAAGCCGGCGGAGAGGAACAGTTCGCGCGCCATGTCCTCGTGCAGCCAGCCCTCGACCTGGTTGCCCGGGCCCTTCAAGTGGAAGCGCTCATGCGAGAAACCGTTGGCCGGCACGCTCCACGGATACGAGGCGGACGGCGTCGTGTGGATCAGCAGGGCGCCGGCCGCGCCACGGCGCACGGCTTCCTCGAACTTGTACAGCCAGCGGCCGTAATACGTGTAGGCCTTGCCGGCGAAGCGGTTCGGCTCGTCCGCCGTGGGCTGCGGGTCGTTGACCATCATGACGAGGATCTTGCCCTTGACGTCGGCATCCTTGTAGTCGTCCCAGTTTTCCTCCTCGGCCTTGACGCCGTAGCCGACGAACAGCAGCGGCGCGTCGAACGACAGGCTGGCCTTGCCGCTGCCCGTGCCGAATACGATATCCTTGCCGGCAATGGGCATGATGCGCGTGGTGCCGGTGCGGAAGGTCACGCTGCTGTCCGGCAGCAGCTTGGAGCCCTCGAACTTGACGCTCTGGCGGTAACCGCCGGAAGGCATGGGTTTCAGGCCGATGATGGCCGCCTGGGTTTCCAGGTAGCGTACGGCCAGGTCGCCGCCGCGCTGGCCCGTGCCGCGTCCTTCGAGCAGGTCGTCGGCCAGGAAGGCCAGGTGGCCGCGCAGCACGGGTTCCGAAACGGTGGGCGTTTGCTGGGCGAAGGCGGCGCCGTTCAACAGGGTGGTGGCGATGGCGGCGGCGATGATCGAGGTTTGCATGGGTATTTTCTTCATGGCGGATGACGGACGAAGCCAGATGGTAACTCAGCGATGGCGTGCCGGGGGGCGACGGCCGGGGGTGCCCTGCCGTTTGATGTATCCCAAGAAGTCAAACGTAGCACTGGCAATCGCCCGGCGCTTTGTATAGGTTGAACCGATAGACCCAGGCGCCGGCTTCCGGCGCCGTACCCGATCGTGGAGGTTCTTGATGAATATCGTATACCGGTTCAAGCGGCCCCAGCCCATGACGGCGCCGGAGGCACCCAGCCGTCAAACGGTCCGCGCGCGGATCGTCAAGGCACTGAACAATCCCGCCTATAAATTCCGCACCCTGTCCAGCGTCGCCGAGGAAGCGGGGCTGAGCGCGACCGTCGTGGCGCAACTGCTGCGCGACGACAAGGTACTGGCACGCACCGTCAAGCTGGTGCCGATCCGCGCCCCGGATGGCCGCGTGCTGCTGACCACCAAGGACCGCTTCGCCAACGAAGCGACGTTCAAGGAAAAATTCGTCGACTTCTTCGCGTCGGACCGGCCGAGGCTGGCCGATGCCTGACGGTGCCGTCAATCCGTGGGGCATGCTGCTGCCGAACCAGCACCTGATCGCCATCGCCGTGTTAGGTGGCTTCGTGCTGTTCGGCTTCAAGCTGGCCGAGCATTTCGGGCGCCGCGAACAGGACAAGTTGCCCGTTGGGAAATATGTCGTCTTCGTCGTCACCTTGCTGCTGACCTTGCCACTGCTGGGCGGCTGCGTCACCGCCATTTACCTAATGAACGGTGACAAACTCAGCCCCATCCTGGCCCTGCAGGTGGGCCTGACGTCACCGGCCATCGTGCAAAGCCTGATCATTGCCGCCGCCAATTCCGTCAGCCGGCAGGCGCCAGCCACCCGGCTGCGGGCCGTCAGGCCGCCGGCACCCAGCGCTTAATACTCGCGCCGGTTCGGCTTGATTTCCTGCAGGATCGTCGTGGAGATCTCCTCGATCGACTTGGTGGTGGACGACAGCCAGCGGATGCCTTCCCGCTTCATCATCATTTCCGCCTCGTTCACTTCATAGCGGCAGTTCTCGATCGACGCATACTTGCTGCCGGCGCGGCGCTCGTTGCGGATTTCCGTCAGCCGCTCCGGCGTGATGGTCAGGCCGAAGATCTTGTTCTTGAACTCGTACAGGGCCGACGGCAGCTTGCCCCGTTCGAAGTCGTCCGGGATCAGGGGGTAGTTGGCCGCCTTGATGCCGTACTGCATCGCCAGGTACAGCGACGTGGGGGTCTTGCCCGAGCGCGACACGCCGACCAGGATCACGTCCGCGTCGGCCAGGTTGCGGTGCGACTGGCCGTCGTCGTGGGCCAGCGAGAAATTGATGGCCTCGATGCGGTTCTTGTATTCCTCGCTGTCGACGATATTGTGCGAGCGGCCGATGGTATGGGTCGACTTGACGCCCAGCTCCAGCTCCAGCGGCGCGACGAAGGTCTGGAACAGGTCCATGTGCATGCCGTTGCACTGGCGAATGATCGACGACAGCTCGGCCTGCACCAGGGTGCTGAAGATGATGGGGCGCTGGCCATCGACGGCCGCCATTTCGTTGATCTTGCGGGCCGCGTCGCGCGCCTTGTCCACCGTGTCGATGAAGGGCAGGCGGATCTGGCGGAAACGCAGTTCGAACTGGGTCAGCACGGAATGGCCGAAGGTTTCCGCCGTGATGCCGGTGCCGTCGGAAACGAAGAAAACGGTGCGGGCGGTGGCAGGGCGCTGCTCCGCCGGGGATTGCTCTGGGGTCATGAGGAAGGGTTCTATAATTGTGAATCGTCAATTTCCGCCACAGGCTGTAAAATGGCCGGCAACAGTTCGATTGTGCTGCACGGCATGGAGAATAACAAGAAGCGCCGGCAGGCCTGTACAAGGATTATTGAGACACCCGCGAATCAGGACCGCGGCACGCAAGCTGGCCGTTGCGCAGCTGTAGCTTTACAGCGAGCACCGCAAGGCCAGCCGGAGACGGTGCGGCTGTTCACGGGCGCCTCGGGGTGAACTGGGTTTCCGCGATGGGGCGGTGTCGTTCGGCCAGGAGCTGCTGTCTGGAACAGCGGCCGGCCGGTGGCGTCGCGCAAGGGAAGTCGAGCACCCCAACACTGGTTTCTAAACAGTAAGGGTGTCATTATGACCAACATGTCTAACGCAGCACTGAAGGAACCGGGCCAGGCGCCGGGCGACGACGCCGTCTATGTCGCGTCGTTCGAGAACCTGCGCATGACGGACGTCGAGTCCGTCGGCGGCAAGAACGCGTCGCTGGGCGAGATGATCAGCCAGCTGGCCGGTGCCGGCGTCAGCGTCCCCGGCGGCTTCGCCACCACGGCGCAAGCCTTCCGCGACTTCCTCACCCACAGCATCGACGGCGGCAAGCCGCTGGCCGAACGCATCGCCGACCGCCTGGCCGACCTGAACGTGGACGACGTCCGTTCGCTGGCCCAGGCCGGCGCGGAAATCCGCCAGTGGATCGTCGAAACGCCGTTCCAGCCCCGCCTGGAGCAGGAAATCCGTGCCTTCTACGAGCGCCTGGTGGCCGACTCGGAAGCGGAAATGTCCTTTGCCGTGCGTTCCTCCGCCACGGCGGAAGACCTGCCGGACGCATCGTTCGCGGGCCAGCAGGAATCGTTCCTGAACGTGGTCGGCATCGACAACGTGCTGGACGCCATGAAGCACGTTTTCGCCTCGCTGTACAACGACCGCGCCATTTCCTACCGCGTCCACAAGGGCTTCACCCATGCGGAAGTGGCCCTGTCGGCCGGCGTGCAGCGCATGGTCCGCTCCGACCTGGGCGCGGCCGGCGTCATGTTCACCATCGACACGGAATCGGGCTTCAAGGACGTCGTCTTCATCACCTCCAGCTACGGCCTGGGCGAGACGGTGGTGCAGGGCGCCGTCAATCCCGACGAATTCTACGTGCACAAGCCGATGCTGGAGCAGGGCAAGTCGCCCGTGATCCGCCGCAATATCGGCTCCAAGCTGATCAAGATGGAATTCACCGACGAAGCCCGTGCCGGCCGCTCGGTCAAGACGGTGGACGTGCCCATCGAAATGCGCAACCGCTATTCGCTGACGGATGCCGAAGTGGTCGAGCTGGCCAAGTTCGCCGTCACCATCGAAAACCATTATGGCCGTCCGATGGACATCGAGTGGGGCAAGGACGGCCGCGACGGCAAGCTGTTCATCCTGCAGGCCCGTCCCGAGACGGTCAAGTCGCAGCAAAAAGCCACGGATGCGCAGCAGCGCTTCCGCCTGAAATCGACCGGCACCATCCTGACCTCCGGCCGCGCCATCGGCCAGAAGATCGGCGCCGGCCCCGTGCGCGTGATCCGCGACCCGTCCGAAATGGAACGGGTGCAGCCGGGCGACGTGCTGGTGGCCGACATGACGGACCCGAACTGGGAACCGGTCATGAAGCGTGCCTCGGCCATCGTCACCAACCGTGGCGGCCGCACCTGCCACGCGGCCATCATCGCCCGTGAACTGGGCGTGCCGGCCGTGGTCGGCTGCGGCGACGCCACCGACATCCTGAAGGACGGCACGTTCGTCACCGTCTCCTGCGCCGAAGGCGACGAAGGCAAGATCTACGACGGCCTCCTGGAAACGGAAGTGTCGGAAGTGGCGCGCGGCGAACTGCCGAAGCTGCCGACGAAGATCATGCTCAACGTGGGCAACCCGCAGCTGGCGTTCGACTTCCAGCAGGTGCCCAATGCCGGTGTCGGCCTGGCCCGCCTGGAATTCATCATCAACAACAATATCGGCGTTCACCCGAAAGCCATCCTGGAATACCCGAACATCGATCCGGACCTGAAGAAGGCCGTGGAATCGGTGGCCCGGGGCCATGCATCGCCGAAGGCCTTCTATGTCGACAAGCTGGCCGAAGGCATCGCGACCATTGCCGCCGCGTTCTGGCCGAAACCCGTCATCGTGCGCCTGTCCGACTTCAAGTCGAACGAGTACAAGAAGCTGATCGGCGGTTCGCGCTACGAGCCGGACGAGGAAAACCCGATGCTGGGCTTCCGCGGCGCGGCGCGTTACCTGGCGGCCGATTTCGCCGAGTCCTTCAATATGGAATGCGTGGCCATGAAGCGCGTCCGTGAAGACATGGGCCTGACCAACGTCGAGATCATGGTGCCGTTCGTGCGCACCGTGGGCCAGGCGCAGAAAGTGGTGGAGCTGCTGGCGAAGAACGGCCTGAAGCGGGGCGAAAACGGCCTGCGCCTGATCATGATGTGCGAGATTCCGTCGAACGCCGTGCTGGCCGACCAGTTCCTGGAATACTTCGATGGCTTCTCCATCGGCTCGAACGACCTGACCCAGCTGACCCTGGGCCTGGACCGCGATTCCGGCATGGAACTGCTGGCGGCCGACTTCGACGAGCGCGATCCGGCCGTCAAGGCACTGCTGGCGATGGCCATTTCCGCCTGCCGCAAGCAAGGCAAATATATTGGCATCTGCGGCCAGGGTCCTTCGGACCACCCGGACCTGGCCGAATGGCTGATGGAGCAGGGCATCGAATCGATGTCGCTCAATCCCGATTCCGTCATCGACACGTGGCAGAAACTGGCGGCATTGCAGAAATAAGCCGGTACTGTCCGTTAAAAACCGGGCGAAATATTATTTTTGAATAAATAATGCCTACACAACGATAGCGATTTCCTTTATCGTTACCCTCGCCGCCCAATAGGGCCGCGGGGGTTTTTCATTTTCAGGAGACTATCGATATGGCGGACTGGGTCATGTGGCTGGTGGCAGCGGGCGTGCTGGTGGCGCTGGAACTGTTCAGCGGTACGTTCTATCTGCTGATGATCGCCATCGGCGCGCTGGCCGGGGCCCTGCTGGCCTTCCTGCGCGTGGACCTGCCGGGGCAGATGCTGGCTGCCAGCCTGGTCGGCGTCGTTGCCACCGTGCTGCTGCGGCGCAGCCGGTTCGCCCGCGTGGGCGGCGGCGGCAATGCCGCGCGCGACCCGAACATCAACCTCGATATCGGCCAGACCGTGCAGGTGACGCACTGGGAAAACGGCGCTGCCCGCGTGATGTACCGGGGCGCTTTATGGGATGTGGAACTGGCGCCCGGTGCCACGGGCCAGGCCGGCATTTTCACCATTCGCGAAGTGCGCGGCAGTAAGCTGATCGTCAGCGACTGACTCGCCGCCGCGCCTGCAGAACGTACGTCATTTGAACAAGCCGATGCCTTCGAAGGCCGACCTGAAACAGCTGCTGCTGGCCTTTATCGACGACGAGGACCGGGCCATGGACAGGCAGGAACAGGGTTCGTTCTACAGCCAGCACCATGTCGGCATCAAGGCGGGCATTCCCCGTGCCTCGGGCTTGCTGGGCGACGACGACCTGCTGATGTTTTATTTTCACCTGCTGCGCCTCGATATCCTGCCGGCCGTGAAGCGGGAACGGGAGTTCGAGTTGCTGCACGGGGCCTACCAGAGCATGACGCCGCTGCTGGAACATGGCTGGCCCGCCTGCGCCATGCCCCGGGCCCAGGGCATTTTCTTGTTCGGCAACGACGGCACGTCGGCCTTGCCGGACGGCGAAACGCCGACCCTGGCCACGTACATGGCATATCGCAAGGTGTGGGCCCACGTGACGGCGTACGTGTCGATTCCCACCATGCTGGCCAAGCGCGAGCGCTTCCTGCCGTACGCACAAGACCAGCAGGTGCTCACGCGCGTGATGGTGCTGCTGCGCGCGCTGCGCTACCTGCAGGATGAGGACATCGGCCGCGTCGCGCTGTGGTACTGGGGCCTCGTATATATCGCCGTACTCGACCCGCGCGCCGCGCAGACCGTGGTGGCCGACGTGGCCGAACTGTGCGACCGTTCCGAAGCGTGGCTGGAACGGCTGGAACTGCTGCGGCGCTGCCTCGTGGCCGCCGATTGTCCGCTGCTGGTCGACCGGCTCGATGCGCTGGCCACCCTGCATTAACCAAACGATTTATCGTCATTCAAAGGAATCCATATGGACATTACATTCGGCGGCGTGACCCTGGTGCTGCTGCTGGTCGCCCTCGTGTTCGTCTTCAAGACCATCAACGTCGTGCCCCAGCAGCATGCGTGGGTGGTCGAGCGGCTCGGCAAATACCACGCCACCCTGGGCCCCGGCCTGAACATCGTCGTGCCCTTCATCGACCGCATCGCCTACAAGCACATCCTGAAGGAAATCCCGCTGGACGTGCCATCGCAGGTCTGCATCACGAAGGACAATACCCAGCTGCAGGTGGATGGCATCCTGTACTTCCAGGTCACCGACGCGATGCGCGCCTCGTACGGCTCGTCGAACTATGTTGCCGCCATCACGCAGCTGGCGCAGACGACCCTGCGCTCCGTGATCGGCCGCATGGAACTGGACAAGACGTTCGAGGAGCGTGACCATATCAACACGGCCGTCGTCAACGCCATCGACGAATCGGCCGCGAACTGGGGCGTCAAGGTGCTGCGCTACGAGATCAAGGACCTGACGCCGCCGGCCGACATCCTGCACGCGATGCAGGCCCAGATCACGGCCGAGCGGGGCAAGCGCGCGCTGATCGCCGCCTCGGAAGGGCGCAAGCAGGAACAGATCAATATCGCCACCGGTGAACGGGAAGCGTCGATCGCCCGTTCCGAAGGCGAGATGCAGGCCGCCATCAACCGTGCCCAGGGCGAGGCGGCCGCCATCACGGCCATTGCCGAGGCCACCGCCGGCGCGCTGCGCCAGGTGGGCGCCGCCATCGAGCAGCCGGGCGGCATCGAGGCCGTCAACCTGCGCGTGGCCGAGCAGTACGTGGACGCCTTCGGCAAGCTGGCCAAGACGGGCAATTCGCTGATCGTGCCCGCCAACGTGGGCGATATGAGCAGCCTGATCGCCACCGCGATGCAGGTCGTCAAGACACAAACGCCGGAGCGCACCGTCGTGCGCCCGGGCTGAGGAGAACAAGGTGGGAACGTGGACCGTGGGACCATTCGGCAATGACTTCGCCCAGGATTGGGCCGAGGACCTGGGCGAATCGAACGATTTGTACTTTATCGAAAACACGCTGGACAACGTGCTGGCGGCGCAGGATGCCGAGCTGCTCGAAGCGCCCTATGGCGCCGAGGGCCTGGCCGCCATCGAGACCCTGCTGCGCCTGTACGACCGGGGTGGCGAGCATGACGCGGACTCGCAGAAGGTGGACGACTGGGTCGGCGCCGTCAAGGGGCGCTTCCGCCTGCGCACCGATCTGTTCGAGAAGGCCGGCCGGGCAATCGACCTGATCCTGTCGGAACGGTCGGAATTGCGCGAGCTGTGGCACGATAGCGAGCATGGCGAACAATGGCGCGCCGGTGTCGAGGCACAGCGAGCGCGGCTGCAAGGTTGAAGGAGACGAGGATGGCGGGGACGGCGGGAAGCAGACTGGCGGTGGCCGTGCTGGCGGCGGCAACGATGATGGGTGCCGTGGCCGCGCCGGGCGACGAGCCCGTGCTGGAGCGGCTGGCGCAGATGCGCGGCCTGCCCGTGGCGGCGGCACCGCAGGAAGCGGCGCGCCAGCGGGGCGAGCTCGATGCCGCCTGGCGCTGGTTCGGCAACAACAAGGCGCAAGCCCTGCCCGTGCTGCGCCGCGAGCTGGCGCTGGAACTGAAGAAGGCCAGGCCGAACCAGCTGGTGCTGCTGGACGTGGGCTACTTCCTGCGCGCCCAGGGCGAGCCGGCGGACAAGGCGCTGGCACTGGCCGCGCTGCTGCGCATCGATCCGGAAGGGCCCGCCGCGACGGCCCAGGGCCAGCAGCTGTTCCGCTTCGTGCACGCGATGGCGTCAGAGCGCGAGGCGCGCCTGCTGCCGCTGATGGACCGCGCCTTCCTGCGCGGCCAGGTCACCGTCTTCCTGCCCCAGCAGGGCGTGACGGTGGACGAGACCTCCGTCTGCATCTACCTGTACGGCCAATATGGCGCCGTCGCCGAGCGCCACCTGCGCGGCCTGCTGCGCGACGAGGCCGCCGTGCACCGCGCGCTGGAAGTGCTGATGTGGGTGGGTTCGCCCGACAGCGTGCCGGCCGTGGCGGCCCTGCTGGACACGCCGGACCCGGAAACCTTCGCGCGGGCCGCCACCTTCCTGCTGCGCGCCGGCGGCCCGGCCGGGCGCGACGCCTTGCGCGCCTTCGATCCACGCAAGCTGCAGGGTAAGGCGCTGGAATTCTACCGCCAGACGCAGGGGCAGCTGGGCAACATGGGTTTCGATGCATTGGTGGGGCAACTGGCCGACCAGAACGAGGAGCGCGCGGCGGTGGCGGCCGGCACGGTACGCGGCCTGGACGAAGCGGCCACGCGCCAGGTGCTGGCCACCTTGCACGAACGGTACGGCAACTACGACGGCATCAACCCCATCGCGCTGGCCCGTTCCGCCATGCCGACGGCGACCCTGATCGAGCACCTGGTGGCCCTGCGCGAACGCAGCCTGCTGCGCGTGGCAGGCGACACCTTGACGGATGTCGATACCACCAATACGCTGATCAATATCCTGCGCTACCGCTAGCTGTTCGTTCTCGCGGTGCAACAGCGGTTCAGCGCCGCGCCCGCGACGGCGCAAAATGCTAGCATGACCGGATGAACCTGACCGAACCCATCGCCCCGGCCGCCAGCATCGAGGAGCAGTGCGGCGCGCTGGCCGAATTCCTCGACCGCCACCGCCGCGTCCTCGTGCTGACGGGCGCCGGCCTGTCCACCGCCTCCGGCATTCCCGGCTACCGCGACGCCGAAGGCATCCGCCGGGGCCGCCCGCCGACCGAAGGCCCGGAGTTCCGCCGTTCCGATGCCTTGCGCCGCCGCTACTGGGCGCGCAGCATGGTCGGCTGGCCCGTGCTGGCCGGGGCCGAGCCCAATGCGGGCCACGAAGCGCTGGCCCGGCTTGAACATGCGGGCCGCATCGGGCGCGTCATCACGCAGAACGTCGACGGCCTGCACCAGCGCGCCGGCACGGCCAGCCTGATCGAACTGCACGGCAATATCCATATGGTGCGCTGCCTGGCCTGCGACGCCCGCCAGCGCCGCGCCGACCTGCAGGTGCAACTGCTGCAACGCAACCCGGCGCTGGCCAACGTGCTGGCCCAGCCCTTGCCGGACGGCGACGCCCAGCTGGAGCCTGAAGCGCTCGACGACTTCATCGTGCCCGACTGCGTCGCCTGCGGCGGCATGCTGCAGCCGGACGTCGTTTTCTTCGGCGACAACGTACCGCGCGAGCGCACGGAACAGGCGCTGGCGTGGATGGACGAGGCCGACGCGCTGCTGGTGGTGGGCACGTCGCTGATGGTGTTCTCCGGTTTTCGCTTCGCCAAGCTGGCAGCGGCCACCGGCAAATCGATTGCCGCCGTCAACGCCGGCAAGACCCGCGCGGACGAGCTGATCGGCTTGAAGCTGGCGCTGCCGGCGCAACGGGTTCTGCCGCTGGTGGCGCGCCTTCTCGATGGGGCTTGAGTTCAGCTGAGGTCGTGCAGGTCGCGCGCCAGCGCCGGCCCCACGGAAAACGCCGTGAACGTGACGTCCAGCCCGGCCCGCTCGGGCGTGCAGCACATGGGCCCGACCAGGTAGCGCGCCGCGACAGGGAATGGGGCAAGGCGCAACAGGGGCCAGACCTTGCCGTCGGCCGAGTACTGCACGCGGATGGCCCCGCCCGTCACCGTGACGCGCAGCCAGAAGCCGTCCGGCAAGGGTGGCGCCGCGCCGGTGGCCCAGTCCGACCTGCCATCCGTCAGGACCGTGCTCAGCATCAGCGCGCCGTCGGAAAATTCCACGCCCGCCTTGATCCATTGTCCTTCGTCGATGCGCACCATCAGGCCGGCCTGGTCGTACAGCTCGCGGAAGTCGCCCTGGACATGGATTTGCGCCGTGAAGTCGCCCTCGACGGCGCGGCCGAGGAAATGGCCGCTGTCGCGGATGAAGCCATAGCTGGTGATGCGCCAGAAGTCGGTGGCGGTATCGGTCGTGACACGCAGTGCATCGCCGTCGATGGTGTGGTTGGCCGGCTCGTTGAGCCAGGTGCAGTCCGTGAACATTCGAGTTCCTTGTGGTGGTCGGTACTTATTCGCCGGGCGGAACGTCCAGCCGGCCACGCAGTTCGTCCGGCCGGCACGTGGGCAGCGGCGCCGCCAGCCGGCGGTAGATGCCGCGCGGATCGTGGCCCGGGTCGGTCCAGAAGCCCCGGTCGCCGATGACGTACAGCCGGCGCCTGGCCCGCGTCACGGCCACATTGACGAGGTTCGGTTTCTTGCCGGCGTAGCTGCCGATGACGCCGGGGCGGGTCGGATCGCCACCCAGCAGGAAGATCACGTGTTCCGCCTCCTTGCCCTGGAAGGTATGGACCGTTCCGGCCATGCCTTCCGTGTCCTTGCCCAGTTTCTCGTGCAGCAGGGCCTTGAACTGGCGGGCGACGTGGCGGAACGGCGTGATGACGTAGACGCGGAAGCGGTTTTCCTCGTCGCGCAGGCCCTGCGCGGTCAGCCGCTTGACCAGCTCCAGCGCCATGTGCCCCTGCGATGCGACCCAGTGACCTTGCGCGTCGCTCGCCGGCATGTCGACCCAGCAGCTCTCGCCGATGCCGCTTTCGGGGCAGGGTGCGCTGTCCCTGCCGGCGCCGTACACCATCCGGTTGTCGTAGGCGATGCCGTTGGCGATGCCGAACATCGGATCGAGGCAGCGCCGGTGTACCACCAGCGGCGCGCCCAGCCATACCGGATCGTCCTTCTCGCCCTGGCGCAGCCAGGTGCCGTAACGGTTGGCGCGGTCGGCCAGGGTCTGGGCCGACGTGGCCGGCGGGACCCACTGCCGTTCGGCGCCCGTTCGCGCCAGCAGGGGCGTCACCAGTTCCTCCGGCAAGGCGACGACCGGCTCCAGTTGCAGCGGATCGCCGACGATGACGCTGCGGCGTGAGCGCCAGATGGCGCCCACGGCCTGTTGCGGCGCGGCCTGTCCTGCCTCGTCGATCAGCAGCCAGCCCAGCTCCTCGCGGCCAATGCCCGCAAATACGCGGGGGAAGGATGCGAACGTCGTCGACACGACCGGCACGACGAGGAAGAACGTGTCCCACAGGGCAGCGACGCCGCCGGGCACGCTGCCTGGCTGGACACCTCCGGTCAGGACATTCATGAACGCGGCCAGCGTCGGCTTGAGCTTGGACCAGGCGCCTGCGACAAAGGCCTGTTGCAGCGCCATCGCCGCCACGAACAACTCGCGCCTGGCCGCGAACAGGGCTGGCATGAAGCAGGGCGCCGCCGCGTGCAGGGCGGCGCGGTCCAGCTCCGCCAGCTGCCATGTGGCGAGGAGCTCCGCCGGCAGGCCGGCGCCGGCGATGCTGGCTCGCAAGGCGGCAAGCGTTTCGTCGAGCGCCCGCACGCGCGCCGCGACGGTCTTGACGGCTTCGATGGCGTCGCGGCGCGCGGCCAGTGCCCGGTGGGCGGCGCGCAGGCTGTCGCATGCAGCAGCGGCCACGCTGTCGCTGCCGTCCCGGTCTGTCAGGCCT
>NZ_WNKZ01000049.1 GCF_009720835.1 Pseudoduganella buxea
AGCACGGCACCGGCCAACACGCCGCCGCCGGCCAGCAGCCACGGGCGGCGCGACACCGTGCCGCGCTGGCCGGCAAACACTTCGGCGGCCGCGCGGCGTACGATGCGGCGCGTGACGGCACGGCGATTTTCCACATAGGCGCCCAGCAGCGCGCGATCGCACAGCAGGTTGATACGGCGCGGCACGCCGCCCGTCAATTGGTGCACGAGACGCGTCACGTTGGCGCCGAACGGCGTGGGGCCCGTGGCCCCGGCAACGGCCAGGCGGTGGCCGATGTACTGGGCCGTCTCGGCGGCCGTCAGCGAGCCCAGGTGATAGCGGGCGATGACGCGCTGGGCCAGCTGCTCCAGCTCCGGCCGGGCCAGCATCGTGCGCAGTTCGGGTTGGCCGATCAGGATAATCTGCAGCAGCTTGCGCTCGCTCGTTTCCAGGTTCGTCAGCAGGCGCAGCTGTTCCAGCACGGCGGCCGACAGGTTCTGCGCCTCGTCGATGACGAGCACATTGTGCAGGCCCTGGGCATGGCTTTCCAGCAGGTGGCGGTTGATGGCGTCGACATAGCCCTTGACGGACAGGGCGCCATCCGTGGCGGCCGGCAGCGCCACGCGGAATTCGTCGCATACGGACAGCAGCAGTTCCTCCACCGACAGCTTGGGATTGAAGATATACGCGAGCCGGCAATCCGGCGGGATCTGCTCGATGAAGCAGCGGCACACGGTGGTCTTGCCGGCGCCGATCTCGCCCGTCAGCAGCACGAAGCCGCCGCCGCTGCCCACGCCATACAGCAGGTGGGCCAGCGCTTCGCGGTGGCGCTCGCTCATGAACAGGTAGCGCGGATCGGGCGCGATGGAAAACGGTGACTGCTTCAGCTGGAAGAATTGCGTGTACATGGAACCTTGTCGTGGCGGCCTGGCGTTTTACTGGCGCAGCGCGGGCGGCAGCGGCTTGAATTTGGCGCAGAAGATCTTGGACTGGCGGTTGGCGTACACGATGCGCCCGCCGGCGCGTGCCTCCCGCACGGGAAAGCGGGACCGGTCGATTTTCGCAAAGCGCACGCCGGACTGGGCGGCGATGGCCGTCTCCAGTTGCTCCGGGGTGGCGGCGGCGAGCGCGCCGACGAAGCTGTAACGGAAGGTCTCGTCGCTGACGATGACTTCACGCACGGGAAAGCCCCACAAGGTGGCCTCGGGCGTGCGGAACCAGTAGGCGCCGCCCTCGCGCTTGTAGGGCTTGCCGAAGAAGCGCACCATGTAATCGTAATAGTAACGGTTGGACGTTTCGTCGCGGCACAGCAGGCCGTTGCCGACGACGGTGCCGAAATGGCTGGGCACGGCGGCCGTGGCGCCGGTACCCAGTGCCATGCCGGCCAGCACGGCCGCGCGCAGGTGGCGCAGCCACGGCCTTACAGCTTTTGCAACCATGCCCGGTTCGCGCTGATCCGCGCTTTGGCGGCGGCAGGCAAGGCTTCGTAGCAGCCCGGATACTGCTTCAGGGCGCTTTCGCGGATTTCCTTTTCCGCCCCGTTTATCAGGAAGACATACACCACTGTCGCCCCCTGATCGGTTTTCCGTGTCCCTAAGTACTTGATCATGTCTCGCTTCTCCAGGCGCCCATTATGACATTTCTCCGCGCGGCGCGGCAGGGGCTTACGCTGCACTGCACAATTGACTCGGCAGTAAAAGGTCTTTTGATGGTATTATAGAAAGTTCCGAATCGACGCTTTTCTAAAAAAGACCTCATGACCAAAGTACTCGCCGCCCTGACCCTGCTGCTGAGCTGTACCGCTTCCCATGGCGCCCAGGTTGCCGTCGCCGCCGCCCAATCGTCCACCAGCCTCGTGAACACTGCCGTGCAGGCGTCGCCCCAGGCCGCCGCGCCTGCCCGCGCCCGCTCCACCGCCATCGATTCCGTGCCCGTGGCTCCGCTGCTGGCAACGGGCCTGCTGCTGAGCGTGCTGGGCTTCCGCCGCCAGCGCAACGAACTGTTCCGCTGATCCGCTCCCGCTGAACCCTGCCGCCGGCTGGCCGCCCAGCCGGCGGTTTTGCATCTGACGCCACGTTTTCGCGCGTTCGTCGCTTGACGCTGCGCGCCGCGCCGGACTTGTCATATCGTCCTGATCATCATTCATCGATCAGCGACCGACACCATGACCAAGCCCTCCCCCCGCTTCGCCCGTTTCACTTCCTCCACTCTGTTGGTGCTGGGCAGCCTGGCCGCAGCCGCCGTTGCCGCGGCCCCCGCGACCGTTGTCGAGACGCGACAGGTCGGCGCCTTCCGCGCCGTCGACCTGTCAGGCCCCTTCGACGTCGTCGTCGACGCGCAGGCACCCCATGGCGTGCGCCTCGAAGGCATGGCCGGCGAGCTGGCCGACATCGACACCACGGTCGAGAACGAGACCCTGGTGATCCGCCGGCGCGACCGCAAGGGCTGGCACTTCAGCTTCGGCAAGCGCAACGAGCCCGTGACTGTCCGGGTCGGCGCGCCGCGCTTGTCCAGCCTGAAAATGAGCGGCAGCGGCGATGTGCAACTGCAGCATGTCCAGGCCGACAGCCTGCAGCTGACGGCCGCCGGGCCGGGCGACCTGCGCGCCGACGGTACCGTGCGCGAACTCGTGTTGCGGGTCAGCGGCAGCGGCGATGTCGACTTGCGCCAGCTGCGCCCGGCGACAATGCGGGCCCACCTGTCCGGCCCCGGCGACGTGGAAGCGGCGGGCGTCACGGGCGAACTGCACGTCGAGCAGACGGGCTCGGGCGACCTGGCCGTGAAGGACCTGCGCAGCGACCTCGTCAACGCTACCTTGCGCGGCCCGGGCGCCGTGTCGCTGCAGGGCCGCAGCCGCGAAATCCGCGCCATCGTGGCCGGCTCGGGCGACCTGGACGCCTGCCCGCTGGCCGTCGACAGCGCCAACGCCACCTTGACGGGGCCGGGCAACGCCTGCCTGGCCGGCACCATCGGCCGGCTCAAGGCCGTAGTGCACGGCTCGGGCGACCTGGAGTGCCGCGACCTGCGGGCCGAGCAGCTGGGCCTCGTTATCAGCGGCCCCGGCAACGCCACCCTGTCCGGCAGCACGGCCACCCTGGACGCGCAGCTGACGGGCTCGGGCAACCTGGAAGGCCGCGCGCTGCAGGCCGGGCAGGCCAACGTCACGGTGCGGGGCCCGGGCACGGCCACCGTCAACGTGCGTGGCAAGCTGGAAACCGGGGCACGCCAGTTGGCCGGCAACGGCCAGCCGCGCCTCGTCGTGGTCGACCGGCGCGGCACGCACGACGGCAACGACTGACGCCGCCCTCCCCCTTCCCGTCGCCCCGGAACCGGCAGTTCCGGGGCGACGTCGTTTACGCCGCCGTCATCCTCTGGTATTAGGTCCACGGGCCAGCCGAGATACCAAATCCAATACCATTCCGTTCGCGGAAATATACCTACAAATCAATGGCTTACCAAAACTCGAAGGCGGAGGTTGCTGACACGTATGCAACGCTTTTCAATACCAGTTAAATACCTGTTGACAAGCTGGTTTGGCCGCCCGTATAGTGCCCCACAGCCCAACTACCCTGCAGAACATGATCGAATATCTCATTGGCGTCGACGGCGGCGGTACCAAGACCGTGGTACGGCTGGCCCGTCCCGACGGCAGCCTGCTGGCCGAAGGCAGCGGCGGTCCATCCGGCCTGCTGCACGGCATCCAGAATGCGTGGCACTCGGTCGAGGAAGCAATCGCATCGGCCTTCGCCGCGGCCGGCATCGCTCCGGTACCGCGCGCGGCGCTGGCCGTCGGCCTCGGCCTGGCCGGCGTGCATAACCGCCAGTGGGGCGACAACTTCGTCGCCGCCAATCCCGGCTATGCCGCCGTGGCGCTGGAGACGGATGCCTACACGACGGTGCTGGGCGCCCACGCCGGCCAGCCGGGCGCCATCATCGCGCTGGGCACGGGCAGCGTCGGCGAGATCCTGTGCGCCGATGGCAGCCGGCGCGAAGTGGGCGGCTGGGGCTTCCCGGCCGGCGACGAAGCGGGCGGCGCCTGGATCGGCCTGCGCGCCGTCAACCATATCCAGCAGGTGGTCGACGGCCGGGTGCCGGCCAATGCCTTTGCCGATGCCGTCATCGAGGCCTGCGGCGGCTCGCGCGACCGCATCCAGGTGTGGCTGGCCAATGCCAGCCAGACCCAGTATGCGCAACTGGCCCGGCTGGTACTGCAGTTCGCCCCTGGCGAGAAAACGGCGCGCGCCATCCTGCTCGAAGCGGGCCGCCAGGTGGCGCTGATCGCCCGTGCGCTCGATGCCACCGGCACCTTGCCGATCGCCCTGTGCGGCGGCCTGGGGGAACCGATGCACCCTTACCTGCCGGCCGACCTGCTGGCCGCCATCGTCGCACCCCGGGGCGACTCCGCCAGCGGGGCGCTGCGCCTGATCCAACAACACCTGAAGGAGTAAGCCGTGCTGGCCCAGTTGCGCGATTTCCATCCCGATGCGTCGAGCGATACCCCCCTGTACATGCAGCTGGCGAACAAGCTGTCCGACGGCATCGCCAGCGGCGACTGGCGTGCCAACGAGGCGCTGCCTTCCGAGCGCGTGCTGTCGGAGATGCTGCAGATTTCGCGCGTGACGGCGCGCAAGGCCATCGACATGCTGTGCGACCGCGGCATGCTGACGCGCCGGCGCGGCTCCGGCACCTACATCACGCCCAAGCTGGAGCAGCCCCTGTCGCGCCTGACCAGCTTTTCCGAGGAGCTGCGCCAGCGCGGCTTCACGGCCGGCTCGCGCTGGCTGCAGCGCGAGATCGGCATCGCCGCGCCGCTGGAACTGCTGTCGCTGGGCCTGTCGCCGAACATGCCGGTGGCGCGCCTGAAGCGGTTGCGCACGGCCGACGACGTCGTCATGGCCATCGAAACCTCCACCATCCCGGCCGTCTACGTGCCGAACCCGCACAGCGTGACGGACTCGCTGTACGGCTACCTGGAATCGAACGGCACCATCCCGATGCGCGCGCTGCAGCATATCCGCGCCATCAATGCCAATACCGAACAGGCCAGGCTGGCCAATATCGCCCCTGGCACCGCCATGCTGCACATCACCCGCGTGAGTTACCTGGACAGCGGCGCCGCCGTGGAACTGACCCACTCGTGGTGCCGCAGTGACTATTACGAATTTGTAGCGGAGTCGCGTCGATGAACGATGCCATCAAACACAACACCATCACCGGCAATATCCTCACCCCGGGTGGCTGGATCAACGGCGCCCTGAACTTCGGCGACAAGGTCGAAGGCATCGACGGCGCCGCGTGCGACCCGCATGCCAACGGCGACGACTACATCCTGCCCGGCTTCATCGACCTGCACGTGCACGGCGGCGGCGGCAAGGACGTGATGGAAGGGGGCGACGCGGTGCACCGCATCGCCGCCATCCACGCCCGCCACGGCACCACCAGCCTGCTGGCGACGACGATGACGGCCCCGCCCGAGGACATCGACGTGGCCTTGAGCGCCATCGGCGCGGCCGTGCGTGCGCGCGGCAGGAACGAGGCGCGCGTGCTGGGTGCCCACCTGGAAGGCCCCTACATCAACTCCGGCAAGCTGGGAGCGCAGCCGAACTACGCGCGTGCCGCCACCCTGGAGGAAGTCAAGCGCCTGGAGACCCTGGCGCCGCTGAAGGTCATCACGGTGGCGCCCGAAATCGCCGGCCACCTGGGCCTGGTGCGCGAACTGGCCGACGAAGGCGTGCGCGTGCAGATCGGCCACACGCTCGGCTCCTACGACGACGGCGTGGCCGCGCTGGAGCACGGCGCCTCCGGCTTCACGCACCTGTTCAACGCCATGAGCGGCCTGCACCACCGCGAGCCCGGCATGGTGGGCGCGGCGCTGGCGCATGCCCAGTTCGCCGAACTGATTCCCGACCTGCTGCACGTGCACCCAGGCGCCATCAAGACGGCGCTGCGGGCCATTCCCCGCCTGTACTGCGTCAGCGATTCGACCGCCGCCACCGGCATGCCCGATGGCGAATACATGCTGGGCCGGCACACGGTCCACAAATGCATGGGCGGCGTACGCCTGCCCGACGGCACCCTGGCCGGCAGCACGCTGACCCTGGACCAGGCGCTGCGCAACCTGGTCGGCCTGGGCCTGGACCTGGCCGACGCTTCCGCGCGCGTGTCCACCCATGCCGCCGATTACCTTGGCCTGCCCGACCGGGGCCGCATCGCACCGGGTACGTGGTCCGACTTCGTCGTGCTGGACCGCGACCTGAAACTCAAAGCCGTTTATATCGAAGGAGAACGTTGTGACCTCAATGATGCTTAAAGAAGCCCTGTCCGCGTCGGAATGCGTCGCGCTGCAACTGGCGCACGATGGCGACCGCTACGCGGAACTGGGCCGCAAGCTGAGGAGCACCTCCTTCGCCACGGCGCTCACCGTCGCGCGCGGCAGCTCGGACCATGCGTCGAACTACATCGCCTACCTGATCATGGCGCGTCTGGGCCGCGTGGTCGCCTCGCTGCCGATGTCGCTGGTCACCCTGAACAAGTCGCCGTTGAAGACGCGCGACACGCTGACCATCGCCGTCTCGCAATCGGGCCAGAGCCCGGACGTGGTGGAACCGATCCGCTACTTCCGCGACGGCGGCGCCACCACCGTGGCCCTCGTCAACGATATCGACTCGCCGCTGGCCCAGGCGGCCGAATGGGCGATGCCGCTGCGCGCGGGCAAGGAGCAAAGCGTGGCCGCGACGAAAAGCTTCATCACGTCGCTGGTGGCCGGCGCGCGCATGGTGGCGCAGTGGCAGAACGACCCGGAACTGCTGGACGGCCTGGCCGCCCTGCCCGAGGCGCTGCACGCGGCCGGCCAGGCCGACTGGTCGCCCGCACTGGATGTGCTGGCACCGGCCCGCAACATCATGGTCGTCGGGCGCGGCATCAGCTTCCCCGTGGCGCTGGAGTCGGCACTGAAATTCAAGGAGACCTCGGCCCTGCAAGCCGAAGCGTTCTCCGGCGCCGAAATCAAGCACGGCCCGATGGCGCTGATCGAGGAAGGCTATCCGCTGCTGATCTTCGCCACCCGCGGTCCGACCCAAGCGGGCCTGCTGGCACTGGCCGACGAGATGCGCGGGCGCGGCGCGCGCGTGCTGCTGGCCGCCCCGGCGGACGTGGCCGGGCGCGACCTGACCCTGCCCGTGGCAGCCACGCCGGACCTCGACCCGATCGTCGCGATCCAGGCCTTCTACGTGATGGCGGCGCAGCTGTCGGCCGCGCGCGGCATGGACCCGGACCGTCCGCGCCACCTGTCCAAAGTCACCAAGACCAACTGATGCCAAGGGCCATGCTGACAGCGCTCGTCATCGCGGGCGCGGCGACGATGACCGGTGCGCTTGCCGCGCCGGCGCCGGTCCAGAAAATCGAGTTCTGGACCTTCAGCATGAAGCCCAAGTTCACGCCCTACTTCGACGGCATCGTGCGCAACTACGAGGCGGCCAACCCCGGCGTCAACGTCGAATGGGTCGACTTCCCCTGGGATATCATCCAGACCAAGCTGGTCACGCGCATCGTCGCCGGCACGCCGCCGGCGCTGGTCAACCTGAACGTGCCATGGGCCGACGAATTCGCCCGCGACGGCCTGCTGCAGCCGGTCGACGCGCTGCTGGGCCAGGACCGTTCGCGCTACCTGAAAAGCACGCTGGAAGACCTGACCTTCGGCGGGCGCACCTACGGCTTCCCCCTGTACAGCAACGTCGCCGTCATCGCCTACAACCGCCAGATCTTCCAGGCCGCCGGCATCCCCCATCCGCCCCGCAGCCTGGACGAGCAGCTGGCCTTCGCCCGCCAGATCGCCCTGCGCACGGGCAAGGCTGGCCTGTGCCCGGCGCTGGCCAAGATCGATGGCCTGATGATGCAGCAGGGCCTGCCCGTGATCAAGAATGGCCGCGCCGTGTTCAATTCGCCCGCCCACGTGGCATTGATCCGCAAGCTGGCCGACACGTACAAGGTGGGCGGCCTGTTGAAGGACAGCCTGTTCGCCGAGGATAACTTCCCCGCCGCCATCGACGCCTACAAGGGCGGGCGGCTGGGCATGCTGCTGGCGCCGCCGACGGCCGTGGGCCGCATCGCCGCCGACGCGCGCGACATCTATGCCGTCACCGGCGTCGCCCCCGCCCCGCTGGGCCCGACGGGCATCGCCGACGGCGGCTGGCTGATCCACTTCGGCGTGCCGGTCGGCGTCGACAATACCCTGCTGCCCGCTATCGGCAAGTTCGCCCGCTATCTGACGGGCGACGCCAACCAGCTGGCTTTCGCCAAGGCCGCCAGCGTCTACCCCGCGTCCGCCCGCGCCGCCGCCGACCCGTTCTTCACCACCGTGCCGCCGAACGCGGGCGCGGCCGAAAAAGCCGTCGCCGCCGGCGCCGTCTCGATGCCCCATTCGCACACCCTGTACGTGGCCGGCGTCACCGACTACGACGAACTGCGGCGCAGCCTCGTCAAGGCCGTGGAGGCCGGCGTCACGGGCCGCCAGGACATCCAGCAAGCCCTCGACCAGGCCGTCGCCATCTGGAACCGCAAGCTGGCCAGGCAGTTCCCGGCACCGGCCTCGGCAGTCTCCTGCTGTGCCACCGCTGCGCTCGCGTCCACCTTGGGGGCGCAGCAGGGGTTTCAGGGAGCCCAGCTCCCTGCCTGCGCAGCGGGCAATGGCCTGCCAGCCATTGCCCCTGCAGACCCCGACAAGGACACGAGCCCATCCGCAAGAGCGTTCGCAGATGCAATAATCTTTGCACCCGCGAGTCGAACAAGTATGTACTCTGTAGTTGAGGCCGTGTCCATATCGGGGTCTGACCCCACGGTGGACACGAACTCGGCTATTGCGTTGGCGGGGGCGCCATGAGCCGCCATGCGCTGGTGGCGTGGCTGTTCCTGGCGCCGGCCTTGCTTCTGCTGGCCGTGTTTTCGTTCTGGCCGGTGGGCTTCGGGTCCTATCTCGCATTTACCGACTACAGCCTGATCCGGCCAACGCATTGGGTGGGGCTGGAGAACTTCCGCTATATCTTCGAGAACGAGATGTTCGTCACGGGGCTGCGTAACTCCATCGTGTTCCTGCTGATGGTGCCCTTCGTGCAGGTGGGCGCGCTGGCGCTGGCCGTGCTGGTGAATAACCAGCTGCCGGGTATCCGGCTGTTTCGCGCAGCCTTCTATGTGCCGGTGGTAACGACGGTGTCCGTGGTCGGCATCATGTGGGGCTTCATGTTCCACGAACAGGGCACGCTCAACTACGTGCTGATGCTGTTCCGGCTGGTCGACGCGCCCGTGGGCTGGCTGTCGCATGACGGCATCGCGCTGTTCGCCATCATGTTCGTCACGCTGTGGCGGGGCCTGGGCTGGTATATGGTGATGTACCTGGCCGCGCTGCAGGCCGTGCCGGCCGACATGCAGGAAGCGGCCATCCTCGATGGCGCCAACCGCTGGCAGCGCTTCTGGAAGATCACCGTGCCGATGCTGCGCCCGACGATTGCCGTCTGCACCATCCTGTCCGTGCTGGCCGCGCTGAAGGCGTACCAGGAAGTGGACGTGCTGACCCAGGGCGGTCCGATGAATTCCACCTTCACGGCCCTGTACTACGCCTACGACCAGGGCCTGAAGCACCTGAAGCTGCCGCGCGCGCTGGCGGCCAGCTTCGTCGTCTCGCTGCTGTGCATCGGCATCGCCCTGGCCTGCCTGCGCTACCTGAAGCCGAAGCACCGATGAAAAAGCTGGCCCACTATCTGCTGCTGTCGGCCATCGCGCTGCTGTGCGTCTTCCCGTTCTGGTGGACCCTGGTGACGGCCATCTCCACCGAGGGCAATGTGTTTGCCTTCCCGCCCACGTTCTGGCCGAAGGCGCCGTCGCTGGAGAACTTCGCCGAAGTGTTCCGCGTCATTCCCCTGATGACCTTCTTCAAGAACTCCGTGCTGATCGCCGCCTGCACCGTGCTGTGGAAGCTCGTGCTGTGCTCCATGGCCGCCTACCCGCTGGCGCGCATGCACTTCAAGGGCCGCAAAATGGTGTTCGGCCTGATCCTGGCCACCCTCGTGCTGCCGTCGGAAGTGAACTTCCTCGTCAACTTCATCACGGTGACCAAGCTGTCGCTGGTCGATACCTACACGGGCGTGATCCTGCCGAACATCGTCACGGCCGTGGCCATCCTGCTCCTGAAGCAGGCCTTCGAGGAAGTGCCGCAGGACCTGATCGACGCCGCCCGGGTCGACGGCGCCTCCGAATGGACCATCTTCACCCGCATCATGCTGCCCCTGATCGCCCCGTGGCTGGCCACGGTCGGCATCCTGACGGCCGTGGAAGCGTGGAACGAATACATCTGGCCGTCCATCGTGATGAGCAAGCCGGACGAATTTCCCCTGTCGGTGGGCGTGCTGTACCTGCGCGGCACCTTCGGCAGCAGCACGCGCGTCATCGCCGCCGGCACCATCCTGACCATCCTGCCCACCCTGGCCGCCTTCCTGTTCGCCCAGCGCTTCTTCATGCGCGGCATGGACGGCGCCGTGAAATGACACCATGAACCACGACGACACCCGCGACCTGCGCCGCCTGGCCGGCCAGCTGATCATGATCCGCTTCCCCGGCACCGAGCTCGATGCCGACATGGCCGACTTCCTGCGCGCCAACGGCATTCGCGCCGTCTGCCTGTTCCGCCAGAACATGCAGGACGCGGCCCAGCTGACGAAACTCACCGCCGACCTGCGCGCCGCCATGGGACCCGAAGCGCTGATCGCCATCGACCAGGAAGGCGGCGCCGTCGTGCGCGCCACCTGGGTGCCGGCGCCACCCGCGGCCATGGCCCTGGGCGCAGCTGACGACACGGACCTGGCCCGCCGCACCGGCGCCGCCGTGGCGCGGGCCGTGCGCTCGCTGGGCTTCAACTGGAACTTCGCGCCCGTGCTGGACCTGAACAACAACCCGGACAATCCCGTCATCGCCGAACGCTCCTTCGGCGCGGACCCGCGGCGTGCCACCGAGCTGGCGCTGGCCTGGATGGCAGGCAGCGCCGCCGAAGGCGTGGCCTGCTGCGTCAAGCACTTCCCCGGCCACGGCGACACCAATGTCGACTCGCACCGCGCGCTGCCGACGGTGGCGAAACCGGTGGCCGAGCTGGAAGCATTCGAGCTGCTGCCCTTCCAGCAGGCCGCGCCGCACGCGCCGGCCATGATGACGGCCCATATCGTCTACCCCGCCATCGACGCCGACCATCCGGCCACGATGTCCCCGGCCATCCTCCGGGGCCTGCTGCGCGACCAGTGGCACTACCAGGGCGTCATCATCACGGACGGCATGGACATGCATGCCATCGCCCACCACTACGGCGTGGGCAACGCGGCCGTCAAGGCGCTGGCCGCCGGGGCGGACATGGTGATGGCCCTGGGCACCCGCGCGACCCAGGAAGAAACGCTGGACGCCATCGCCCGCGCCCTGACCGACGGTACGGTGCCGCGCGCCCAGGTCGACGCCAGCCTGGCGCGCCTGGCCGCGCTGGCCAGCGACTACCCCTGCACGCCCGGCGAATACGATCAGGATGCGGCCGACCGTGAGCTGATGGCCGAAGCCTGGCGCCGCGCGCTGACGGCCCGGGGCAATCCCCAACGCCCCGCCGGCAAGGCGGTGCGGCTGGTGGTGCGGCAGGACACCATCAGCGACGGCGTCTCCGAGGCAGGCGTGCCGGCCGCCGTGCTGGCCGCCTCGCTGGGCCGCTTGTATGACGTGGAAGTGGTGACGTTCGCCGACGCCGAAAGCTTCGACTGGGCCGCGCTGCCAAACGACGGCCGCTTCACGATACTGGCTTCGACCTCGCGCCTTCGCTACGGCCCGCACGCCCGCGCCACGTGGCGCCCGGATCTGCACCTGGCACTGTGGAACCCCTACCAGGCGCTCGATATCGCCGCCCCCGCCCTGCTGACCTACGGCTTCGCCGCGCCCGCGCTGGACGCCGTCAACGGCTGGCTGGCCGGCGCCGACGCACCTGGCCGTTGCCCCGTGCCGGGCCTGGCTTGACGAATACCTTCCAACCCTGACGAAGAGCGCCGATGGACACGACGAAGAAAAGCCGCAGCCCGCTGATGTGGGTCCCCACCCTGTACCTGGCCCAGGGCCTGCCGTTCTTTTCGGTGGCGCTGATCGCCAGCATGATGTTCAAGAGCATGGGCGTGCCGAACACGGACATCGCCCACTGGACCGCCTACATCGGCATGGCGTGGATCTTCAAGCCCCTGTGGAGTCCCTTCCTGGAACTGGCCAGCAGCAAGAAGCTCGTCGTCGTCACCTTCCAGCTGCTGAGCGGCGTCTTCTTCGGCCTCGTGGCGCTGTCGCTGCACCTGCCGTTCTGGCTGGGCGCCAGCGTGGCGATGCTGGCCTGCGTGGCCATCAGCGCGGCCACCCACGATATCGCCTGCGACGGCGTCTACATCACCAGCCTGTCGGAGAAGCAGCAGGCGCAGTATGCCGGCTGGACCGGCACCTTCTTCAACGCCGGCCGCTTCATCGCCCTGGGCGGGCTCGTGATCCTGGCCGGTACGCTGGAAAAGTCGCACGGCGTGGTGCCGGCATGGACGACCATCTTCGTCATCCTGGCCGTGACGATGGCACTGCTCGCGGCGTATCACGCGTGGACCCTGCCGCTGGCGAAAAATCCCGTGACGGAGAAAACCACCGTGGCCGGCATCACGGACACCCTGTGGGAAGTGATCGTCGACTACGTGCGCAAACCCGGCATCTGGATGTCGATCCTGTTCATCATCATGTTCCGCGCCGGCGAGGCCCAGGTGCAGACCATCGGTCCCCTGTTCCTGCGCGACGCGCTCGACAAGGGCGGCCTGGGCCTGACGACGGCCCAGGTGGGGACCGTCTACGGCACCAGCGGCACCATCGCCTTCATCGTCGGCTCGATCGCCGGCGGCTACTTCACGTCATGGCTCAGCCTGCGCCGAGCCATGATCTTCCTGATCCTGGCCGTGAACCTGCCCAACCTCGTGTTCTACTTCCTGGCGACGTGGCTGCCGACCGACCTGACCGTCATCGGCGCGGCCCTGAGCCTGGAGATGTTCGGCTACGGCTTCGGCTTCGTGGGCATCATCCTGTACATGATGCAGGTGGTCGCGCCGGGCAAATACCAGACCGCCCACTATGCCTTCTCGACCGGCATCATGCAGCTGGGCTTCGTGCTGTTCAAGTTCTTCAGCGGTGACTTCCAGGCCTGGCTGGGCTACCAGCAATTCTTCATCTGGGTGCTGCTGTGCGCCATTCCCGTGACCGTGATGGCGCTGTTCCTGCCGATGACGCCACGCGCCAACGTGGCGGCTTCGGCTCCGGATGACGTGCCGGCCGACGTGCCGGCCGGCGTGTCGACCGATTCGCAGGCGGCGGCGCGCTGATGGCGGCCCTTTCGCTGCGCAATATCGTCAAGCGCTACGACGAGCACACCGTCATCCACGGCATCGACCTGGATATCCGCGATGGCGAATTCATCGTCTTCGTGGGGCCGTCCGGCTGCGGCAAGTCGACCCTGCTGCGCATGATCGCCGGCCTGGAATCGATCAGCGGCGGCGAGCTGCACCTCGATGGCCGCCTGGCCAACGACGTGCCGCCGGCCAAACGGGAGCTGGCGATGGTGTTCCAGTCGTATGCCCTGTATCCGCACATGACGGTGTACGAGAACATGGCCTTCGCGCTGCAACTGGCCGGCGGCAGGAAGGATGCCGTGCGCGCGGCCGTGCAGCGCAGCGCCGACATCCTGCAGATCGGCCACCTGCTGCAGCGGCGGCCGAAGGAACTGTCCGGCGGCCAGCGCCAGCGCGTGGCGATCGGCCGCGCCATCGTGCGAAAACCCCGCCTGTTCCTGTTCGACGAACCCCTGTCGAACCTGGACGCCAGCCTGCGCGTGCAGATGCGGGTGGAACTGAGCCGCCTGCATGCCCAGCTGAAGACGACGATGATCTACGTTACGCACGACCAGGTCGAGGCAATGACGCTGGGCGAGCGCATCGTCGTCTTCAACGGCGGCCACATCGAGCAGGTCGGCACGCCCCATGAACTGTACAACGCGCCGGCCAACCTGTTCGTGGCCGGCTTCCTCGGGGCGCCGAAGATGAACTGCATCGGTGGGATCGTCACCGACAGCCTGGCTGGCGGCGACGACGACGGCCTGACCGTGCGGCTGGAGGACGGCACGCTGCTGCGCGCGGACGCCCCGCCGGGGGCAGCGGCGCCGGGCGGACTTGTAACCATCGGTATTCGGCCCGAGCACCTGTGCCTGGCCGCCACCGGCGAAACGGATAACCTGCTGGCGGCCGACATCACCCACGTCGAATACCTGGGCGACCAGAGCGTGCTGCATGCCGCCGTGCCCGGGGCGACCGCGCCCGTGGCCCTGAAACACGTGGCGCAGGGCGATGTCCCGCAGCCGGGCAGCCGCGTCATGCTGCATCTGCCGGCCCGCCATTGCCTGGTGTTCGACGGCGCGGGCCGCGCGCTGCCCCGCACCGCCCCTTGGCGGAAACAGGCCGTTACAAAAGCGTCCATTTGAAACCCGGCTGTGGGTGGATTTATGGGACAATAAGTGTTTGTCTACTTGATTGAAGGATCATTTCATCATGCCTCAGTTCCGTATCGCTCGCCTCAGCCTTCTCCTGGCTGCCATCGGCCTGTCGGCCGTGCCCGCGTTGACCCCCGCCTTCGCCCAGGACAAGCCGGCAGCCCCGGCTGCCGAGGCGCCGAAGGATTCCGTGCGCCCGGAGATCTTCAAGCTGGTGGAGCCGGCTCAGATCAAGACCCTGCTCGAAGCGAAGAATTACACCGAAGTGCAGAGCCGCCTGGACCAGGCCGAAGCCCTGCCGAACAAGACCCCGTATGAGACCTTCGTGCTGAACCGCATGCGCATTTCGCTGGGCTCGGCCACGAACAACACCCAGATGACGACGACGGCGCTGGAAGCGGTCATCAACGCCAACAAGCTGCAGCCGTCCGAACAGCGCGACTTCATTGCTGCCCTGGGCAATATGTACTACAACGCCAAGGAATACCAGAAGGCGATCACGTGGTTCAACCGCTACCAGACCGAAACGGGCGACAACAAGATGCGCCCGTATATCATCCGCGCCTACTATTTCAGCAATGACTTCGCCACCGCCAAGACGGAGCTGATGAAGGACCTGGAAGCGGCGCAGAAGGCCGGCACCGCACCGAAGCTGGAAGAGCTGCAGCTGCTGGCCAACACGGGCGCCAAGACGAAGGACCAGGCTACCTACCTGCTGGCCGTGGAGAACCTGGTTCGCTACTACCCTTCGGACGACTACTGGATCGACCTGCTGAGCCGCACCCAGGGCAAGGCCACCTACTCGACCCGCTTCGCGCTGGACGTGTACCGCCTGCAGAAGGCCGCCGTGTCGAAGATGTCGGCCGAGGACTATGCCGAGATGGCCGACCTGGCCCTGCTGGCCGGCCAGCCGATCGAGGCGAAGCAGGCACTGGACGCCGGCTTCTCGGCGGGCGTGCTGGGCAAGGGCCCGAACGCGGATAAGCACAAGAAGCTGCGCGCCCAGGCCGACCGCCAGGCCGCCGACGACATGAAGAACATCGGCAGCGGCGAAGCGTCGGCCCGCAAGTCGAAGAACGGCACGGGCCTGATCAACCTGGGTTGGGCATTCGTGACGATGGGCCAGTACGACAAGGGCATCGCCCTGATCCAGGAAGGTATCGCCAAGGGCGGCCTGCAGAACGCGGAAGACGCCAAGCTGCGCCTCGGTTACTCCTACGCGCTGGCCGGCAAGAAGGACGAAGCCATCAAGACGCTGCAATCGGTGCAAGGCGCCGACGGCCGCGGCGACCTGGCACGCTACTGGACCATCTGGGTGAACCGCCCTGCGGCCGGCGCCGCACCGGCACCAGCCGCGTCGTAATCCTTCGCGCAGCGAGCAAGCGGGAACGGCCCCAGGCCCGACCCGCTTTTTTTACGCCCGCTTTTCTCCTTACACCTGTCTAAGACCCATGACCACCCAGTCCATCGCCGCCGCTTCCCCCCGCCTGGCCAGCCTCGACGCCTTTCGTGGCTGCGTGATCGCGGCGATGATCTGGGTGAACTATATTGCCGGCATGCCCGGCATCCCCTACTGGCTGGAGCACACGGGGCCGCGCGCGGACGGCATCACCCTGCCCGACATCGTCTTTCCCGGTTTCCTGTTCATCGTCGGCATCGCCATTCCGCTGGCGCTTCACCGGTCTGTCGGCCGCGTCACGCCGGCGCTGCTCGGGCGCCTGGCGTGGCGCGCCGCCAGCCTGATGGTGGCCGGTGTCGTGCTGGCCAATGCGTATCGCTACGATGCCGCCAATGCCCTGCTGCCGCGCGCCCTGTACTTCCTGCTGTTCTATGGCGCCATGATGCTGCTGTGGCGCCAGCGGGAGCAGCAAGGGCCAAACCGGCGGCGCGACTGGAGCTACCCCGCCGGCCTGGCCCTGATGCTGTTCCTGCTGGCGGCGTTCCGGGGCAGTACCGACGCCGAATTCGACAGCGTGTACCTGCAGCCCGGGTGGTGGGGCATCCTCGGCATGATCGGCTGGAGCTACCTGCTGTGCAGCCTGATCTACCTGGCGACGAAAGGCGACGGCACGGCGCTGATGGCGGCGCTGGGCGCGCTGGTGGCGCTGTACCTGGGTGGCATGGCCGGCGCCATGGACTGGCTGCACGCGCCCCTGCGCGCCGTCGTCAACGTGCCGCAGCTGCTGGGGTCCACCGGCGCCAACGTGCTCGCCGGGACCATTGTCGGCTGGCTGTTCCTGCGCGATGCCGCGGCGGACCACGGCTCCCGCATCCGTTTCATGGCCTGGTTCGCGCTCGGCCTGTTCGTGTGCGGCCTGCTGCTGCGGCCCTACCACGGCATCAACAAGATTCAAGCGACGGCATCGTACACCCTCGTGTGCGCCGCCATCGTGCTGGCCCTGTTCCTGTGCTGCTATGTGATGGTGGACGTGTGGGGCTGGCGGCGCTGGACCGTCGCCGTGCTCCCGGCCGGCACGAACGCGCTGTTCGCGTATATCGCGCCGGACCTGTGGGAGCAGTGCGCCGCCGTGCTGCACCTGCCGCGCCTGTGGTGGCCCTTCCTGGAAAGCGGCGGCGCCCCGGGCCTGCTGAATGCGGCCGTCATGACGGCGGCCATGCTGGGGTTGACGGCGCTGGCCAGCCGGATCGGCTTGCGCTTGAAGTTCTAGCGGGTGACGGCCTGCGCATGGGGTCTGTCCCCGGCAGGTGACGGCCTGGGTGCTCGCCTGCGTCTGGGGTCTGTCCCCGGTAAGTGGCGGCTTGGATGCTGGCCTGCGGCTCTGGGATCCGTCCCCGGTAAGTGATGGCTTGGGTGCTTGCTGCGGTGGTATGAGGGGACTGACCCCATTTCTCGCCTGCGCTGTCGAAGTTCGTGCAAAAAAATGGGGTCAGTCCCCTTGTGACGCTAGTGGCAAGCGCGGTGGCTGACACTTAACGGGGACAGACCCCAGTCAGACCTTGATATAGATGCGCCGCCGGTCCAGCCACCAGCCCACCAGCCAGCACGCCAGCATGAACAGCACGGCGAACAGCAGCGACGCCACGTTCGGCGTCGCCAGCGGTGCGAACGCGTTGGCATACAGCCAGTCGTACACGGTGAGCTGGCCCACCCACGTCTTGACCATGACGATGACGGCCACTTCGGACAACAGGTAGATGAACAGCGTGTTCTTGCCGAACACCTCGAAGAAGTAGGTCCACCGGCGCGGCTTTCCTTCTCCGCGCAGTTCGACCAGGTACACCAGCAGCGGCAGGATCAGCAGGTCCAGCCCCACCGTCAGCAGCACATAGGACCCCGTCCACAGCTTCTTGTTGACGGGCAGCACGCCGCTCCAGCACAAGGCGACGGCGACGCACACGACGCCGGCCATCATCAGCCTGGCCAGCACTTCCCACGTGGCGCCTTTCGCCAGCAGCATGCGCCCGGCAAAGTAACCGGAGATGACGTTGACGGTGGCGGGCATCGTGCCCAGCAGGCCTTCCGGATCGAAGGGAATGCCTTCGCCGCGGTACACGTGCCGCTCTCCCAGCAGCAGCAGGTCGACCTTGCCGGCCGCGTTCCCCGCCAGGGTCAGGTCGCCCCACAGCGCCAGCACCAGCCAGTGGCCCAGCAGCGCCAGCACCGCGAAGACGATGCCGCCCCGCTCCCGGCCGAAATGCAGCACCAGGGCCGCGATGCCGAAGCACAGGCCGATGCGCTGCAGCACGCCGGGGATGCGCGTGTCCGCCAGCGGCAGCAGGTGGAAGCCCCCCTGCCCATCCGGGCCGAAGAACGGGAACCAGTACAGCAGGAAGCCGAGCAGGAAGATCAGCGCGCTGCGCCGGGCGACCTTCGCCACCACGGCGCCGTCACCCAGCGCCGCGTACTTCGGCAGCGCGAAGGCCAGCGCGTTGCCGACGACGAAAAGGAAGGTGGGGAAGACCCAGTCGGTGGGCGTGAAGCCATGCCAATTTGCGTGCAGCAGCGGGGCGAACACGTGGCTCCAGCTGCCAGGCGTGTTCACGACGATCATCAGCGCCACCGTCAGGCCGCGCAGCACGTCCAGGGAGAGAAAGCGCGACTGCTTGAGGGAAGGGGCCGTCAACGCCGCACCGCCTTCGTGATCTCGGCGTCGATGGCACGCCAGTAGGCGCCGGCCGGCACGCCCGGCATCGTGCTGCAGGTGGCATCGGCGCCCTGCACGGCTTTCGCGCACGGCACGTCGCGGTCCACCGACCAGTAATGCAGCCCGGCCAGGCCCATCTCGCGCACGCCGGCCGCCACGGTGGCCGCGTCCTGCACCGTGAAGACATTCTCGACGACGTCGTTCACGCCGATCATCGGCGTCAGTTCAATCTGCCGGAACGGCACCTTGTATTTCTCGTGCACGTTGCGGGCCGCCTGCAGGGCCGAGGCGCCCATGTCGCACCGTTCGCCGCGCAGCACGCACACCTTGCGCGAGGCCGGTCCGTAGTCCATCACCATCAGGTTCAATACGTAGTCGCGCACGCCGCTGGCGCGCACGGCCGCCAGCACCCGTTCGGCCATGTCGTTCAGGCTGGCCTTGCTGCCGTCCGAGGCCGCGTGCGTGGCGACGGTGAAGCTGAAACGCAGTTGCGGATGCTTGCGCTGGGCCGTGGCGATGCGGTCCGTCAGCGCGCGGATCTGGGCCGGGGTCTGTTCCGCCTCGATATCGAAATCGAAGCCGATCAGCTGGGGCGAGGCGTAGCGGGCGATGAAGGCCTCCATGCCGGCATCGGTTGCGCACGTGAACACGCCGCCCTGCCCGCCCGTGGAGACGATGTAGGGCACGTCGGCGCGGGCGAAGGAGCGCACGTTGGCGTCCGCCACGGCCTTGCCGGGCCGGCCGCCCCACGTTTCGGCGCCGCACTCGCCGATGGCGAAGGCCCACGTCAGCGCGCGGGGCCGGTCGGGATGCTCCAGGTAGGCCTCCGGTTTGGCCGGAGAAGCGCCGGCCGGGGCGACGGTAATGACGTCGCTGTCATGCGAGCGATGCTGCGGCAGGTGCTTGTAGGGGCTGACGACGAAGGCTGGCGTGGCCTGGCTGGCGGTGGCCACCAGCAACGCGGCCAGTAGATAAGGGATATGACGCATGGCGGTCTCCAAATGGAAAAAGGCAGGGCCGGGAAAATCCCGCCCTGCCCGTGCTGCTTCAGCTGCGCTTAGATCTTGCCGCGCACGCCGAAGAAGATCTGCTTGCCGTTCTTGTAGAAGGCGCGTGGCTGGTCTTTCGTCGAGGCGTAGGACTTCAACAGCGGATCGTTCAGGTCCTTGCCTTCCAGCGACAGGGTCAGGTTCTCCGTCAGGTTGTAGTTGACCGAGGCGGACACGGTCGACACGTCGTCCTGGTAGATGGCGCTGTTGCGGTCCAGGCCATTCAGGAAGGCCGAACGGAAGCTGTAGTTCACGCGGGCGCTGAAGCGGTCGTTCTCGAAGAACACGCTGGCGTTATACGAGTTCTTCGACGTGCCGATCATGCTGCAGTCGCCCAGGTCGGCGCAGGCCGACTTCGGTGCCTTGGCACGTTCCTCGCCGTCCGCATACGTGTAGTTGGCATTGAAGCCGAAGCCATTGCCCAGGTCCTGCACATACTGCAGCTCGATACCGCGCACCCGTGCCTTGGTGTTCAGCGCCGCGCTCATGTTGTAGGTCGTGACGGTCTTGGTCGAGTTGTTGAAGAACTGCGCCGTCGACGCGCCGTACGTGACATACGACCCCATGTTCATGTTGTAGATGTTCGCGCCCAGCAGCGACTTGGGCATGAAGTACCACTCGGCGCCCACGTCGAGGTTGTTCGACATGATGGGCTTCAGGTTCGGATTGCCGCCCGAGCCGGAGAACGTCAGGTCGTTCAGCGACAAGGCACCCAGGGCGCCGAAGTCCGGCCGTGCGAGGGTGCGGCTGGCGGCGGCGCGCAGCACGACGTTCTGGCCGACGTTCGTCTTCAGGTTGATACTGGGCAGGAAGTCGTTGTAGGTGTTGGACGAGCGCACCGGGTTCCACACGTCGTTCGGCGAGCCGTTGGCCACGTCGATTTCCGTGCGCACGAAGCGCACGCCGAAGTTACCCTGCACGCGGCCCAGGTCCAGGTCGCCCATCACGTAGGCGGCGGTGGCCTTCTCGCGGATCTGGAATTCGCTCTGATAGGCGTGCTGGTTGAACGAGACATAGGTGTCGCCCCACTCCTTCATCGACTCCGGCGTGAAGGTCCATGGGCGCTGCAGCACATTGTCCAGTGGGCTGGTCGGATAGTTGGTCAGCCCTTTCGGACGGTTCGCCAGCAGGCCGCCGGCCGGCGCGATGGTGCCCTGCAGCCAGGTCAGGTCGCGGTCATGCTTGGCCGCGCGCACGCCGAAGTAGACGGTCGGCACGGCACCCCATGGGGCCTGCCACGTGCCGTCCACCTGGCCGTAGGTTTCCTTGTCCTCGGCCTTGACGTCCGAAGCCCAGCCGCCGAAGAAGTCGGCGCCCGTGCGCGGGTTGAAGGTGCCGGCGTTGTCGACGGTGACGGTGGCCGGTGCGGAAAGGCCGTGCATCGTCAGGCTGTTGCCGGCGTAGGCCAGCCAGGCTTCGTAACCGTAGTCGCGGGCATAACCGGTGCCGCGCGTGCTGCCGACCTGGCCCTTGAAACTGAGGCTGCTGTTGGCGCGCCATTGCCAGTCCAGGTTCAGGAACTTCGAATCCGAATAGGAGCCGGGACGGGCGATGATGTCCTGTACCGACGGTCCCATGTTGGCGCAGTTCAGGCCCGTCGGGCAGGCCGACGGGAAGGTGATCGACGTGATCTGGTTGCCGGCGATGGTGTAGTTCGACGGCACCACGCCGCCCACGCCGGACCAGTTGTTCGACAGGGGCTGGTATGGCGCCAGCATGAAGTTGGCGTTGATGTTGTCCGCATCCAGGCGCGTGTAGAAGCCGTTGATGTCGAAGCTGAAGTCCTTGTTGACCTTGAACTGCACGTCGATCATGCCGCCCTTGCGCTCGCGCTCCTGCTGGAACAGGGTGGAACCGGTCAGCAGCGACAGGTATTTGCCTTCCACTTCGGGATTGGCGCGAATCCAGTCTGGCGCGGTGCCCGGCGTGACCTTGTCCCACCACAGGAATTCCTGGCCCATGCGGCGCAGGGTGCGCTTCTCGTCGAACAGCTGGACCAGCACGCCCATATTGTTCGCTTCGTTTTTCCAGTTGGCCAGCGCGGAGAACTGCGCGTCCGTCTTCTTCGCGCCTTCGCTGTACACGCCTTCGATGGAGCCCATCAGGGTGAACGGCTTCTTGAAGTTCAGGGGTTTGCGCGTTTCGATATCGACGTTGCCGGCGGCGCCGCCTTCGATCAGGTTGGCCTGGGAGCTCTTGTGGACGGTAACGCGGCCGATCAGCTCGGACGGGAACATCGAGTAGCTGACGGAGCGGCCGCCGCCCGTGATGTTGGAGATGTACCAGTCGCCGGAGGAGACGGTATGGCCGTTCAGGGTGGTCAGCGTGAGGTTCGAGGGGGTGCCCTTCAGGCTGACGCGGTCGTTTTCACCGAAGCCGCCTTCGGCGCCGCCGGCGGTGGCGACGGAGACGCCCGGTACCCGCTGCAGCGAGTCGGCCACGCTCTTGTCGGGCATCTTGCCCACGTCTTCGGCCGTGATCACTTCGACCAGCGAATCCGAGTTGCGTTTCTGGTTCAGCGACTGCTCCAGCGCCGCGCGCACGCCCGTCACGGTGACGACGGTCATATCCTTGGACTGGTCGCCAGCTTGCTGGGCATGGGCGATGCCGCCGCTGGTGATCAGGATGGCGACCGCGGTCGCGATCGGTGTCAAATTGCGCTTCATGTACTCCCCCTTGATGTGGGCCTTGAAGGAAGGCCCGTCCCGTTTCTGGTTACTTTGGTCTCTCGCTTGGTGTTCCCTTGCCGCCCTTGCCAGCGCCGGCGTTGGCTGCCGGCATCTCTACTGCAATGCTAGGAAACCAATTCAGCGCCAATATACCTCCACCCAATACCAGAACACTACCAATTTCCGTATTTTTTTCGCATGTTGTATTGAAAATACATACCACTTTGTCGCGTAATGGCAGCAGATAGCGCTACCGCAAGGGCGTGCACTGGGAAAGAGGTATGGCGCATTGATGCAGACCGGTGACGTATGGTCTTTTTTTGGTATTATCGACGCCGCATTTCCACACAGATGAGCGCCCTCGTCCGGGGGCCGGCACAGGGAGAGAGAATGAGTTCGCTGGCAGAAATCATGCGAAGCATGGAGCAGACCAGTTTGCCCCTGTACCAGCAGTTGCAGCGGGCCCTGCGCGAGGCCATCGACAAGCGCGTCTTCGGCCCGGAGGAAGCGCTGCCGGCCGAACGCCAGCTGGCGGCGGACCTGTCGATCTCCCGCATCACGGTGCGCAAGGCCATCGACGGCCTGGTCGACGAAGGCCTGCTGGTGCGCCGGCCCGGCTCGGGCAATTTCATCAACACCCGCATCGAGAAGAATTTCGCCAAGCTCACCTCGTTTTCGGAGGACATGCGGGCGCGCGGGCGCACGCCGAAAAGCGTGTGGCTGAAGCGCTCGGAAGGCACCGTGACGCCGGAAGAAGCGCTGCGCCTGCGGCTCTCGCCGGGTGCCCCGGTCTACCGCTTCAACCGCATCCGCTACGCCGACGACATGCCGATGTGCCTGGAGTACGCCACCATCGTCGCCGGGGCCCTCCCCTCGCTCGACGCCGTCAACGTGTCGATGTACGAGGCGCTGGAAAAGTCAGGCAACCGCCCCGTGCGCGCCCTGCAGCGCCTATCGGCCCTGCTGCTGAACGCGGAACAGGCCCAGCTCCTGCAGGCGCAGCAGGGCGACGCCGGCCTGGCCGTCGAACGCCTCGGCTTCCTGCGCGACGGCCGCGCCGTGGAGTTCTGCCGGTCGATCTTCCGGGGGGATATGTACGATTTCGTGGCGGAGTTGAGTACGCCGTAACTGGCGACCTGTCGGTATCGGGTTCGACCTGGGACAACACCAGCAACGGCGATTCGTCGTGTCCCGATGCGGCTGGTCGTCGTGTGTCGGCCGACTGTCGTGGCGGCGGGCTTGAAATGGAAAGGCTCTGGCACACGTCGATCTGCTGCAGCAGGCCATTGGCCAGGTAGCGGGGAATCGTGCCGCCACGTTCCTGAGATGGCCTATGACAGCTTGACGATGCAGGCGACCGGGCGGCTCGTGCCGTGGGCGGCCGACAAGCGCTTCGATGCGGCGAAGGGTCTTCGGCTGCTCGCCGATTCCGCCGTGAAGAAGGTCGGTACTGTCGGCGCAGGCAGTGCCTCCCTGCTGCCGACGCTCGTCGTGTTCGAGAAAGCCGGGTTGCTGGAGAAAGCCGAGGCGCTGGGGAGCGGCAGCAAGTCCATGCAGGATGCGATCGAGGCGGTCCAGCGGGGCAAGGCCCAGGTGGCGATCCTGTCGGATGACACCGCGCTTGCAGGGTCGATGAAAGGCGTCGGCAACTACTACCTGATTCCCGAGAACGTCTACCAGAACGAATTACCGGGCCACGCCGCCGTCGTGACGTCCCATGGCGCGGGCAAGCCTTAGGCAAGCCGCTTCATTCAATTCCTCAAGGCGCCGCAGGCCCAGGCGATCCTCGTACCCGGGGGCATCATGAAGCCTGCGCCGGGCAGCGTGGATGTGAGATAGGGGTAAGGCAGGCACCGCGCTCCGGCATCGGACGTGCGCCAGCTCCGCCCCGATGCCGCCGCGCCGACGCCAGCCTTACTTGCCCTTGCCCGTATCCCCAGCCACCACCACCGCCAGCTTGCTCGGATCGACATGCCGCCGGAACGCGGCGTTGACCTGCTCCACCGTCAGCCGCTGCAGCTTCTGCTCGTGCTGCTTGCTCCATTCGAAGGTGCGGTCCAGGTAGAGGAAATTGGTCCAGGCGCCCGCCACCACGTCGTCCTTCGAGCGGTTCTGCAGGCGTTGCTGCAGCAGGCCCGATTTGGCGCCGGCCACTTCGGCGGCCGTGAAGCCTTCCTTGACGGCGCGGGCCAGTTCCTCGCGCACGGCCGCTTCCAGCTTCGGCAGGTTCTGGGGCGCGGCAATGGCGCTGATCGAGAAGTGCGCGGCGCGGTCGATGTCGCCCACGTAGAGCGACGAACCGCCACCGTAGGACAGGCCGTCCTTCTGGCGGATGCGGTCCATCAGGCGCGACTTCAGGCCGCCGTCGCCGAAGATGAAGTTGGCCAGTTCCAGCGCCGGGTGGTCGGCGTCGTCGCTGCGCAGGTCCAGGTTCACGCGCGCCGTATAGAAGCCGTTCTCCTTGTCCGGGGTGACGATGACCTTGCGCACGGCCGGCTTGTCGGCGTTTTCGTCCGGGATGCGGGCGTAGTTGGCCTTCGTCTCCCAGTCGCCCAAGGTCTCGGCCACGGCCTTCGTGGCGGCATCCTTGTCGAAGTCGCCGACGATGGCCAGCTCGCCATGCGAGGCGCCATAGAATTCGCGGTGGTAGGCCTTGATATCGTCCAGCTTCAGGGCCTTGATACCTTCGAGCTGCTCGTCGACCGTCATCACGTGGCGCGGGTCGCCCTTCGGCCACTTGTCGAAGTATTCGTCCAGCGCCTGGCTGGCCAGCGCGGGCGGCTCGTTGCGGTTGGCCTCGATGCCGACGATCCACTGCTGGCGCATCTGTTCGAATTCGGACTCGGGGAAGCTGGGTTCCTTCAGCACGTGGGCCATCAGGCGCAGCGCGCCGTCCAGGTGTTCGCGCGTCGTGTCGAACCGGTACAGGCCACCGGACATCTTCAGCTTCGACATCGCATCGGCCAGTTGCGCGCGGGTGTACCTGCTGGTGCCGCGCGTGAGCATCTCGCCCGTGGCGGCCGAAACGAGCGCCTTGCCGAACTGGTTCTTCTCGTCGCCCCAGTGCAGGCGCAGGTTGACGGAGACGGCCTCGCCCCGGTTCTTCTTCGGCAGCAGGGCCGCCTTCAGGGCGCCGATTTTCTTCAGCTCCGTGCGCGCCATGATGTTGTCCTGGCTCGGCTCGAAGTTTTCGGAAGTCAGCGTGCTTTCGCGCGGCTTGTAGTCCTTGAGTATCTCCGCCGGTGCGGGCGCGTCGCCGATGACGGCGCGCTGCGGCGCATCGTCCGGCAGGAACAGGCCGACGGTGCGGTTGTCGCGCTTGAAGTAGCGCCCCGCGGCCTCCGCCACCTGCTTCGACGTGATGGCGGGCAGGTTGTCGCGGCCCTGGAACAGCAGGCGCCAGTCGCCCAGCGCGATCTGTTCGGACAGCGCCACGCCAACCTGCTGCGGATCGTTAAGTGCCTTCTCGATGCCGTTGGCGAAGGTGCGCTGGGTGCGTTCCATTTCTTCCGGCGTGGGCGGCTGCTTGGCGAAGCCCTCGACCGCCTCGATCAGCGCGTCGCGCACCGGTTCGACCGGCTGGCCCGCCTTGACGACGGCGCCGAACAGCTGCAGGCCGGGCGCGTAGCCGGTCTGGCCGTAGCTGAACACCTGGGCCGCCTTGCCCGTCTCGACCAGCAGCTTGTGCAGGCGTCCGTTCGGCTGGTCGCCTTCGATCTGGCTCATGAAGGACAGCGGGTCGGCGTCCGCATGCAGGCCGGAAGGCACCTTGTAGCCCAGCATGACGATCTGCACGTCGCCCTTGCGGCGCACGGTGAACTGGCGGTCGCCGTCCTGCACCGGCTCGACCGTCCAGAAAGGCGGCAGCTTGCGCTTCGGTTTCGGGATGGCGCCGAAGGTCTTGCCGATCCAGGCCAGCGTCTGGGCCGGATCGAACTTGCCGGCCACCAGCAGCACGGCGTTGTCCGGCTGGTACCACGTGCGGTAGAAGGCCTGCAGGTTCTCGATGCGTACGTTCTCGATGTCGCTGCGGTTGCCGATGGTGGAACGGCCGTAACTGTGCCAGTCGTAGGCCACGCTTTCCATGCGCTTCATCAGCACGGAAAACGGGCTGTTCTCGCCGCTTTCGTATTCGTTGCGCACCACCGTCATCTCGGAGGCCAGGTCCTTGGCGGCGATGAAGGACTTCGTCATGCGCTCTGCCTCCATCGACAGGGCCCACTGAAGGTTGTCGCCGCCGGCCGGGAACACCTCGTAGTAATTGGTGCGGTCCATCGACGTGGTGCCGTTGAAGTCCATGCCCCGTTCGGCGAACTGCTGGGGGATATTGCGGTTCTTCGGCGCGCCCTTGAACATCAGGTGTTCCAGCAGGTGGGCCATGCCCGTCTCGCCGTAGTTCTCGTGGCGCGATCCCACCAGGTAGGTGACGTTGACGGTGACGGTGGGTTTCGACGAATCGGGGAACAGCAGCACCTTCAGGCCGTTGGCCAGGCGGTACTCGGTGATGCCTTCGATGGACGGTCCCTTGACGACGCCGGCCGGCAGCGCAGGGGCGGCGATGGACGCGGAGACGGTGAAGGAAACGGTAAGTGAGAAGCAGGACAGCAGCAGCACCGCCTTGACGCGATGTGGGAGCGCGGGCGGAAACGAATTCGTACGTGGATTCATCGGTGGGGCAGTCGCGTTGGCAAAACCCTATCCTACGCCATTGCGGGGCCCCGGGGAACTGTCAGCGCTTGTCGGCGGGGAGTTCGACGTGGCAGGCTTCGACCATCTGCAGCTTGTTGTCCGTGGCGAACTGGCGCACGAAGTGATAGGCCATCGGCTCGATCTCCTTCAGGCTTTCGTTGACGACGACGGCCTTGACGCCATTGGTCATCGTGGGACGCACCAGGGGCGAGTACTGCAGGTGGGCGTTGCGCCCGCCCGTGCCGGGTGGCCGGAAGCAGGACATCACCCCGCACAGGCGTTCGGCCCAGTCGCTGGGGCGGAACTGCTTGCCGTCGGTGGTAAGACCAAGAATGAAGAACTCGCTGGCCATAGGCATGAACTAGGGTACGTGGAGGAAGCCCAGGTATTATATCTTATAGAAGACCTGAGCGCCGGGTCGGCGGATGCTGGCGTGAAACAAAACTACCCCGCCCGCTGCCGGGAGCGACTGCCCACCGCATTGTAAGCGGCTTCGCCGGGCAGCGCCGCGCGACGCGCCCGGTGTGCCGACAGGTCAGCCCAGGTACACCGCCCCGGACAGCAGCAACAGCAGCAGCATCCACAGCAGCAGCGCGCGCCAGACCAGGCCCACGGTGCTTTGCAGCGCGCGGATGGACGGTTCGTCGCCGGGCAGCGATTCGACTTCGACGTCGCTGATGTCGACCGTGCCGGCATCGGCCGGGACCACCTTGACGGCGTTCTCCAGCGGCGTGCCGAGGCGCACGCCCATGGCGCCGCCACCGGCGGCCAGGATGATGCCGATGGCTTCGTCGCGCCAGCGGTGGGCGAAATTGCGCCAGGCGTAGATGGCGTCCTCGAAGTTGCCGACGATGGCGAAGGCCACGGCCGTCAGGCGGGCGGGAATCCAGTCGATCCAGTAGAAGGCGCGCGCGGCGAACAGGCCGAAGGCTTCGTTCTTCATGTGTTCCGGTTCGTTCCACGCACGCGCCAGGTATTCGGCCACGCGGTACATGACGGCGGCGGCCGGGCCGAGCGGCATCAGGAACCAGAAGAACACGCCGAACACGTTGCGGTGCGTCGTGATCAATGCCTTCTCGACGGCGATGCGGGAGATCTCCGACACTTCCATGCCTACCGTATCGAGCTTGGTCCATTCGGCCAGCAGCGCGCGCGCGGCCGGCTCGTCGCCCGCGTTCAGGGCCAGCTGGATCGACGTGAAGTAATGGCTGTAATGGCGAAAGCCCAGGGTCAGGTAGACGATCAGCACATTCCATGCAAAGGCACCCAGGATCAGGTCATAGCGCAGCAGCACCCAGTAGATCAGCGCCGTCGGGATGATCAGGGCCGCCATCATCAGGAACCAGCCGATGCGGCCGTGGCTGGGGTGACCGGCGTTGAACCACGTTTCCATGCGCACCGCGAGACTCTTGATCTCGGCGTAGATGGGATTATCCGCGCGCAGTGGCTTCATCTGCTCGAGCAGCAATGCGCAGAGAATGGAAAGAAATGTCATCTAGGTCCTTTGGATAGCGATACCGCAATGTGCGCTACGATAGCCTAAGCGCGCAAGAAATGAAACAGGTTGCGCAGCATGCCGGCAGTGGCGCCCCAGATGAAGTAGTCCTCGTACGGCATGGTGTAAAAGCTGCGGCGGCCGGCCGCCGTCTGCACCGAGCGGCGCTGGTGGTTGGCGCCGTCCATCAGGAAGGCCAGCGGCACTTCGAAGATGTCGGCCACCTCGAAGGGGTCGGCCTTCAGTTCGAAGGGCGGCGCCACCAGGGCCACGACGGGCGTGACGCTGTACCCGGTGCCCGTGTAATACAGGGGCAACGTGCCCAGCACGTCGATATGGCGGCGGTGCAGGCCGATTTCCTCCTCCGTTTCGCGCAGCGCCGTGTCGATGGCGTGGGCATCGAAATGCTCGGCGCGCCCGCCCGGGAACGCAACCTGGCCCGCATGGTCGTTCAGGTGCGCCGTGCGCAGCGTCAGCAGCAGCGACAGGCCATGCAGCCTTTGCACCAGCGGCACCAGCACGGAGGCCGGCGTGGGGTCGAGCCGCGCCGACGGGGCTTCATCCAGGGTTTCGGGTGTCCACGCCGGCTGCAGGGCGAAACGCTCGCGCAGGAAGGGCGGCGTCAGGCGCGACGGCGGCACGGCCGCTTCGCCGGCAAGTTCATCGACAGGCAGGGTCTTGGGATCGAACTGGGGTTTGGCCAACGGGTTCTCCAGGCGGGTTGCAACGAGCGGATCGATGCGAGTTGGGGACGCCTGCCCTGATTGCAATGCAGGGCCGCAATAAAAAAGGGCGCCTTGCGGCGCCCTTCTTCCGAAGAAATCGCGATTACGCGCTTTCTTTCGCTGCAGCAACGCGACGCTGCGGCAGTTTTTCCTTGATACGTGCGGACTTGCCCGAACGCTCGCGCAGGTAGTACAGCTTGGCGCGACGGACGTCACCGCGACGCTTCACTTCGATCGAAGCGATCAGCGGGGAGTACAGCTGGAAGGTACGCTCGACGCCTTCGCCGGACGAGATCTTGCGAACGATGAAGTTCGAGTTCAGGCCACGGTTACGACGGGAGATGACGACGCCTTCGTAAGCCTGGGCGCGCTTGCGCGTGCCTTCGACCACGTTCACGCTGACAACCACGGTATCGCCAGGAGCGAAATCAGGGATGTTCTTGCCCAGGCGAGCGATTTCTTCTTGCTCGAGTTGCTGAATCAGATTCATTTTATGACTCCAATAACCATCTTGCCGGCGCTTCGCGTGGCCTGCGCCACTTGCCCGGTAGAGGATGGGGTTAAACACGCGGACAACCATTGTCCGCACGGTACTACAGCGGGTTTACAAACCCGCCAAAAACTTTTCGTCCTGCTTCGTCAACCGGCCCGCCTCGCGTGCCGCCTGCAGCAGGTCGGGACGCTTGCGGCTGGTGGCTTCGAGCATGCGCTCGCGGCGCCACTTGTTGATCTCGGCATGGTTGCCGCCCATCAGCACCGGCGGCACGGCCACGCCTTCGTACACTTCCGGCCGCGTGTAATGCGGCGAGTCCAGCAGGCCGTTGACGAAACTGTCCTCGACGGCCGACGCATCCGTGTTGAGCACGCCGGGCAACTGCCGCACGACGGCATCCATCAGCGCCATGGCCGGCAATTCGCCGCCGGACAACACGAAGTCGCCCAGGCTGATTTCCTCGTCGACGCAGCGGTCCAGCAGACGCTGGTCCACCGCCTCGTAGCGGCCGCACAGGATGACCAGGCCCGGTTCGGCTTTCAGCGCCATCACTTTCTCGTGCGTCAGCTGCCGGCCTTGCGGCGACATGAACACGACGCGCGGCGCCGGCAGGCCGGCCACGACCTGGCGCTGCTTCGCGGCGGCGATGGTCGCTTCCAGGGGCTTGGCCAGCATCACCATGCCGGGACCGCCGCCATAGGGGCGGTCGTCCACGGTGCGGTGATTGTCCGTCGTGAAATCGCGGGGATTCCACAGGGACAAGCCCCACCTGCCCTGCTCGTGAGCACGACGGGTGACGCCGGACTGGGTCAGCGCGGCGAACATTTCGGGGAACAGGGTAACGACGTCGAATTGCATTGCGGCGGGCTTTAGTAGTCCAGGCCCCAGTCCACGACGATCTTCTTCGCGTCCTTGTCCACCTTGATGACAAACTGGTCCACGAACGGAATCAGCCGCTCCTGCGCCGCTTCCGCGTCGACTGACTGCGACGTAATGCGCAAGATCGATTGCGGACCGTTGCTCATCATGTCGTGCACCGTGCCCAGGCGTTCGCCTTGCAGGTTTTCGACTTCCAGGCCAATCAGGTCGGCCCAGTAGAATTCGTTTTCTTCATCCAGCTGCGGGAACTGGCTGCGCGAAACGAGCACCGCGGTGCCCTTCAGCGCTTCGGCCTCGTCCCGGTCGGCAACGCCGCTGAGCTGGGCGACAACATCGCCGCCATGCAACTTGGCCCGCTTGACGGAAACGTCGCGCAGGCCCGGCTTATCCAGCCACCAGGTTGTCACGTGCAGCAAGGCATCGGCGTCATCGGAAAACGGGCGGACCCGCACTCCCCCTACCAGACCATAGGCGCCGTAGACAAAGCCTACTTGAACCAGGTCGTCGGGGATTTCCACCCCGGATGCTGTCTTGCCGGACAAACTGAAAACTTAGGCTGCTTTTTGACCAGCGACCAGACGGGCAACAGCTGGGGACAGCTGTGCGCCGACGCCTTGCCAGTAGGCCAGACGATCCGCGGCGACGCGCAGTGGCACTTCCTGGCCGGATGCCATTGGGTTGTAGAAACCAATGCGCTCGACGAAGCGGCCGTCACGACGATTGCGGGAATCGGTTGCAACGATGTTGTAGAAAGGGCGCTTCTTGGCGCCACCACGAGCTAAACGAATAACGACCATAATATTTCCAAAAAGTGTGCTGAGTCGGAAAAAGCCGCAGATTATAGCGTGCTTCTCCTCCGACTGCAAAGCATTAATAACAATGGGTGAGTGTTGGGGCAATCCGTGATTATCCCCTACTCTGGCGTTGCCGGCAATCTCTTATTGTCCCTGTCCGGCCATGCCGGCGCAGCCACACGGGACGGCAATTATGCAAGATACTGTGGGTCCCCGATGACTTTGCCCAGGCGCCATGTTGCAAACCACTCACAAGAACAAGACCTTCGCCACCCTGCTGGCCGCGCTGCTGGGCGCGGTCGGTGCCCACCGCTTCTACCTGGGCGGCCTGTATGACCGCTGGGGCTGGCTGCACGCCGTTGCCCTGCCCGCCAGCGGTGTCGTCATGGCGGCCGCGCCGGACGCCAACCCGTTTTTCTGGTACCTGCCCCTCACCGTGTCGCTGCTGGCCGCCTTCCTCGAAGCGCTGGTGTTGGGCCTGACGCCGGACGACAAGTGGGATGTCCGCTACAACGGGGCCTCCGGGCGTCACAGCGACTCGTCCTGGCCGCTGGCCATCGTGCTGGTCGCCACCGTGATGGTGGGTGCCGGCGTGCTGATCGCCGCGATGGCGCGCATGTCGGACCTGCTGTACACGGGTGGCGCCTACGGCTGAACGGACGCGGCTAATTTCCCTGTCACAAGCAATTACAATTTTGGCCAGCTGCTCTGCCGTGCGGCCCCTATACTGGGTCATCGAAATTTACTGCCAAGGAGCACTACCATGACGATCCGCGCAACCCTGCTTGCCCTTGCCCTGACCACGACGATGGCCGGTGCCAATGCCGATCCCCACCACAAGAAGCGGGTCTGCCATGACTGCGGCAAGGTTACCAGCGTCCGCGTGACGGAACAGGACGGCCGCGGCGGCGCCGCCGGCGTCGTGCTGGGCGGCGTCGCCGGTGGCCTGCTGGGCAACCAGGTTGGCAGCGGCACGGGCCGTTCGCTGGCCACCGTCGCCGGCGCCGTTGGCGGCGCCTATGCGGGCAAGCATATCGAAGGCAAGATCAACAAGGTCCGCACGTGGACCGTCAAGGTGCGCTATGACAATGGCCATACGGGCTCGTTCCAGTTCCGTAATGACCCGGGCATGCACAAGGGTGACCGCGTGCGCCGCGCCGACGGCAGCCTGCGCCGCGCCTGACGGGCAAAAAAATCCCTGCCGGAAGGGACAGCCCGGCAGGGCGCAAAGGCAAGTGCCCGTTCCGGGCCACTTCAATTCGTCCTACCGTTCCACACTACTCCTGCGCGGCGCTGCTGTAAGGTGCCATGACAATTGCACTGAACTATCAGACAGATCGTGACAATTGCCGCCGTCGTCAGGCGGTGACCCAATAGCGGCTGATATCGCCGAATCCCCACGCACTGGCTTCCTCCCGCGCCACGATGGCCTCGGCCAGCCCCGGCAGCGACAGGTCGACTTCCTCCGGCGCGATATAGCCCATCGACTTGGCCGAGAAAAACACCTTGACGATGGGTTTCAGCAGCGACTTGCTGTTGTCGACGACGACGCCCAGCCGGCTCGACTTCAGGCGCAGCAAGGTGCCGACCGGGTAGATCCCCATGCACTTGACGAAGGCGGCGAACAGGGTCGGGTCGAAGTGCCCTTCCCTGGTCCATTCGGCCATGCGCCGCAGCGACTCGGCCGGGCACCAGCCCGCCTTGTAGGGCCGGTTCGACGTGATCGCATCGTAGACGTCGCACACGGCGCCCATGCGCGCATGCACGCTGATCTGCTCGCCCCGCAAGCCGTGCGGATAGCCGCGGCCGTCATAGCGTTCATGATGGTGCAGGCAGACGTCGCGGGCAATATCGGGCACTTCGTGCCAGCCCGCCAGCGCCTCGAAACCTGCCACGGGGTGGCGCTTGACCTGCTCGAACTCCTCGTCCGTCAGCTTGCCCGGCTTGTTCAGGATGGCGGCCGGCACGGCCACCTTGCCCAGGTCGTGCAGCAGGCCGGCCAGGCCGCAGTCGCGCACTTCGCCGTCAGGCAGGCCCAGCTGGCGGGCCAGCGCGATCATCATCGCGCACACGGCCACCGAATGCAGGTAGGTATAGTCGTCGGCCTGTTTCAGCCGGACCAGGTTGATCAGCGCGCCCTGGTTGCGCATGACGGAGGCAGCCACATCCTCGACGAGGGTCACGGCGGCCGTTACGTCGCCCAGCCGGCCCATGCGCGCTTCATTGAACATCGTCATCACCGCGCCCTTGGCGCGCACGATCACCTTGGCGGCGCGGTGCATTTCCTCGCGCGTCGACGTGCGCTCGACCTTGGCGAAGGCAAACGGCGCCGGTGCCTCGGGCGCGGCGGCGACGGGCTTTTCCACGGCTGGCACCACGTCCAGGCCACGGTCGGTATCGATCCACAATTCGGTCACGCCGCCCGAACGCATCTTCGCCAGCACGTCGGCGGAGTCGATCGGGAAGGAGTTCTGCCAGAACGGCGTGTCGATCCACGATCCGGCGATCTTGTGGACATACATGCCCTTGCGGGCCTGCACTAAGGTGATTTTCTTCAGCATGGTTGCACGGTCATCGAAAGGCATCGGCTGCACGGGTCGCGGTGCATGCGATGCGAGGTCAAATGAGTGCCCTGCGAGGATTGGGGAGGAGCTTGGATTTGACGAAAGTGTTGCGAGTTATGGCAATAATGCTCGATTAGTTTCCTGAAGTCAATATGTTGCCCATGCTTTCGTTGCGTGTTCGTCACGCCGCCATTTGCGTGCCGCGCAGGAGCTTTGCCGTAATGCAATATCAACAGGCAATGTTCACACGATACTGGATCTTCCACTCACCCAGGAGGTTCTATGAAGCTGAGTAACGTGATGATGGCCTTGCTGCTGGCCACGGGCGCGGCGCAGATGGAGGCGCAGGCGGCCAAGAAAAAAGTGTGCAACGACTGCGGCATGGTGACGGACGTGCGCGTGACGGAGCGGGACGGCGAAGGCAGCGCGGCCGGCGCGATTGCCGGTGGCCTGGCCGGCGGCCTGCTGGGCAGCCAGGTCGGCAGCGGCAGTGGCCGCACGGTGGCCACCGTGGCGGGCGCGGCGGGCGGTGCCTACGCGGGCCGGCACGTCGAGGGCAAGCTGAACAAGGTGCGTGAATGGCACGTGACGGTAAAGTTCGACAACGGCAAGTCCGGCACGGTATCGTTCCCCAATGATCCCGCGCTGCTGATCGGCGACAAGGTCAAGCGACGCGACGGCACCCTGGTGCGGGGCTGACGCAGGAAAAAGGCGCCTTGCGGCGCCTTTCAACCTTCATGCCCCGTCCGGCTGTTTATTGCGGCCAGCGGCCCGGAAATTTCTTGCGCATGCTTTCCGCAACCTTGCCCAGGTCGCCGTAAGGCACGGCATATGGCGTCTTGCTGTCGATCGCCTTCCACGTCGTGTACATGACGCCGTCGATCGGCGCCAGCGTCGTCGCCATCACGTCGGTCCAGTTCGTCACGCTCGCGAGGTTATCGTAGTACAAGGCCACCACCTGCTTGTGGCCTTCTTCCGCGAACTGCGCCAGCGATGCGCGGCGGTCGTCGTCGTCCTTCGTCGTCGTGCCGCTGCCGCCGACCCAGTTGACGATGACGATATCCGGATTGAGCGGCGTCTGCCACTTGCTCAGGTCGCCCTTGACATACCAGTAGGACGGCACGGCATTCATCTTCAGGTCGAACATATCGTTCCACGTCAGGATCTCGACGGGTTTGGCGTAGGCATCCTTGACCTTGGCCGTCACGCCGTTGACCATCGTGCGCAGGTACTCGCCCGCCGTCGGCACGGCCAGCTTGCAGCTGGGGTCCCAGTTGAACAGGCGGATTTCGTCGTAGTACATGAAGTAGCGCGCCTTGGCCTGGCTGGCGAACTTGTCGCCGAAGTAGCCGTACAGCTTGTCGTACAGGGCCTTCTGCGTGTTGAAGTACCTGCCGTCCGTCGTGCACATGGTTGCCGGCGTGCCCCAGCGGCCCGTCATGTTGACGCCGGACTGGTACCACGACACGGTGAGCTTCTGGCCATTGGCGATGGCACTGCCGGACGGGATCGTCAGCGTCGTCTTGTCGGCGCCGCCGATGATGTAGTCCTTGCCTTCCACGAACGCGGCGCCACCGGCTGCCGGCTTGACGACGACGGGCGTCGAGCCGCGGCGCACCGGGTGGGCCAGGCCCAGCTCCTGCACCTGCAGGTCATCCACCCATACGGCGGTTCCGGCCACGCCGATCGACTGCGTGCCCATGTACATGCGCACGGCCGACTTGTCGCCCGAGTTGAAGTCCAGGTCATAACGCTTCCAGTCCTGGCCGGCGGTCAGCACGGTGCCGTCGGAATTGCCCACCGCGTTCCACTCGCCGTCCGCCTTCGTGCCCCAGCCCAGGCGCGAGCTGGCGTTGGCATAGATCGGCTGGGAGGAACCCGTCGGGTACATGTGGAAGTACAGTTTTTCGGTGGCATGGCCCGGGCTGGTCTTGAGCCAGAACGACACGCGGTAGGCCTTGTTCGGGCTGACCTTGAATTCGCGCATCAGGCGCGAGTTCAGGTAGCCTTCGCGCGTGCCGGGCACCAACTTGGCGGAGCTGACCAGGTCGGCGCGGTCGTCCACCCTGCCCACCGTCCTGTCGATCGATACATAGGGATTGTTCGCATCGGGACCGATGTCCATCTCCCAGCCGCCCTTGACGTCGAAGGTGCCTTCCGTCACGACCGGCGTGGGCACGATCGACGCGACGCCGTCGGTGACGAGGTAGGTGGCGCTGGCCGGCAGCGCTTCGGTCAGTGTCGGGTCGACAGCGGCAGGGGCGTCGGGGCCGCCACCGACGGGGATCAGCTCGATGCCATTGGCGACGGCCAGCTGCACCAGCTCCTTCAGGTTCTTGTCCAGATTCACCATATCGGTACTGCCGGGATTCGCCAGCAGCTGCGTGTAACTGCCGGAGCCGCCGCTGTTGAGCGCGATGCCGTTGAAGCCGTGGGTCTTGGCGTCGGCGATCAAGGTCTTCAGGGCGGCCAGCTGGTCGGCTTTCGCCACGTTGCCGCCAAAATAGATCCACCGCTTGGCGAAGCAGTTCGGGCAGTTGGCGTCGGCCGCCGAAGCGGACAAGGTGGTCAAGGCCAGGACAGCTGCGCTGATGGCTTTCAAGCCGAATGAGGACATGCGGTTCTCCGGTAGTGGACTGGAAGTCACCGATTCTACCGTCCGCCATTGCCGTAAAAACTCACGAAAACCCACTTGGACCTGTCAGTCCTGACAGGTGGTTCCACCACCGCGGATCGAAAAAAAAGCGCCTCGCGGCGCTTTGCGTGTTGCAACAATTGCCGAGAAAATGGGGTCTGTCCCCATTTTCCCGGCAACTTCGTCAGAACTGGTCTTCCGTCAGCGCCAGCACGCCGGCGTGGCCGTCGACGATGGAACCGGCCAGGCCGGCCGACTGCGCCAGGATATGGTCGGCGAAGAAGCGTGCGGTACCGATCTTGGCCGTGTAGAACGAGGCGTCGTAGCTGCCTTCGGCCAGCTTCTTCTGCGCGATCAGCGCGGCGCGCGCCATCTGCCAGCCGCCCAGCACGATGCCGGCCAGCTTCAGGTACGGCACGCTGCCGGCGAAGACGGCCTTGACGTCACCCTTGACGTTGGCCAGCACGAAGTTGACCACCGCTTCCAGGTCGGCGGCGCCCTGCTCCAGGTGCTTGCGGATGGCGGCGAAAGCGGCCGCGTGCTCGCCCGTGGCCTGCTCGCCCAGCTGGGTCGCCGTGGCGCGCACTTGCGCGATCAGGTGATTGGCTACCTTGCCGCCGTCGCGTACCGTCTTGCGGCCCACCAGGTCGTTGGCCTGGATGGCCGTCGTGCCTTCGTAGATCGGCAGGATCTTGGCGTCGCGGTAGTGCTGCGCCGCGCCCGTCTCCTCGATGAAGCCCATGCCGCCGTGTACCTGCACGCCGTCGCGCGCGACGTTCTCGCTCATCTCGGTCGACCAGCCCTTGATGACGGGGACCAGGTATTCGTAGATCGCCATGTGGGCCGCGCGGGTTTCTCCGTCCGCATGGTAGTGGGCGATGTCGCTGTAGCCGGCGCCGACATAGGCCAGCGCGCGCGCCGCCTCGGTCTGCGAGCGCATCGACATCAGCATGCGGCGCACGTCCGGATGGTGGATGATCGAGACCGGGCCGGCGGAACCGGCCAGGTCGCGCGACTGCACGCGGTCCTTGGCGAAAGCCACGGCCTGCTGGTAGGCGTTCTCCGCCAGGCCGATGCCCTGGATGCCGACGCCGAAGCGAGCCGCGTTCATCATGATGAACATGTATTCCAGGCCGCGGTTCTCTTCGCCCACCAGCGTGCCGATGGCGCCGCCGTTGTCGCCGAACTGCAGCACGGCCGTCGGGCTGGCCTTGATGCCCAGCTTGTGTTCGATCGACACGCAGTGCGCGTCATTGCGCTCGCCCAGCGAGCCATCGGCATTGACCATGAACTTCGGCACGATGAACAGCGAGATGCCCTTCACGCCTGCCGGTGCATCCGGCGTGCGCGCCAGCACCAGGTGCACGATGTTTTCCGTCATGTCGTGCTCGCCCCACGTGATGAAGATCTTGGTGCCGAATATCTTGTAGGTGCCGTCGCCCTGCGGCACGGCGCGGGTGCGCACGGCGGCCAGGTCGGAACCGGCCTGCGGTTCCGTCAGGTTCATCGTGCCGGTCCACTTGCCCGTCACCAGCGGCTCCAGGTAGGTGGCTTTCTGTTCGTCGCTGCCGGCCGTCAGCAGCGCTTCGATGGCACCGTCCGACAGCAGGGCCACCAGGCCATACGACAGGTTGGCGCCTTGCAGCATCTCGACGCATGGCGTGCCCACCAGCTTGGGCAGGCCCTGGCCGCCGAAGTCCTGCGGGTGCTGCAGGCCCTGCCAGCCCGCGTCGGCGAACTGGCGGAAGGCTTCCTTGAAGCCCTTGCTGGTGGTGACCTGGCCGTCGTGCCAGAAGCTGGGCTCCTTGTCGCCGGCGTGGTTCAGCGGGGCGACGACGCCGCTGACGAATTTCGCGTTCTCTTCCAGCACGGCTTCGGCGGTCTCCGGCGTGGCATCCTCGCAGCCGGGCAGCGCGTTCACGGCTGCCAGGTTGGCCAGTTCGTTCATCACGAACAGCATGTCCTTGATCGGGGCTTTGTAAGTCATCTTCTCTCTCCAAGAAAAAAGCCACGGTGGCCGGCGTCTTGTGCCTGGCCAGCGTGGCTCGGTAATTCAGTCCCGTGGGGGAATCAGCCCAGTTCCTTGACCAGTTGCGGCACGATCTCGAACAGGTCGCCGACGATGCCGTAGTCGGCCACGGAGAAGATCGGCGCTTCCGGGTCCTTGTTGATGGCGACGATGGTCTTCGAATCCTTCATGCCGGCCAGGTGCTGGATCGCGCCGGAGATACCGACGGCGATGTACAGCGACGGCGCGACGATCTTGCCGGTCTGGCCGACCTGCCAGTCGTTCGGCACGAAGCCGGCATCGACGGCGGCGCGCGAGGCGCCCATTGCCGCGTTCAGCTTGTCGGCCAGCGGTTCCAGGATCTTGAAGTTGTCGGCCGAACCGATGCCGCGACCGCCCGAGACGATGATCTTCGCCGCAGTCAGTTCCGGACGGTCCGACTTGGCCAGCTCGCGGCCGACGAAGGCGGACTTGCCCGAATCGGCGACGGCCGTCAGCGTTTCCGTGGCGGCCGAACCGCCGGTGGATGCAGCCGAGTCGAAACCGGTGGTGCGCACGGTGATGACCTTGATCTTGTCGGACGACTGCACGGTGGCGATGGCGTTACCGGCATAGATCGGGCGCTCGAAGGTGTCGGGCGAATCGACCTTGGTGATCTCGGAGATCTGGGCCACGTCCAGCTTGGCGGCCACGCGCGGCAGGATGTTCTTGCCGTAGGCGGTGGCGGGGGCCAGGATGTGCGAGTAGTTGCCGGCGACGGCCAGCACCTGCTCGGCCACGTTTTCGGCCAGGCCGTCGGCGAAGTGCGGCGCGTCGGCGACCAGCACTTTCGTGACGCCGGCGATCTGCGCGGCCTGCTCGGCGGCGGCGCCGGCGTTGGAACCTGCGACCAGCACGTGGACTTCGCCGCCGCACTGGGCGGCTGCGGTCACGGTGTGGTGGGTGCTGCCCTTCAGGCTAGCGTTGTCGTGTTCTGCGATGACGAGTGCGACCATGATTTTTCCTTGTTGACTGCGGCGCCCGGGTACTGGTCCCGGTCGGGGTCGTCCCCGCAGGGGGACCGACGCCGATTGTTGGCGTGCGCCGCGAATTATTTAGATGACTTTGGCTTCGGTGCGCAGCTTGGCAACCAGCGTGGCGACGTCCGGAACCTTGATGCCGGCCGAGCGCTTGGCCGGCTCGACGACCTTCAGGGTCTTCAGGCGCGGGGTCACGTCGACGCCCAGGTCTTCCGGCTTGATCGTTTCCAGCGGCTTCTTCTTGGCCTTCATGATGTTCGGCAGGGTCACGTAGCGCGGCTCGTTCAGGCGCAGGTCGGTGGTGACGATGGCCGGCAGGGTCAGGGCCACGGTTTCCAGGCCGCCGTCCACTTCACGCGTCACGGTTGCCTTGCCGTCTTCCAGCACGACCTTCGAGGCGAACGTCGCCTGCGGCCAACCCAGCATGGCGGCCAGCATCTGCCCGGTCTGGTTGGAGTCGTCGTCGATGGCCTGCTTGCCCAGGATGATCAGCTGCGGCTGTTCCTTGTCGGCCAGCGCTTTCAGCAGCTTGGCCACGGCCAGCGGTTCCAGCTCGGCGGTGGTTTCGACCAGGATGCCGCGGTCGGCGCCGATGGCCATGCCGGTACGCAGGGTTTCCTGGCATTGCGTCACGCCGCAGGACACGGCCACCACTTCCGTCACTTTGCCCGCTTCCTTCAGGCGCGTCGCTTCTTCCATCGCGATCTCGTCGAACGGGTTCATCGACATTTTGACGTTGGCGATATCGACGCCAGTGCCGTCGGACTTGACGCGTACCTTGACGTTGTAGTCGACCACGCGTTTGACAGGTACCAGGACTTTCATGGGATGCCTTTGGGAAAAAGTGATAGTGAAATGTGGGCTAGATTATATGAGTTTTTCTAAGCCGGCACTGAATTAAAGCACGATCGTGCGATTTTTTGTTAGTGTTAGCGCTCTAAAATAACAAAGGACAGCTCCGGGTGCGGAACTGTCCTGCTGTTTCAGGGGTGCTGTGCCTGCGTTTCTGCGCCGAAGCGCAGCCTTGGGCAAATTAAATACTTATTTGCGGCGCATCAGGAACGTGAACTCGGCACCATGCTGGACGTGCGACAGCAGCGGGTTGCCCGTTTGCTTGGCGAAGGCCTGGAAATCCCGGACGGAACCCGGATCGGTCGCCATGATGCGCAGGACCTGGCCGCTCTCGAGTTCGGCGAGAGCCTTTTTTGCCTTCAGGATCGGCAGCGGGCAGTTCAAACCGCGCGCATCGAGTTCCTTATGAAATTCCATGATTTCGGTTTCGAGTAGAGTTTCGCTCATCAAATTTCTCGCCAATTTTTGTGCAGAGTCGCCACAGTCTACCCCAAATTACCCGCCGTGACGCACTGCACCAAAATTGTTCATTAGTCGTTGCAAAGTTGCAACGTCAGATTCATGTAAGACAACGGGGTCGCAACGAGGTCCCGATCTGACGCGCAAGGACGGGAGTATAAGCCAAAAACCCCATCTGACGCACTGCGACATGATGGTGCAGCGGGCGCACCGCTTTGGGTGACGGGCCCGGCCGAGGCCATGAATCCTGCTCATCCATAGACGGCCGTCGGCCACCGCGCCCGCATGAAAAAAAGGCGGCCGAAGCCGCCTTTTCCGGAAGCGCGAGAACTCAGATCTTCGACTCGACCCAACCCGCCACGCCGGCCAGGGCCTGCGGCAGCGCGGCCGGGTTGGTGCCGCCGGCCTGGGCCATGTCCGGACGGCCACCGCCCTTGCCGCCGACCTGCTGGGCGACGAAGTTGACCAGTTCGCCGGCCTTGACCTTGCCGATCGAATCGGCGGTGACGCCGGCGATCAGGCTGACCTTGCCGTCGGCGACGCTGGCCAGCACGATGGCGGCCGTCTTCAGCTTGTCCTTGAGCTTGTCCATCGTCTCGCGCAGCGCGTTGACGTCGGCGCCTTCCATCGTGGCGGCCAGCACCTTCAGGCCCTTGACGTCGACGGCCTGGGTGGCCAGCTCGTCGCCCTGGCCCGATGCCAGCTTCGATTTCAGCGCATTGAGTTCCTTTTCCAGCGTCTTGACCTGGTCCTGCACCTGGCCGATACGGCTGGTGAGCTCTTCCGGCGTGGCCTTCAGCGCGGTCGCCGCTTCGTTCAGGCGGCGCGTCATCGACTGGACCAGCGCCAGCGCGCCCTCGCCCGTCACGGCTTCGATACGGCGGATACCGGCCGCCACGCCGCCTTCGGAGACGATCTTGAACAGGCCGATGTCACCGGTGCGGTTGACGTGCACGCCGCCGCACAGTTCCTTGGACGTGCCGATATCGAGCACGCGCACCTGGTCGCCGTACTTCTCGCCGAACAGGGCCATCGCGCCATGCTTGACGGCGTCGTCGAAGGACATGTGCTGGGCCTTCGTCGGATGGTTCTCCAGGATTTCCTTGTTCACCAGCGCCTCGACCTGCGCGATCTGCTCGGGCGTTACGGGAGCGTTGTGGCTGAAGTCGAAACGGGTCTTGTCGGGATCGACCAGCGAGCCCTTTTGCGCCACGTGGCCGCCCAGCACCTCGCGCAGCGCCTTGTGCATCAGGTGCGTGGCCGAGTGGTTGCGGATGGTGCGGTTGCGCTTGGCCGTATCGACCAGGGCCGACACCTTGTCGCCCACCTTCAGCGAACCCGCTTCCAGGGTGCCGTGCTGGCCAAAGACGTCCGGCTGGATCTTCAGCGTATCGTCCACGGCGAACTTCGCGTCGGCGGTCTGGATGACGCCCTGGTCGCCCACCTGGCCGCCCGATTCGGCGTAGAATGGCGTGGAGTCCAGCACCACGATGCCCTGCTCGCCCGCCTTGAGTTCCTGCACCGGCGCGCCATTGCTGTAAAGGGCGATGACGGTGGAGTCGAAATTAAGCTGTTCGTAGCCGACGAAGGCCGTCTTGGCGCCGCTGTATTCCACGTTGGCTGCCATCTTGAACTTGCCGGCCGCGCGGGCCGTCTTCTTCTGGTTTTCCATCGCCTCGGCGAAGCCTGCTTCATCGAGCGTGATGCCACGCTCGCGGCAGATGTCGGCCGTCAGGTCGAGCGGGAAGCCGTAGGTGTCGTACAGCGTGAAGGCGGTGGCGCCATCGAGCTTGGTGGCATCCTTGGCCAGCTGCGCTTCCAGGATCTTCATGCCGTTTTCCAGCGTTTCGCCGAAACGCTCTTCCTCGGTCTTCAGCACCTGCTGGACATAGGACAGCTTGTCCGTCAGTTCCGGATAGGCCGTGCCCATCTCGGCGTTCAGGTCGGCCGCCAGCTTGTAGAAGAACGGCTTGGTCTGGCCCAGCTTGTGACCGTGGCGCAGCGCGCGGCGGATGATGCGGCGCAGTACATAGCCGTGACCTTCCGAGCTCGGAATGATGCCGTCGACGATCAGGAAGGCGGCGGCGCGGATATGGTCGGCGATGACGCGCAGCGACTTGCTTTCCAGGTCTTCCACGCCCGTTTCGCGCGCGGCGGCCTTGATCAGGGCCTGGAACAGGTCGATCTCGTAGTTGCTGTGCACGTGCTGCAGCACGGCGGCCAAACGCTCCATGCCCATGCCCGTGTCGACGCAGGGCTTCGGCAGCTTCGTCATATTGCCCGCTTCATCGCGGTTGAACTGCATGAACACGAGGTTCCAGATCTCGATGAAGCGGTCGCCGTCTTCGTCGGGCGAGCCCGGTGGGCCGCCCCAGATGTCGGCGCCGTGGTCGTAGAAGATCTCCGTGCACGGGCCGCACGGGCCCGTATCGGCCATCTGCCAGAAGTTGTCCGACGCGTAGCGGGCGCCCTTGTTGTCGCCGATGCGGATGATGCGCTCGCGCGGCACGCCCACTTCGTTGGCCCAGATGTCGTAGGCTTCGTCGTCTTCCTGGTAGACGGTGACGGTCAGCTTCTCGGCCGGCAGCATGTAGACCTTCGTCAGCAGCTCCCAGGCGTAGGCGATGGCGTCGCGCTTGAAGTAGTCGCCGAAGCTGAAGTTACCCAGCATCTCGAAGAAGGTGTGGTGACGGGCCGTGTAGCCGACGTTTTCCAGGTCGTTGTGCTTGCCGCCGGCGCGCACGCAGCGCTGCACGGACGTGGCGCGCGAATACGGGCGCGAATCCAGGCCCAGGAACACGTCCTTGAACTGCACCATGCCCGAGTTGGTCAGCAGCATGGTCGGATCGTTACCCGGCACCAGCGGGCTGGAACGGACGATCGTGTGACCCTTGGACTCGAAGAATTTGAGGAACTTCTCGCGGATTTCAGTTGATTTCATGTCGTGTTGGCTAGTGCGGGCCACGGCCCTGGCTGATATGCAAAACGCCGATTATATAACGCAAGCGCTACTTGAAGTCGGGGGGCAGGAGATCGATGCGGTCAGTGCAAATGGCGTCGACGCCCCAGTCCAGCAGGGTACGGGCACGGGCCGGATCGTTGACGGTATAGCAAAACAGGCCAAAACCGGCCGCCTTGACGGCCGCGGCCTGCGCGGCCGTCAGGTGCCGGTGGTCGACGTGGACGGACAGCACGCCCAACTCGCGCGCCTGCGCTTCCCAATCCGGCGGCAAGGCGCCGAAGGCGATGGCGCGCGGCAGCTCGGGCGCGG